>JAATFQ010000127.1 GCA_015655115.1 Sphingobacteriales bacterium
ACTTAATTTACGGGCTTTTTGAGGTTTTTGAGGCCTTTTTGGCGGAGAGTGGGGGATTCGAACCCGCGGACCCTGTTACAAGTCAACAGTTTTCAAGACTGCCGCAATCGACCACTCTGCCAACTCTCCGCGACAAAAGTACAAATACCCTTTGATTCTGCAAATAATGATGTTGATTTTTTAACAGAAAAGTTATAACCAGTTAAAACAGAGATAGAAAAACTTTTATTTAACCGAATTTCCGCCCTCTAAAGGCACTTTTTTGAATAAATTAAAGGGCTGTCGGATGATCTTGATACTCCGTTTCGACAAGTCGACACTCGCATTTAGCTCAAAACCCAGTAAAAGTATGAATGAATTCAGGTATAGCCAGATCATGATTACGATCAGCGTACCGATAGATCCATATACCTTATTATACGAACCGAAGTGGTTAATATAAAAAGAAAAGCCCCAGATCGTCAGGAAAGCAAGGATTGTAGCCAGCCATGAACCCGCACTAAAAAAACGCCACTTCTTTGCATTCGAAGGACCATAGCGGTATAAAATAGAAATAGTTACAAAATAAAGGATTCCCAGCAATCCCCATCGCGACAAATCGATTACGTAGGATATAAAATTCCCTTTAAGATGTAAGCCCCTGTCGATATAATTCAGCGCCACCTCACCGACAGTCATCGCCGCAATCGTTAAAATAAGAGAAAACGCGATAATAAACGTTAAAACCAAAGCTATAAAACGCTGTTTAAGCCAGCTTCTCTTCTCAACGATCATAGACGACTTGTTAAACGCTTTCATGAGGTTGTGGACGCCATTAGTGGCAAAGAACACAGACAAGAGGATACCGAAGGATAATAACTTTCCGTTTTGTATCTTAATAATCTCCTCCAGCGTAGTTTCAAAAGCCTGGAAAGCCTGCGAAGGAAGAATAAGGTGCAGCAGAACCAGCAGCTGATCCTGGAAACCTATCCGCTTCGGAATAAAAGGGATCAGCGTAAATAAAAAGATGATTCCCGGAAATATAGCCAGCATAAAATTATAAGCAAGCGATGAAGCTTTATTAGCCAGCGAATCTTTACCTATCTCTTTAAAGAAAAATACGCCTACAGTATATAAAGGGAGTGGACTAAATCCAGGCAGCACATAAACTTTTGTCCAGTCTATAAATAAGCAGTAGAGCCTTATTTTTAAAAGTTGATGATGTACCCAGTTCATTAATTCTATCTAATGGAAAATGATGCCATGCATGCCCTGTTAACAATGCAATGTCATAATAGTTTCATCAAATATAAAGCCACAACAGCTATTAAATAAAAAAATGTCTTATTCTGTCCATGAAATACTTCGGCGGTGCACACGGCCTTCTTCTTTCAATATTGATAAAAGCCAGCGTAGTCGATCCCGTATTGATCAACTCCTCATCTTCATTATACAATTCATATGCAAATACAATACGCGCACCAGGCAGATCTTTTACCGTCGTTTTAATAGTGATTTCCTGATCATAGAAAGCAGGCTTGATGAATTTGCTGTTCATCTCTACCAGGGGCATCATTACACCATACTCTTCCATCATGCCATAAGTCATCCCCAGGCTACGCAGCATCTCCACACGGCCTACCTCATAATACTGCGCATAGTTTCCGTTATAAACGAATCCCATTTTGTCTGTTTCACTGTATCTTACTCTGATCTTTGTGCTATATGTATACATGTTATCTGAAAATATTTCGCTTGTTGAGCGCAGCCCTGTATTTATTGGCATTGATCTCGTGCTGCGCTTTATTCTCTGCAAATGCATGATAGCCGGAGAAATCCTCCTTGGCACACATATAAATGTAGTTGTTCTTCTCCCTGTTCAATACGGCATCTATAGCATTGATGCTCGGCATCATGATCGGTCCCGGAGGCAATCCGGCATATTTGTAAGTATTGTATTTCGAGTCTACCCTAAGCAAAGCATTAGTCACCCTTTTTACGGTAAAGTCGTCGTTTGCAAAAATTACTGTCGGATCAGCCTGTAATAAGATCCCGCGGTTTAAGCGGTTCAGGTACAGACCTGCGATGATAGGCATTTCCTTGTCATATATAGCCTCACCATCAACGATTGAAGCCAGTACAATTACCTGCTGCGGGGTTAAGTTCAATGCAGCAGCTTTCTGCTTACGCGCTGGAGTCCAGAATTTAGTAAACTCTTTCTGCATCCTGTCGAAAAATTCAATAGGAGTGGTATTCCAGTACATCTCATAGGTATTAGGGATAAACATCGTATAGATGTTATCTGTTGTAAACCCATATTTTTCTACTAAAGCAGCAGAATCCAGCACTTTTAAGAAGGATACGGAATCCGCTTCCAGGCTCTTCGATAAATAAGCTGCAAAGTTTTCTTTTTTCCTGATGTTCTGGAATTTGATCTTTACTGGTTCCTGATTACCGGATTTAATAGTATTGATCAGGCTGCGGTTATTCATCCCTTTTTTCAGCCTGTAACGTCCCGGTTTCAGGTGGAGTGCCAGTTCCATCTTGGCAGCAGCCTCGGTAAATGAGCTTTCATCTTTTAGTAAACTCTTATTTTTTATTTCCTGAACTACATCATCAAGCTGTGCGCCCGTTTTGATGTACAGATATTTTTCATTGCCCGTAATGTTAGGCGCAAAATATAATTTATAAAGCTTTAAGCCGTAAAACCCACCAAAGGCAACCAGGATGAGGAAAACAATTAACGCGATCTTTGCACCATTTTTAGTGCTTTTAGCAGTTTCGGTAGTCATGGAAAATATAGAAGTCTAGTTTGTTTTTTTATTTGATAAGGTGATGTTTACTGGCGTTCCGATTTTTACCGTCGTAACGCTATCTGAAAGAACAGGACTTTGTGCTACTATAACGGCATTTGCAGTGTCTGTAATATCTCCTTCGAAAGTTATCTCTCCTAATTTCAGATTGGAACCCCTCAAGGAGAAGGCCGCCTCACTTTTGGTGAAGCCCAGCAGGTTCGGGATCTCTACTTCTTCATTACCTCCGCCATCACCCAGCAGCAGGTCTATCCTGGAGCCTTTAGGTACAATGTCTCCGGCTTTTATCGCCTGTCCGCCGAAGGAAATGTCTAACACTACATCTCTGCTCACATCAGCCTTGTACACCGTGTCGCCCACTTTTAAACCGTAACCACCCAGTATAGACTGAGCTTCAATGAACGATTTAAACTGGATATCCGGGAATTTTACGGTCGGTGCCTGATCTCTGTTAATGGTCAGGTAGATGGTCCTGTTGTCTTTTACAAAAGTATTAGCCTCAGGGTCCTGGTCAATTACTGTTCCCGGTGGCATATCCATAATATAGGCAGAATCTACTTCGTAACGCAGGCCCAGTTCTTCCAGTTTGGCAACGGCCTGATTAAAGGACAAGCCTTTTACTGCAGGAACGTTCAGCCCCTGTCCATGTTTGGTATAATATCTTAAACTGAAAAATGCAGTAGTTATTAATACGATTACCGTTATTATGGCAGCGAGAAGGTTGTTTCTGAAAGACTTGGTTTTTAAATAGGAGATGAATTTGGCCATTTTTAATGCTTAAGGGTAATGTATCCGCATCAAATTTAGATTAAAAAAATATTTTATCGGAATTTAAATGTTATCTCAATGAACTATTTAATATTTTTGGGACATACATTATACATATTCTGATGAAGAAAACAATAGCATTATTAACAGGTGGAACTACAGGTGAGTGGGTGATATCTGTAAAAAGTGCAGCAACTATTGCGCATAACCTTGATACAGACAAGTTTGAGGTTTACAAAATAATGCTTACCCAGCAAACATGGTATTACGAACCTGCAGACTCCGTGAAAATTGAGATTGACAGAAATGATTTTTCCCTGACTATAAAAGGACATAAGATTACCTTTGATGGCGTATTTATCGCTATTCATGGTTCGCCGGGCGAAGATGGTAAGTTGCAGGGCTATTTTGATATGCTTGGCCTGCCTTATACAACATGTGATGCGCTTACTTCGGCCATTACCATGAATAAAGGATATACAAAGTCTATCGTGCTGGATATCGAAGGACTGCATGTGGCCAAATCTGTACAGATCTTTAAAAATACACCTTACAATGTTACTGATATCAAGCAATCACTGCGACTCCCTTATTTTGTGAAGCCGAATAATGGTGGAAGCAGCATCGGCATGAGCAAAGTGAAGAACCAGTACGATTTGCAGACGGCAATCGACAAGGCTTTTAAGGAAGATACGCAGGTGCTGATAGAGGAGTTTATTGAAGGCCGTGAATTTACAGTAGGTGTAGTGAAGCTGGACGGTAAAGTTACGGTACTGCCTGCTACAGAAGTGGAAACAGCGAAGGAGTTTTTTGATTTTGAAGCTAAATATACCCCTGGCGTAGCTACGGAGACTACTCCGGCACCATTACGCCCCGAAACGCGCAAGCGCGTGGAACAGATCGCAACGGCTGTATATACAAAGTTGAACTGCCGCGGCGTGGTACGTATAGATTTTATCCTTACAGGTGATGAGGCTGACTTCTATTTTATTGAAATCAATACAATTCCAGGGCAGACGGCTACAAGTTTTATCCCTCAGCAAGTGGCTGCATCGGGTATGAAACTGAATGATTTTTATACCAAAATGATCAAAGAAACAATAGGCTAAAATATTTAACTGCTCTTGCAAAGAAGGCGATTATCAACAGGAGCTCCGTAAGTAGTTGAACTTTCAGGAGTCTTTGTTGATGATCGCCTTGGGCCTTGTAATTTGTCTTACAGACAGGTATATTTTATATTAAATATGAATGATGATAATAGGAGTGCTGCTTCAATTGATGATGAATGCAGTATTTTTCTGGCTAGAACCTGAATCCAATATTTACTCCGGCTCTGACACCAGCCCATGGGCCATCTACATCTACTTTAACTCCGTTACCATCTACAGTATACTTAGTGTCTACCAGCGGGATATCATGCCCAAGGTCAGCCAGCTGATTTCTTAATTCCGTTTGCTCGCGGTCGTTAAGGCTTTTTACACCTGTCAGGCTCCCTGATGAAGTCCCGTAATTAGGACCTAAAATCCACCAGTCCAGATAAACCAGCTTGCTCAGTTTCCACTGGGCACCGAAGAGTATTCCTCCGGTAAAGGTATTGATATCGCCATTCATTGGCAGCGTTTCATTAATAGTAGTATTATCAGCCCCGGTATAGGAATAATGAAAGGGCACATCTACACTGTATTTCGCAAACCGCGCAAAGGGAGCAATGTAAAAGCCATGAAATACCCCTTTGCCAAGGTAATAGCGGAATTCTGGCGTAAATGCAAAATTGGAAGTCTTGTAGTCTTTTACCCTGTCCCATGTTTCCTGATCATCTACCATATCCTCGATCTTCGATTTTAAAGGTGGACCGGATTTGGGCATGAAGCTAAAGCCTAGTGCCAGGGAGGTTTTCTCACCTACAGCACGTTCGTATTGGAATACATAGGTTTTTAACAGCAGGGAAGTAACGTTTAGCTTAACCTGATTTTTACCATCCTGGTCTGGATAGCTGGTGTCTTGCTGAGCAAATAAGGCTTGTCCCTGTATCAGCATAAGTAGGAGCAATGGCAAGGATAATTTAGTAGCGTAGTAGTTTTTCATAATGCTAATGTTTATCAATTGGTTAAATAGTATTTGTATAAGTACAAATACTATACCATGACAAACAGATAGATCAGACTTTAATAGTTTTCCACTTCCCTCTTTTGAACAAAAAGTACCCGGCAACAGCAATTCCGGTTTCGGCAACAGGGATGGCAATGAACACTCCCTTCGGGCCAAGATCCAGATATTTAGAGAGGAAATATGCCAGAGGAATCTGAAAGCACCAGAATCCGAAAAAATTTACCCAGGTAGGTGTCCAGGTATCTCCTGCACCATTAAAAGCACTGATCAGCACCATTGCCAGCCCGTAGAAAATAAAACCAGCACTCATAATGTTCAGCGCATTAGCTGCATACTGCCGGATCATTACGTCTTCTGTAAAAAATGAAATGAAATAATGCCCGGCAGTAAAGGTGATAACCATCGCCGCGGCCATATAGATCATAATGTATTTGGCGGTCCTTAAAACGGAATCTTCGGCGCGCTGTATGTTTTTTGCCCCTAAATTCTGTCCCACTAATGTCGCCGCTGCATTGCTGAGCCCCCAGGCAGGCAGCATAAAAAACATCATCAGCCTTAATGCGGTCTGATAACCTGCAGAACCATGGTCGCCCCCGGTGGTGGCCACTAGCTGTGCGAGGAATATCCAGCTGCAGGATGCGATGATGAACTGAAATATTGCAGGAGTAGCGATCTTAATTAAGGCCAGCATCTGCTGCAAATGAGGACTGAAGTAGGACAACTTGATTTTAATACTGCTCTTGCCATTAATCAAATGATAAATCTGATAACATACGCCAATACCCCGCCCGATAGTGGTGGCCATTGCAGCACCGGTTAACCCGAAAGCGGGGATAGGACCGAGTCCGTTGATGAGCAGCGGACAAAGGATGATATTGGCAATATTGGCTATCCACAAACTTTTCATAGCTATAGCGGCATTGCCCGCACCCCTAAAAATCCCGTTGATGAGGAAGAGTAAGATGATCACGACACTGCCGCTCATCATGATTTGAACAAAAGGGGTGCCCAATGCTGCTGTTTGTTCAGAAGCGCCCATGAGCTTAAGTATGGATGTTGCATAAACAAATCCGCCTATGCTGATGATCAGATTAAATACTACAGAGAGCACAACGGCCTGCATACCTGCTTTCGCTGCGGCTACCGGATCTTTTTCACCAATCCTGCGGGCTACAACGGCGGTTGTGGCCATGCTCATGCCTATGGCTAGGGAATAAATGATGGTAAGCACTGATTCTGTTAAACCTACAGTTTGTATAGCTTCGCTGCCATGCTCCAGGTGACCCACAAAATAAAGGTCTACCAGGGCAAATACTGACTCCATGATCATCTCGAGCATCATCGGGATGGCTAACAGTAAAACCGCCCTGCGCATACTGCCCTGAGTAAAGTCCATTTCTTTTCCCTGCAGTGCTTGCTTTAGCAGTTGGAAAATCCGTATTGCTTTGTTTGTTGTTGTTTGTTTAGCACTCATTGTTTGTGGTTGCGCCTTTGGTTTATATGCTGTAAGCTTTGATCATTTCAGCATTTACCTTGCTGCCTTTGCCAGTGCTGATGTCTATAAGTACGTAATCAAACCAGCCATCGGATGCTATCTTTTTAGTGCGTATATTCTCTATTTCAAACTGTACACGGCAGCCTTTCTCATTAATAGTGAGGATGCCTGTCCGTACTTTAATCGTATCGCCCATTACCAGGGCGCGTTTAAAGTCTACATGGGCAGTGCGTACTACCCAGCCGAAACCGCTGCTAAGGAAGCTTTCCATGGGCATCTTATAGAATTGCTCCATCTGGTCGTAACGTGCTGCAAGTACATAGTCGAAATATTTGCTGTTATGAACGTGATTAAACATGTCTATATCATCCGGACGTACCTTCAGTTCACTCTCAAATATGCTGTATCCGTTCTTTTCCATGTTACAAAAGTAAAGTTTTGAATTCAGTTTATGGAAATTGTGTGGTTTTAGCCGGGACAAAGCCGTAGCAGCGTGCACCACGGGTATAGTTGGCAGGGAAACAAACGGGGTATAACCGGGCAGCATCTATACCTATGCTGGCTCATTAAAGATTTTGTTATTTTAAATCATAGCACTATTCCTATTTGTAAATACTAAAAACTTAATCTATCTTTGCGCTCAATTAATTAATCCATACACTTTAGTATAATTCAAGAATGTATTTAAGTAAAGAAGTAAAAGCCGACATTTTTAAAACACACGGCGAAGTAGAAACTAACACGGGTTCTGCAGAAGGTCAAGTTGCATTGTTTACGTTCCGTATCGCGCACTTAACAGAGCATTTAAAGAAAAATCGTAAAGATTTCTCTACTCAGTTATCTCTTCAAAAATTAGTAGGTAAACGCCGTGGTATCCTGGCTTACTTATACAAAAAAGATATCAATCGCTACCGTGCTATCATCAAATCATTAGGTTTGAGAGATATTATCAAACCTTTGGGTTCGAGAGACAGCAAATAAGCGCAATAATATCAGGAAAAGCCATTCTTTAGGATGGCTTTTTTACTTTGCGAAATAAAATAATATATATATAAACAAGGTGTGTAAAAGAGGAAAACACACCACAACAATTTCTAAATGAATGTAATAAAAAAATCGTTCGACCTGGGAGATGGAAGAATAATTGAAATCGAAACAGGTAAATTAGCCAAACAGGCTGATGGTTCTGTAGTGGTAAGAATGGGTGATACCATGCTTCTTGCAACTGTAGTATCTACAGTAGGTGCAAAAAGCGGTGTCGACTTTTTACCTTTATCTGTAGATTACCAGGAGAAATATGCTGCTGCTGGCCGCATTCCAGGTGGTTTCTTGCGTCGCGAGGCTAGGTTATCTGACTATGAAGTTTTAATTTCACGTTTGGTTGACCGTGCTTTACGCCCGATGTTCCCTGAAGATTATCACTCTGATACACAAGTGATGATCACACTTATCTCATCAGATAAAAATATTATGCCGGATTCATTGGCAGGCTTAGCGGCTTCTGCTGCTATCGCTGTTTCTGATATCCCTTTCAACGGACCAATTTCTGAAGTTCGTGTTGCGAAAGTGGATGGTAAACTGATCATTAACCCTTATGTAAGTGATTTAGAGCGTGCTACAATGGAATTCCTTGTTGCAGGTACTGAAAATGATATCGTAATGGTTGAAGGTGAAGCTGACGAGATTTCTGAAGAGGAAATGGTTGAGGCTATTGAATTCGCCCACAAAGCAATCGTTATCCAGGTTAAAGCGCAAAAAGAACTGGCTGAATTAGTAGGTAAAACAGTAAAACGTACTTACTCTCATGAAGACAGCAACCTTGAGTTAAGAGCTCAGGTTTTTGCAGCTACTTATGATAAAGTATATGCTGTAGCAAAAAGCCAGACTGGAAAAGCTGAACGCGGTGATAAATTCGGTGAGATCCTGATGGATTTTATCGCTACACTGGGCGAAGGTATTGATGACGTAACAGGCTTCCTTGCTAAAAAATATTTCCACGATGTACAATATGATGCTATCCGTAACCTTGTTTTAGACGAAGGTATGCGTTTAGACGGTCGTGATGTACGTACTGTACGCCCAATCTGGTCTGAGGTTTCTTACCTTCCTTCAGCTCACGGTTCTGCAGTGTTCACACGTGGTGAAACTCAATCGTTAACTACAGTTACTTTAGGTTCTAAAGACGATGAGCAAATGATTGATGGTGCTTTCATCAATGGTTACAACAAATTCTTATTACACTATAACTTCCCTGGTTTCTCTACTGGCGAAGTTCGTCCGAACAGATGTGCCGGCCGCCGCGAAATCGGTCACGGTAACCTGGCTATGCGCTCATTGCGTAAAGTATTGCCAGGATTAGAAGCTAACCCTTACACTATCCGTATCGTTTCTGATATTCTGGAGTCTAATGGTTCTTCTTCTATGGCTACTGTTTGTGCTGGTACTTTGGCACTGATGGATGCTGGTATTAAGATCACAGCTCCTGTTTCAGGTATTGCTATGGGATTGATCACTGACGAGAAAACTGGTAAATATGCAATCCTTACGGATATCCTTGGTGATGAAGATCACTTAGGTGATATGGACTTTAAAGTTACAGGTACTGAAAAAGGTATCGTAGCTTGTCAGATGGACTTAAAAATCAATGGTTTGAAATGGGAAGTATTAACAGCTGCCCTTAAACAAGCTAACGAAGCACGTTTACACATCTTGAATGAGATGAAGAAAACAATTGCTGCTCCACGTGAAGATTACAAAGATCACGCTCCGCGTATCGTTTCTCTATCTATTGACAAGGAATTCATAGGTGCTGTAATCGGCCCAGGCGGTAAAATTATCCAGGAAATGCAACGTGAAACCGGTGCTTCTATCTCTATCGAGGAAGTTGGCAACAAAGGTATCATTGAAATTTTCGCTGATAATAAAGCTGCTATTGATGCTGCTGTTACACGTATCAACGCTATTGCCGCTAAACCGGACATAGGTGCTACATACGACGGTAAAGTGAAATCTATTATGCCATTTGGTGCATTTGTAGAGATTATGCCAGGTAAAGATGGTTTACTGCATATCTCTGAGATTTCTCATGAACGTTTAGAAACCATGGATGGTGTGCTGAAAGAAGGCGACAGAATCCAGGTTAAATTATTGGATATCGATAAGCAAGGAAAAATGAAGCTTTCAAGAAAAGCTTTACTGCCGCGCCCTCCGAGACCGGAAGCCGCAACGCAGAACAAACCTGCATAACGAATGAAAAATGAACCCCGCTTTTTGCGGGGTTTTTTGTTTTAAAATAGTTTAATTTTTTAACTTTACGAAATGAACCACCTGATTGCCCCTTCAGTGCTTGCTGCTGATTTTGCCAATTTACAACGCGATGTTGAGATGATTAATTCGAGTGAGGCCGACTGGTTTCATGTTGATATTATGGATGGTGTTTTTGTGCCTAATATCTCTTTTGGCTTCCCAGTGATGGAGGCTGTCAAAAAATATGCAACGAAGCCGCTGGATGTGCATCTGATGATTATAAATCCGGAACATTATATTGAGCGTTTCGTGTCTGCTGGTGCTAACAGCATCACCGTACACTATGAAGCTTGTCCGCACCTGCATAAGACGGTGCAGGCTATTCATGAAGCAGGAGCGAAGGCATGTGTTGCACTGAACCCACATACTCCTGTAGAACTGCTTAAAGATATCCTCTACACCCTGGATATGGTGCTGATCATGTCTGTCAACCCCGGTTTCGGCGGTCAGCAGTTTATTCAGCATACTTACCAGAAAATTGCCGCACTGCGGGCAATGGCTGATCTTTCCAATCCGGATTTACTGATTGAGGTAGACGGCGGCGTGAGCATCAGCAATGCTGCAAACCTGTTAGCTGCCGGTGCAAATGTATTGGTAGCAGGAAACGCCGTTTTTTCGGCCCCATCGCCGCTTTCCTTTATCTCGGACATGAAACGGATCCATCCGGGACAATCTATTACTATATAAGATCTATTATGTAGGTAGATTTTTTTCTTAAAACCCGGTGATATCTGGATAAAACAATTACTTTTACAACCAATAAAAAGCAAATAAAAATGAAACATAATTTTGGAGCAGGTCCCTGCGTTTTACCTCAGGAAGTTTTTAAACAAGCGTCACAAGCGGTACTGGATTTTAAGGATGGTTTATCGATCCTTGAGATTTCGCACCGTACGCCTGAGTTTGAAGCCGTTATGACGGAAGCTGCTAAACTAGTTAAAGAGTTGTTGAATGTGCCGGAAGGTTACTCTGTTTTGTTTTTACAGGGAGGTGCAAGTCTGCAGTTTGCAATGGTTCCGATGAACCTGCTGAGCGAAGGACAAACCGCAAGTTACCTTGAAACAGGGGTATGGGCAAATAAAGCGATTAAAGAAGTGAAGAATTTTGGTAATGCCCATATTGTTGCTTCGTCGAAGGATGCTAACTTCACGTATATTCCTAAAGACTATACTATTCCTGAAGATAGTGCTTATTTCCACTTTACTTCCAATAATACTATTTACGGAACTGAGATTTTCGATATTCCTGAAACTAATATTCCCGTTGCCTGTGATATGTCTTCTGACATCATGAGCCGTGTGATCGACGTTTCGAAGTTCGATCTGATCTATGCCGGAGCACAGAAAAATATTGGCCCTGCAGGCGTTACTGTAGTGATCGTTAAGGATGCGATTTTAGGTAAAACTACCAACAAAATCCCTACGATGTTAAATTACCAGCAGCATATTGATAACGGATCGATGTTCAATACACCTCCGGTATTTGCTGTATATGTATCTCTGTTAAACCTGAGATGGTTGAAATCTAAAGGTGGCGTTGCAGAAATTGAAAAAGAAAATATTGCTAAAGCGTCTGCGCTTTATAAAGAAATAGATAGAAATCCTTTGTTTAAAGGTACCTGTGCGGTAGAAGACCGTTCAAGAATGAACGTTTGTTTCGTAATGGAAAACCCTGAACTTGAAAAACCATTTCTGAAATTTGTTGAGGAAAATGGTGTTGAAGGACTTAAAGGCCACAGAAGTGTAGGTGGATTCAGAGCCTCTATTTACAATGCTTTGCCTATTACCAGCGTACACGCATTAATTGAGTTAATGCAGATTTTTGAGGAGAAAAACCAAAAATAATATTTAATGATCAAGATACTTGCAAACGATGGAATAGACCCTATCGGAAAGAAATTATTAGAAGATGCCGGTTTCACGGTTGATACTGAAACTGTACCACAGGATAAACTGGTTGAAGCATTACAGAATTATGATGCAATCACTGTAAGAAGTGCAACGAAAGTTCGTAAAGAATTAATTGACGCCTGCCCTAACTTAAAACTAATTGGCCGCGGCGGCGTAGGAATGGATAATATCGACGTGGACTATGCACGTGGAAAAGGCCTGGCGGTAGTTAATACTCCGGCAGCTTCTTCTTTATCTGTTGCTGAACTTGTATTTGCCCATTTATTTACTGGCGTCAGGTTTTTACAGGATTCGAACCGTAAAATGCCTGTTGAAGGTGCTACGAACTTCAACGGACTGAAAAAAGCTTATGCTAAAGGTATTGAGCTTAGAGGTAAAACCTTAGGGATCATTGGCTTCGGCAGAATAGGCAGAGAAACAGCTACCGTGGCTTTAGGCCTTGGCATGAATGTGCTTGCTTATGACTTATATCCTTTTGAAGGAAAACTGACGCTGAAATTTCAGGGTGACCTTTCTCTGGATGTACCTGTTAAAACGGTTTCGCTTGAAGAGGTGGTCAGCAATAGTGATTTTATCACTTTGCATACGCCTTTCGCCGACCGCCCGATTTTAGGGGCAGCTGAGTTTGATCAGGTGAAAGCTGGAGTAGGGATCGTGAACTGTTCAAGAGGCGGTACTATTGATGAGCAGGCTTTAATCAATGCATTGGATAGCGGGAAGGTTGCCTTCGCCGGACTGGATGTGTTTGATAATGAGCCTACTCCATTGCAGGCTCTTTTACAGCACCCTAAAATTTCATTGACCCCACATATTGGTGCGGCAACAAATGAAGCTCAGGAGCGTATTGGTGAAGAATTAGCTTCACTGATTATCGCACACTTTACGAAATAATTGATACAATTTTGGGGATTCAGGCTACTGGATCCCTGATTTTTTATGCTGCCTGTGGCAATTTTTTGAATTCTGTAAATCAATGACAGGCAGGAGGAGTGGTGTCGGAATTCTTCTTTGTAAAGAGAACGCTGTCAGCTATTCTAGTGAATTGGTCAATGCCCAATACCTGAACCCCAGGATTGCCTTTTGCAGGTTGCTGAGCTTCATCGGATCCTCCTTGTAATATCCCGGCAAAATAATTTTATTCAACCGTACGAGTAATTTGAAGAATGATCGTTTCATTTTTTTCAATGTTAATTTTTCTATTCAGTGTTTAGGTTTTCTTAATTGGTACCTGGTTTATGAGTAATGTTGATCTATTTCTTAATGGCATTTTGGTTCATTACTGAATGGTATTGATTTTATTATCTGTCTTCAGATATGCTCAATCAGCGTCTGGCTTTTCTCAATCGGCTATACATACTGTACATAAATACTCCACTCGCTATCAGCATCATGCATAAAATAATAATGATGTAAGTGGAAGTGTTGCTTTTTTGTGCTATCTGGGCTGCTTCCATCCTAAGTGCATCATTCTCGTCTTGTAATTTTTTAATGGAGAGCATATATCCCCGGATTCTTTTATTGGTGTTGCTAACGTTGCTCTGTACTTCCTGCACCTGCAGGTCCTTATAATTCATCAGGATTTTAAGTTCCCTGAAAATGTTATTGTCGCTCATTATAATTTCCCTTAAGATATCATTGGAATTTCTTAAGTCCTGCTTGGTCTGCAGTCCGAAAATCCCTGTTCTGGCACTTAGGCTAAGGTCATATTGTCCGAATTTGGAACTTCTTTCCGCTAATAATGAATTGATTTTTAAACGCTGTGTCTGGTAGGCACTACTGTCGCCTGGCATTGCAATAGCACCATAGGCACTGGTTAAGCATATAAATAAAAGAAAAAATCTAATCATATCATTTTGTTTTATAAGATGAAGCAAACTCCATGCCTGTAAAGGTGCCATTGCCTGTAGTAAAGCCATAAATTTGTGACGTCGCTATAAGTTGGGCTGATCCTGGCTAAAGTGTCTTAGATGGCCTTGATTCTGCTTTCATAATATGCTGTTTATAGGGAATGTTTTAGAGCCTGCAGGAGGCTGTATTTCAGGTCAGGCAGTTCAGCAAAAAAATCCATTGCTGTAAGATTCTTCAGGGGTGGAACTGGATACGTACAATATCACTCAGGTGCAAACCCAGCAGTCCGCTGGCTTTGCCTTTATTAATGGCAATTTCCAGGTGATTGCTGATACCGAAAAGACATAGCTTTTCGCCTTCGGGCACTTCATTATAATGCCAGCTCAGCTGTGTAATGGTTTCACTTTTCCTGAAAAATAGAGTGAAGTCCCTGTTACGCTGTATTTTTGTGAATAACTCTTTGGTGATATTGGTAATCACATTACAGAACGTATCGATATAGATCACACTTCCTCTGATCATATCCTTCTCAATCACAGGGTTCAGCAGCATCCTCTCTTCGATACCGTCTGTAGGCAATCCGATGTCTTTCAGCTTTCCGCCTTTGGCGAGGTGTATAGCGGCCTTTACAAAAATATCAACCAGAGGGAAATGCAGGTATTTCAAGTCCTGCATAATATTCAGCTCTACAATCTCATCCGGCTTGCCGTCGAACAGTAAAGAGAAAATCCCATTGTCGGCCCCAACAAAATAATGATCATGGAACTTTAGTCCCACGTACTTCGTATTTTCACTGAACACAGAGTCTATACCTATCAGGTGGACAGTACCTTTAGGGAAATAATGGTATACATTTTTTAAAACAAAAGCCGCATAGGAGATATTAAAGGAAGGCACTTCATGGGTAATATCAACAATATTAGCTGTAGGCAAGATACTCAGGATACTGCCTTTAAGGGCAGCCTGGTAGAAATCTTTGGAACCTAAATCTGTTGTTAAAGTGATAATGGCCATTAAATATTGAATATTTATTCTTATTCTTGCGTATGCGGCAAATCGCCTACAAATATTCAATTTTTATATTAAAATACACACCCCTATAAAAAAAACAATATTTTGAACGAACTCAAACTAGTATTAGAAACAGTAAATCCTGCACAATTCTGGGGTCCCAATAATGAAAATTATGAGCTCATCAAACGTGCGTTTCCCAAGTTAAAAATCGTAGCCAGAGGCAACGAAGTGAAGGTGTTAGGTGATGAAGTGGAACAGAAACTGTTCGATCAGAAGTTCAATATGCTGATTAATCAACTGGACAAATATGGCGCCTTAAGTGCTGCTGATGTGGAGTCAATCCTGTCCATAAAAAAAGTTGCTGAACTGAATGGTAATGCTGCTGCCGCTCCGGAGAAACTCAATGGCGCCGGTGGCGAGGTGATCGTATTCGGTAATAATGGGGTGATGATCAAAGCCAGAACGGCTAATCAGCGCCGTATGGTGGAAAGCATTGTCAAGAATGATGTCCTTTTTGCTATCGGCCCTGCCGGAACAGGAAAAACCTATACGGCCGTAGCACTTGCTGTCCGCGCCCTGAAGAATAAAGAGATTAAGCGTATTATCCTTACGCGACCAGCAGTAGAGGCGGGAGAAAGCCTTGGCTTCCTCCCGGGCGATCTGAAGGAGAAGGTTGATCCATATCTTCGTCCGCTCTATGATGCGCTGGATGATATGATTCCTGCCGAGAAGCTGAAACTTTACCTGGAGAACAGGACTATTGAGATCGCTCCCCTTGCATTTATGAGGGGAAGGACGCTCGATAACTGTTTTGTAATCCTGGATGAAGCGCAGAATTCGACAGACCTTCAGCTGAAGATGTTCCTTACCCGTATGGGGCCTACAGCGAAGTTTATTGTTACCGGTGACGTAACTCAGATCGACTTGCCTAAAAAACAAATGTCGGGTTTACATAATGCTTTACGTATACTTGACGGTATTCCTGGTATTGATATTATATACCTCACTGGTGAAGATGTGGTACGCCATAAGCTGGTGAGAATGATTTTAAAAGCATACGGCGATATACAATAATTTTAAAACAATAATTGATGTGATCCATCAACAATATGAAAGCAATAAAAGAAACCAATTTTAATTTCCCAAAACAGAACAATTTTTATAAAGGTAAGGTACGTGATGTATATACCATTGACCACCAGTTCATGACTATGGTGGTGACCGACAGGATTTCTGCATTTGATGTGGTTTTACCTGAGGCGATACCTTTCAAAGGACAGGTATTGAACCAGATTGCTGCCAAATTTTTAAAGGCTACGGCAGATATTTTGCCTAACTGGGTGATTGCTGTTCCGGATGAAATGGTGACTGTAGGGATGATATGTGAGCCTTTTAAGGTGGAGATGGTGATCAGAGGTTACCTGGCAGGACATGCCTGGCGCGAATATAGTGCGGGTAAGCGCAGTGTTTGCGGTGTTGCCCTGCCAGACGGATTAAAAGAAAATGATCAGCTTCCTCAACCCATTATTACCCCAACAACTAAAGCAGCTGTAGGCCATGATGAGGATATTTCAAGGGAGGATATCCTGGCGAAAGGTATTGTATCTATACAGGATTATGATCTGCTGGAAGAATATACACATGCATTGTACCGGAGGGGTACGGAAATGGCTGCAGAACGGGGACTTATTCTGGTGGATACCAAATATGAGTTCGGTAAGGTTGGTGACAAGATTTATCTGATTGATGAGATCCATACACCTGATTCGTCACGCTATTTTTATGCTGATGGATATGCTGACCGCCAGCATGCTGATGAGCCACAGAAACAGCTCTCTAAAGAGTTTGTCCGTAAATGGTTAATCGAAAATGGTTTTCAGGGTAAAGACGGGCAGGTAGTGCCGGTGATGACACCAGAAATTGTGAGTTCTATCTCTGACCGCTATATTGAACTCTATGAGCAGATAACGGGAGATGTATTTGTGAAAAATGAAGATGATAATGTGCTGAATAGGATAGAAGCTAATGTTTTAGCTTGCCTGGATTCGCTTTTATCCAAATAAAATACTTAATTTGTTATCATCTAAATTTAGAATGTTATGAAGTTTTCAATAGATAAACACGAAAAGTATGTTGCCATCAAACTTGATGAAAACAAGTTTACCAATGAAAATACGCCAAGGCTGAAATCTGAACTGATACTGCTCAATGCCGGTGGTTTTTGTAATATTGTTCTTGATTTATCAATGGTAACGGAATGCAGCGACTCTCAGGACCTGAGCTGCCTGCTGGTAGGTGACAGACTCTGCAAAAAATCCAATGGGATCTTTATTGTCGCTAATGTGCACCCTTGTATTATCAAAATCCTGGAGATGTCTAACCTTCATGAATCGCTCAACATTGTTGGCCACATGGATGAAGCTGAGGATTTGATTTTTATGGAAGAAATTGAAAAAGAACTGCTAGGGAGCTTTGATAAAAATAATTAATGAAATTTGAAGTCACTATTTTAGGGAGTAGCTCTGCTACTCCGGTGTTTAACAGAAACCCTACTTCACAGCTCCTGAATTGTAATGAAAAATTTTACCTGATCGACTGTGCTGAGGGTACTCAGCAGCAGCTGATCAAGTTCGGCTTAAAAGCCAGTAAGATTGATGCTGTGTTTATCAGCCATCTGCATGGCGACCATTATTTTGGTTTGATAGGATTGCTGTCGACCATGCACCTGAACGGACGTATCAAGCCTTTCCAGATATTTGGTCCTGCACCGCTTAAGGAAATTCTCGATATCCAGTTTAAGTATTCTGAAACAATGCTGAAATATGAGCTGCAATTTACAGCTATTGAAGCGGATGTGTCAAAAGAAATCTTCGCTAATGGCGACATGACGGTGGAAACTATCGTGCTGAACCACAGGATCCCCACTACTGGATTTAAGTTTAGGCAGAAGAAAAGAATGCGTAAGGTTATCGTGGAAAAACTGGAACGCGATAACATCCGGCCTGAATATTATCCGCTGCTGAAAAAGGGGTTTGACTTAACACTTCCTGATGGGAGGCTGTTCAAAAATGAGGACTATACTACTGACTCTGATGAGCCTAAATGTTACTGCTACTGTTCGGATACGCTGGCTGATGGTAGCTACCTTAAGGATATTACAGGCTGCACTACGCTGTACCATGAGGCTACTTTCCTGGACGAAATGGTGGAACGCGCAAACGTGACACATCATACTACTGCTTTACAAGCTGCACAGGTGGCGAAGACTTCGGGCGCGGGTAAGTTGATTATCGGTCACTTTTCATCGCGGTATAAGGTGCTTCAGCCATTGCTGGACGAGGCGAAAGGGGAGTTTGAGGGGACGGAATTGGCGGTCGAAGGAGAGACTTACGTAATTTAAGATTGTCTGAGGGGAAAAATAAAGGGTAGTGTTTTTTCTGTCTCAACCTTCGCTGAAAAAGCGAAGCTACAGGCCAGAAAAAATACTACCCTTTATTTTAATCTGCAGAAACCTTAAAGGTTTACTCCATCCAAAGGTTAAAGTATGCAGAGATAGATTCTGCACAATGCAACAGCCGCATTTTTACATTTGCCAGGCTTATACATGGATTTTTGCAATAAATTCTGCAGCAAAACGATCCTGTAAAAGGTGCACAGCTCTTAAAACAAAGAAGGGTATAATTTTCCCTGGCCTGTAGCTTCGCTCTTCAGCGAAGGTTGAGACAGGAAAATTATACCCTTCTTTGTTTTACAGCTCTAGGATGGTCTATAAGTTCATCTAATATACGCCCTGCCCCGGGGATGACCCCCTTACAAAATCCAGATATAAAAAAAACAGGATAGCTATTTTCTGGCCTGTAGCTTCGCTCTTCAGCGAAGGTTGAGACAGAAAATAGCTATCCTGTTTTTTGATATCTATTTGTATAATTTTGATTACTTATCCTTATTCCCCCCTCCAAAAACAGAGAAGTGTACATATCTTTTCGGATTTTCTTTCAGATCTATAATCAGGTTGTCCAGGTTTTTAGAAGCACTATTCAAGTTATCATACATCTTCGTATCATTCACCAGCATACCTAACGAACCCTGGCCATTGTTCACCTTAGTAACAATACTTTGCAGGTCAGCTACCGCTTTATTGGCGTTATCAATAGTTTGTTTAAAGTTAGATGCAGCAACCTGATCAGTGATGGTATTGATATTAGTCAGGATAGCATTAATTTTCTGGTTATTGTTTCTGAGGTTGAGTGAAATAGCTTCAGCATTAGCAAGTATGGCCGATATACGTTTTCCTTCAGTACCTACCAATCCGTCCACTTTTTTAGAAGTACCTTCCAGTGACGATAGCGTAGCAGCGATACTGTTGAAGCTTTTGTTAACATTTTTCTGGAAGTCAGGGTTAAGTATAGAGTTTACGCTTGTCAGTATAGAATCCATTTTGCCGATAATCAGCTCAGCTTTTTTCTGTACAGGCTCTACAGCCTCCATCAGGTTTTTTTCGACATTTGCATTCAGCGTGTCGCCATCCAGAGCGAAGTTCTTGCCATCGCCCAGCGCCATAACAATAGCTTTACTACCCAGCAGGTCCGTACTTTCCAGTCGGGCTATACTATTTTTAGGTATATCATACTTGCCATTGATTTTTAATGTAGCCAGGATAGTGCCATCAGGTTGCAGCTGTAGTTTATCTACACGGCCGATCTGGAAACCATTGATCAGCACAGGTTTTGATACCGCCAGTCCATCAACCTTGGAGTAGCGCGCATAGAGTATCGTTTCGCTGGAGAAGATGGCATTTCCCTTAAGGAAGTTATATCCTATAATTAATACTGCAATAGAAAAGGCTGCTAATATGCCTACTTTGGTTTCGTTTGATATTTTCACTTATGCGTGGTTTAATAATTTACTTCTGTTTCTTTTCTGTATGTCTTTACTGCCTTAAAAATTGAGTTCACAATTTCCATTTGTCCCGCGTTCGAGTTCAGGTAATCTTCTTCAGTAGGGTTCGAGATAAATCCTATTTCCGTTAAGATGGCAGGTAAGCCACATCGTTGTAAGATTAAAATTCCCTGCTCTTTTACCCCTCTGTCTATGCGGTTATTGTCATTAGCATAGTTATTTTGTACTAAGCGCGCCAGCTTTAAGCTTTTATCCCTGTATGTATTCTTAAACAAAGATAGTATAATAAATGTTTCAGGGTTATTTGGATCATAACCATCATAATTCTTTTTATAGTCCTTTTCAAGGGCAATATCGGCATTTTCTCTTATTGCAGCGTCCTGTTCATGTAATCTATGGCTTCCGGCAACAAAAGTTTCCGTACCGCGTGTTGTTTTGTTCTTCACATAGGCATATTTAGCCACTTTTTTGCCTTTTCTCTTTGTATAACCTGTTACCACCCTATTGTCGGGCATAGAGTTACAATGTATAGAGATAAAAATATCAGCCTTGGCTTCATTTGCTATTGCTGCCCGCTTAAAAAAAGGGACATCAATATCTCTTTTACGCGTATACAGGATTTTTACTTCCGGCATATCCTCTTCAAATTTCCTGCCTAATTTCAGCGCAACCTGGAGGGCGACATTTTTTTCCAGAGAATAGCTTCCTGCGGCACCGGGTTTATCACCACCGTGACCAGCATCGATCACTATTGTTTTTACCTTATATCCCTGCGAAAAAACAGCTTGTGAACTCAGCATTAACAATATTGCAATCAGGAATATATCTCGTTTTAATCTCATCTGGTCTTTCGTCACTAAATATGTAAATTATGATTTCGTTTCTATGAGCGTAAATTAATAGAATTATTGTAGGATATTCTTTTGTAAATTATGTCAATATGCATATTCGGTATACAATCTCTTCATCCCCATTTATGTGCTTCAACAGTACTATATCATGCAAATTACCATACTATGTCATGCAAATTACACAACCATATCAGGCAGATTACAGAACAAGATCATGCACATTAATAGGACAAAGATAGTATAATATAAATTTTGAGTAATAATCAGGGCGATTTAATGCTTAAAACTTTATTCCGCCCATAGTTCCCGATTCAGCGATACAAAGCACAGCGAAGAAATAAATAGCTTTTATTTACAGTTAACGTTTATATCCCCGCAGATCAGTTTGTATATTTAACAAATATTAACGACTTGTAAAATATTGTTATTGAGCACTTTATTTAAATAAATAGGTATATAAACTGATTGTGTCTCACAATGCTATATTTTTCATTAATTTTGGGCGTTTTGGGTTAAATTGCTTTGTCATTGTTACATTCACACACGAATTTGAAATTCTTACGACTGATTTTTTTACTGAATTCCATTTTGTTTCTGGCAACGGCAGGGAATGTTGCTTCTGCGTCATCTATGCGCCAGATTATCCAGCAGCAGGATACTACAAAACTGGACACCACAAAACGATCTGCACTGAAATCAGGTGCCCTGAAACCGGGAGCTTTAGCACAGGATACCACAAAGAAAGGCGGACTCAAGGGGGGCAAGCCTAAACAGGAGATAGACTCAAAAATTGAATATTCTGCCGAAGATTCTACCAAATACAGCAAGGACAAAAGTATTATCTATTTATATGGTAAAGCCAGGGTAATTTACCAGGGCTTTGAGCTGGATGCCGACTATATCAGCTATAACTCAAAGACAAATACCGTTTTTGCCAAGGGCAGGCATGATCCCAAAGGTAAATACGTGGGGAAGCCTATCTTTAAGATGGATAAAGATGGATCATCAATTGCCGATTCACTATTTTATAATACTAAAACAGGTAAGGGCAATGTATATAATACCTTTACTGAACAGGAGGGAGGTTTCTTTTCCGGGGGACAAAGTAAGCGTCAGCCCGACAATGAAATCCATGTGAAGGGGATGACCTACAGTACCTGTAATTTGCCGCATCCCCATTTCGGATTGTTTATTACCAAAGGGATTGTTACGGATAAACAGATTATTACCGGTCCCGTTTATCTGAAGATTGAGGATATCCCCATGCCTATAGGTCTGCCTTTTGCATTTTTCCCCAAACCCAATAAGCGTAGTTCGGGTGTGATTATCCCTAGTTATGGTGATGATTACACCAGGGGTTTCTTTTTAAGAGACGGTGGTTATTATCTGAGCCTGAATGACTATTGGGATGCTAAAATGCTGGGCACCATCTATACCAGGGGATCATATGGTGTCTCTCTGGCAACAAACTATGTAAAGCGGTACAAGTATAGCGGAAATATAAAGCTCGATTATGCCAGTAACCGTTATGGGCTGGAGGGTACACCAGAATATACGCCGAAAAAAGATTATAGTATCCAGTGGGCACATACCAAAAATGCAAACGCCAGTCCTGGCTCTACCTTTAGTGCCAGCGTAGATATCAGAACAAGTTCTTACAATAATAATACTGCTGGTTCAAACACCTATAATGTTCAGGCCATCACACAGAATATTTTAAGTTCCAATGTCAACTATTCAAAAACACTGCTGGATGGAAAAGGTAACTTTACCTTTGGTGCCAGTCATAGCCAGAATACACTGAGCAAGTCGGTCGATGTAAGTTTACCTACTATTGGCCTCTCCATCAACTCTTTTAGTCCATTTGATTCTAAGAACAGGGTAGGAGAGGATAAATGGTATCAAAAGGTTACTGTAGGTTATACCATGTCAGCACAAAACTCTATTGCTACATATGATAGTTTATTGTTTAATAAGGATGCATTAAAGTTGCTGAAAAATGGTATTCAGCATGTTATTCCGGTCGGCATAAACTTTACAGCCTTCAATTATTTCAACTTCGGTGCCAGTACAACCTATACAGAAAGATGGCATTTCAGCAGTATCCGGCAGACAGCTATCAGAGGGGTTTTACAGAATGGGGTAGTGCAGCCGTATACTTTAGCAACAGATACAGTATATGGATTTAACAGGTCCGGCGAATATAGTTTATCAGGAAGCCTTTCCACAAAAGTATACAATACAGCACAGTTCAAAAACTGGAAGAAGCTAAAAGCCCTGCGTTGGGTGATGACGCCGAGTATGAGCTTTACCTATACCCCCGATTTCTCCGAGCTTTCAAGAGGAAACTATAAAGAGCTGCTCTATCAGGACGGCGGGCATGTATGGGATTCCTACTATAACAGGAATAAACGCTACTCTATCCACCAGGGCTCACAATATGGCGGTCCCGGTGAAGGACAGTCGGCCAGCATAGGTTTCGGTATAGAGAATACTGTGGAAGCGAAAGTGTTTTCCAGTAAAGACACTACCGGCAGCGGCACCAAGAAACTCCCTATCATACAGGGGCTTTCCTTGACCGGAAATTATAATTTCTTAGCTCCATCTTTTAAGTTATCCACACTTGCCTTCAGTGGGCGTTCACAGTTTACCGATAAGCTGGGTATTACTTATGGTGGTACGCTGAATCCTTATGCTGTTCGTGATTCCATACTGAATGGTAGACCTACTGGTACTAAGCTGCTGGTAGACAGGATCACTATTCCCAGGCTTACCCACTTCGACCTTTCCTTTGGCTACAGCTTAAATGCTGATGCTTTTAAAAAGCGGAATGAAAATATTGATAATGCGACCAACCAGGTGGCGAAAGCAGGAAGAACACCCGAGCAGATTGCTGCCCTTGCAGCGCTGAGCAGTGACCCTAACGCATTTGTGGATTTCAATATCCCATGGAACTTTACCTTCTCCTACCGTTTCGACTATACAACCCAGCCTACAGGTGTGCTGCCTGTGATCACCAATACACTTACCTTTAACGGCGACTTTAATGTAACGCCAAAATGGAAGGTGCAGTTTAACTCCGGGTACGACTTCAAGGCCAATACGCTTTCTTATACTACTTTCTCCATTTACCGAGACCTGCATTGCTGGGATATGAGTATCAACTGGGTACCAATAGGTACTTACCGCAGTTATAGCCTCACGATTAAGGTGAAGGCATCTATCTTGCAGGATCTGAAGCTGAGCAAGCAACAAGCTTATTATACGCGTTTCTAAAAAAATATATGATGTTAGCTGAAATCATTACTATAGGCGATGAAATATTAATTGGTCAGGTTGTGGATACCAATTCCGCATGGATGGCCAAAGAACTAAATGCCATAGGTATCAAAGTAAAACAGATTACTTCTGTGTCTGACGATGAAGATCACATTATTGAAGCCCTCACCGCGGCAGAGAAAAGAGCCAGAATTATCCTGATTACCGGTGGCTTAGGTCCCACTAAAGACGATATTACCAAGTTTACCCTTGCCAGGTATTTTAACATGGGCATGCGCCGTGATGAAGCGACGCTGGAGCATGTGACTAATTTTTTCAAGAGGTACAACAGGCCAATGATCGAAAGTAATATCCGGCAGGCTGATGTGCCGGATGGCTGTACAGTCATCCTGAATCAGAATGGCACAGCACCCTGTATGTGGTTCGGCCATGGCGACAATATT
This sequence comes from Sphingobacteriales bacterium, assembly GCA_015655115.1. GTDB lineage: Bacteria > Bacteroidota > Bacteroidia > Sphingobacteriales > Sphingobacteriaceae > Pedobacter. The sequence goes on from JAATFQ010000127.1 coordinate 24,715, forward strand.
ATTGTGTCTATGCCGGGCGTACCCTTCGAGATGATGTATTTAATGGAAGAAGAGATTCTGCCACGGCTGAAAAAAGCATTCGACCTCCCCTTTATTTATCATAAAACTATCCTTACCGCAAATATCGGTGAGTCTTTCCTGGCGCAGGAACTGGCAGGCGTAGAAGACAGTCTGCCCCCTTCAATTAAGCTGGCTTATTTACCCAAACTAGGGCAGGTGAGGCTGCGTTTAAGTGCATCAGGTACTGATGAAGAACAGCTGAAAAAAGAGGTGGACGCTTATGCGCAGCAACTGGTGGCAAAGGTTAAGCCTTTTGTGGTAGTAGAAGACGATATTGCGCTGGAGAAAGCCATCCTGAACATCATGAAGGAAAGAAAACTGACCCTGTCTACCGCCGAAAGCTGTACAGGTGGCTATATCGCACACCTGATTACCCAGCATCCTGGTTGTTCATCGGTTTACCTTGGTGGAGCAGTGGCTTACGCTTATGAGCTTAAAGAATCTATTCTGGGCGTGAAAGCCTCCACCTTGTCAGAGTTTGGTGCCGTAAGTGAACAGACGGTAACAGAAATGGCATTGGGAGCAATTGCACATTTTAATACAGATTACAGTGTTGCTGTCAGCGGTATTGCCGGTCCGGATGGAGGTACAGACGACAAACCTGTCGGAACTGTCTGGATAGCAGTGGCCACCAGAAAAGGAGTAACAGCAAAGGTTTTCAGTTTCGGAAACCGCAGGCTGCAGAACATCGAGCGCTCTGCAATTGCGGCATTAACAATGATTTTAAATGAGTTGAATCATGATGCCGATTAACTGTAAAAAAGCCTTACTTTTGCTCCTGTAACCAAATTTACTTTAAATAAAAATGGCACAATACGAAGTATTATTACCTAAAATGGGTGAAAGTGTTGCGGAGGCAACCGTTATCAAATGGTTAAAACAACCTGGCGATATGATCAGTTTAGATGATACTTTATTGGAAATTGCAACCGATAAAGTGGATTCAGAAGTACCCTCACCAGTAGCAGGAAAATTGATTAAACAATTGTATAGTGAAGATGAGGTAGTGCAGGTAGGTGCGGTCATCGCACTGATTGAAACTGAAGGTGCTGCAAGTGCTTCTGCGCCGGCAGAAGAAGAAAAAGCTGCCCCTGTTGCTGCTGAAGAACCTGTGGCGGAACCTGCTGCTGAGCAGGCTGCAGCTATTCCTGGAACTGAGCAACTGGGCGACACTACCGCTGGAGCGCATAGTTTTATGCCTGCTCCTGCTGATGCAGAAGCCGACCGCTTTTATTCTCCGCTGGTAAAGAGTATCGCTGCCCAGGAACATATTTCTGTTCAGGAACTGAACACCATTACAGGAAGTGGTGCTGAGGGGCGGCTGACGAAAGACGATCTCTTACGCTATATACAGCAGGATAGAAAGAACATACCTGTGGCGGCTGCAAAAACTGAAAGCTTTGCTGCACAAAAACCAGCAGCACCCGTTCAGCACTCCGCACAGCAACCAGCTGCAATATCTCATATTGCCACTCCGGCGGTAAGCGTTGGCGGTGCGGATGAGATTATTGAAATGGACCGCATGGGCAAGATCATTTCTGATCATATGACCATGAGCAAGCATACCTCTGCACATGTCACCTCTTTCGTGGAGGCCGATGTAACAAACATGGTGTTGTGGAGAGATAGGGTGAAGAAGAATTTCGAGAAGAGAGAGAATGAAAAGATTACCTTCACGCCAATTTTTATTGAAGCTGTAGCTAAAGCAATCAAAGATTTTCCGATGATCAATGTTTCGGTAAACGGAACACAGATCATCAAGAGAAAAGATATCAATATCGGTATGGCTGCGGCATTGCCTACCGGGAATTTAATCGTTCCCGTGATCAAGAATGCAGACCAGTTTAACCTGGTAGGGCTGACGAAATCTGTGAACGATCTGGCTGGTCGTGCCAGAGCCGCAAAATTGAAGCCTGATGAAACACAGAACGGTACCTTTACTTTAACGAATGTAGGCTCTTTTGGCAATGTAATGGGCACGCCTATTATCAATCAGCCACAGGTTGCTATTCTCGCAGTAGGAGCCATTAAAAAGAAACCTGCAGTACTGGAAACGGAATATGGTGATGTGATTGCTATCCGTCATATGATGTTCCTGTCGTTATCTTATGATCATCGTGTGGTGAATGGAGCGCTGGGTGGTACTTTTGTACGCCGCGTGGCTGATTACCTGGAAAACTGGGATATCAACAGGGAGATTTAATTCATGGATTGTGGCCTGGCCACAGTTTAAATAATGAGGACATAAAAAGGGGGCGTATCATTCATCATGATACGCCCCCTTTTTATGTCCTCATGTTTGTCTTTCTCTTGATAAAAACACAGGACTATTACTGAGCTACTCAGCATAGCACCTGGGAATGTTGCATATGAAAACTACATTTTTTATCTTAGTTGAACAGTACCTCTTCGCCGGCAATGATCTGAATTTGCTGGTCGGTATAGGTAAACCTTCCTGTATGTGCGATAAATACATCTTTATGTACAAGCAGGTCTTTGTTGGCCAGCAGTGATTTTAAGCTTACACTTCCAATCACATATTTATAATCATTGCGCGAAAAGCGCTCTATAATATTCTCAATTTTCAGCTTTTCAATAGTATACTCGTGTTCATATCTCAGATATACTTCAATATTCACATTGTCAGTATGGATCAGTCCATTGTGCTGATGCAGTTTTTTATACTCATAGCGATAGCCATATCTCAATGCAGCAATGTCCGACAATACTGCTGCTCCTGTAGGGTGGCCCCCTGCGCCTTTACCAAAGAAAAACTGTTTATCAGCAAATGCAGCCTGTACCGTTACACCATTGTATTCATTTTCTACATTGAACAGAAAGTCATCCGACTTTACAAACTTCGGTAATACATAAGTAACGACCTGCTTGGTGCTGATCTTGCGTGCTGTAGGTACCAGTTTGATCTTGAAATTCTTCTCTTTTGCATATCTGATATCATTTTCCGACAGGTTTTGTATACCTACATTGAGTATGGCTGCAGGGTCGATGAACAGTCCATAGGCATGTGCAGTAGCAATAGCCAGTTTAAACTTGGCATCGTAACCACCCACATCCAGGATAGGGTCAGTCTCGGCAAAGCCAAGATCCTGTGCCTGCTGAAGGGCTACCTCATAAGGAAGGCCTTCATTGAATATTTTTGAAAGGATATAATTTGATGAGCCATTAAAGATTCCGCTGATGCCGTGCAGCAACTCATTGTCATAATACTCTTCAAGGTTCCTGATAATAGGGATACTTCCGCATACGGCACCTTCATAAAGTAAAGAAGTACCATGTTTTGCCTGTAATTCTACCAGTTCTTCAAGATGGTTGGCAATCATTTTTTTATTGGCAGATACTACATGTTTGCCGCTTGATAATGCTCTTTTAGCAATAGTAAAGGCCGCATCAGCATCGTCAATTAACTCAACTATGGTATTGATCTCAGGATTGTTCAGAATTTCATCATGATCTGTCGTGAACAGCTTAGCATCAAGGCTACGTTTTTTTGTGGGATTTTTAATCGCAATTTTGATGATCTCGAGATTGAGGTCTTGTCCTTTAATAATGTCATGTAAACCCTGACCAACAACTCCAAATCCAAATATTCCAATTTTAAGTTTCTTACTCATTATGCTATTTTATGCAGTTTAATTATTTTTTTATC
>JAATFQ010000205.1 GCA_015655115.1 Sphingobacteriales bacterium
CATCAAGCTGCTTCCGCGTATAATGCGCACAGCCCTTTGCATTGATGCCTATAACCAATTCTGCATTATCAAACACAGGGAAGTTATGACCCTTCACTACGTCGTTAAGTTCTACAAACTTCATCTCGAAGCGTGTATCGGGCTTGTCAGATCCATACCAGCGCATCGCGTCGGCATATTGCATTCTCGGTACCTCAGGAAGGTCGAAGTTTTTAACTTCCTTAAATAGCGTACGTATCAATCCTTCAAAAGTATTCAGAATATCTTCCTGCTCAATAAATGACATCTCGCAATCGATTTGCGTAAACTCCGGCTGTCTGTCGGCACGTAAATCCTCATCACGGAAACATTTAACGATCTGGAAATAGCGGTCAAATCCCGAAACCATCAGCAGCTGCTTGAAAGTTTGCGGTGATTGGGGCAGCGCATAAAACTCGCCTGCATTCATTCTGCTTGGTACTACGAAGTCTCTTGCTCCTTCTGGTGTTGATTTAATCAATACAGGGGTCTCTACTTCAATGAAGTCGAGATTGTCCAGATACCTTCTTACAGATTGTGCCATTCTATGGCGTAATACCATATTATTCCTGACTGGGTTTCTGCGCAGGTCCAGGTAGCGGTATTTCATGCGCAGGTCATCCCCGCCATCGGTGTCGTCTTCAATTAAAAACGGAGGTATTTTAGAGGCATTTATAATTTCAAGATCAGTGATTTTAATCTCCACTTCTCCCGTTGGCATTTTAAGGTTTTTATTAGAACGCTCGACCACCAGGCCACTGGCTTTGATCACAAATTCGCGACCAAGGCCACGTGCTGCTTCACATAACTGACGGTTATCGTCCATATTGAAAACCAATTGGGTGATACCATAACGGTCACGGATGTCAATAAAAGTCATTCCTCCCAAATCTCTGGATTTCTGTACCCAACCGCACAGGATTACGTTCTCGCCCAAATTTTCAATATTCAGGGCTCCGCAAGTTGTTGTTCTTAACATTTTCAATCGGATTAAGTCGCAAAAATATTGATTTTGCCTCACATATTGCAGGTGCTTGTTGATTTAGCTTAGTATATTCAAAAGTTTTTTCATGATGATGCAACGTTTTAAAAATTAGGGTGTCACTTATTACGAATCAGAGAAACATTGGAAACTGTATATATCGATAAAAACGCAGGGCTAGTTAACGACTGCCGCAAAGGGAGCCGCAAAGCACAATTTGAATTGTACAAGTTGTATGAGCGTGCTATGTACAGCGCGGCACTCAGAATTGTAAATGACGAGGCTGAAGCTGAGGACGTATTGCAGGAAGCTTTTCTGGAGGCTTTTACAAGAATCGTCGACTTCAGGGGGGATACTACTTTTGGCCTGTGGCTGAAACAGATTGTAATTAATAAGTCTATTAATTACCTGCGGAAAAGAAAGGCAGAGCTGGTTAGCCTTGATGGCGTGGACATTGCTGATGAAACGCATAGCGATCACCAGGAGAATGAAGATCGCCAGGCCGTAGAATGGAAGGTGGAAGAGGTAAAAGCGGCAATGAAGTTACTGCCCGATGGCTATAGGGTGGTACTTACCCTTTATCTGTTTGAAGGTTACGATCATGAAGAAATCGCTCATATTTTAAAAATATCAGAGAATACCTCCCGATCGCAGCTGATGAGAGCTAAAACGAAGTTGAAAAATAATATGGAAAAGAAAGGAGCAAGAGATGGGTATTAAAATTGATGATTTCATTAAAGAAAACAGGAAGGAATTTGAGACGGACAGGCCTTCTTCGAAGTTGTGGGACAGAATTGAGGAGCAACTCGACAAAAAAGAACAAAAAAAAACAATTAACCTGCAGATGTGGATTGGCATTGCCTCGTCATTTATAATCCTGATGAGCATTGCATTTATCTACCTCTACCCTCAGGAGAAAAAGGTCGTGAACCTGGCAGATGTTAATCCTGTTTATGCGAAAAAACAATTACGGTTTGCCGGACTGATTGAAGAGAAGCGCGATAGCCTGCAGATCTTCGCTAAGTCGAACCCCAAGCTATATGATAAGTTTAATGCTGACCTGCAGAAGCTGGAGCTTACTTATAATGCGCTGAAGAAGGAACTCCCGGGAAGTCCGAACCAACAGCTGGTGGTAAAGGCAATGGTGAAGAACCTGGAGATACAGCTGCAGGTAGTAAGCCAGCAGTTGATGATCATTAACCAGGTAAGCCAGTATAAAAAGGAGAATAGCATATAAAAGACAAATGTTTAATTGTGAAACCTGCATAAGATTACATATTACAGCTGAATGTATATTATGCAAGCTTCATCACCTTTAAAAAACTATATATTTAAATGAAAAATCTAATCATTGTAGTGCTTGTATGCTACTGCTCAGTAGGTGCATTTGCTCAAAATAATGTAAATATTCCTATAGATGTGCATGCCGACTATGCGGTAAACATCAGCAATAAAACTAATAATATTTCTGAAAACCAACAGAATGCGGAGTCGGAGTCGGCAAATGGCAGGCAGGACAGAGACGACCAGGGATTGCGACGGATCATCAGCAAAACTTTTTCTGCAGACCGTACTGATAAAGTAAACCTGAGCAACCAGTTTGGCAGCATCACTATCAAAGTGTGGGACCGCAGGGAAGTGAAACTGGATATCTCTGTCAGAGCTAACAGCAGCAATGAAAAAGAGGCGCAAAGGCTGATTGACGAGGTAGATATTGCTATAAATAAAACGGGCGACCTGATCTCCTGTAAAACTGATATCAGCAGAGGGAGCAGATGGGGCAAGAGCAGGAGTAGAGAGGTTAAAGTTGACTATGTCGTATATATGCCTGCAGTAAATGCACTGACCTTGTCGCAGGAGTTTGGTAATGTGACCATGGGCGATTTCTCGGGAGCGCTATCCGCAAAAGTAGAATATGGCAACTTTGTTGCCGGCAATCTTTCCGGTACAAACAATTATATCTCTGTACAATACGGAAAAACAACTGTTGCGGAAGTCAACAAAGCCGTTATCAGACATGAATATGGTGCAGGTATAGTATTGGGTACTGTCGGTACACTTGACCTGGATGTAGAGTATGTAAACGTAAATATCGCTAATGTGAGGGGCAATGCGCTTATTAAGCAGGAATATGGAGGCGGTCTAACGCTGGGAGCGGTAACCAATCTCGACCTGGATGTACAGTATGCTACAGTAAATATTGGAACTATAAGAGGCAATGCAACTATCAAGCAAGAGTATAACTCACTAAAAATAGGCTCTGTAGGCAAGTTAAACTTACATGCAGAATATACAGGAGTTTCTGTTGGCGCGTTGAAAGGTGATGGTAATTTTAATCTGAGTTATAATAATCTACATATAGATGAAATCAGTACGGGGTGTAAAGTGTTGACTGTTACTTCGGAATATGTTGATATGAGCTTCAATTTTGTTGAAGGGTACAATGCCGATTTTATTGTGAAGAGAGAGTACGGATCTTTTAAATATGGAAATAATGTGAGGACTAAGGTGCTGTCTGATGAGGATGACGACTCCACTAAACGTTATATGGGCAGGATTGGCAATGGCGGAACGGCAGGAATCAGGATCACAGCAGAATATGGATCTATCGTTTTTAAATAGACTTATGCTTGCAATAATTTATTGGTCAGAATTATTTTTATTTGAAGCTTGTTGATATTCAGCAGGCTTTTTTTATATCTTAGTAAGCAAACGAATTATCATTATGGAGTTTTTTAGTACACCCGAAGCCTGGATTTCATTATTAACACTAACCGTGCTGGAAATTGTACTTGGTATAGATAATATTGTCTTTATTTCAATCCTGTCGGGAAAACTCCCGGTGAGCCAGCAGAAGAAAGCAAGACAGCTGGGATTGGGACTGGCTATGATTACCAGGGTCTTGTTACTGCTTTCCCTTAGCTGGGTCATGAGTTTAACCTCTCCGCTATTCAATATTGGCGAATGGATAAGCCTGGATAATAAAGAATGGCTTGAGAAACTCGCTATATCAGGCAGGGACATGATCCTCATCTGTGGTGGCTTATTTTTAATTTATAAAAGTACACACGAGATTCATTTAAAATTGGAGGGTGAGGAAGACGAAGGGGGAAAAGCTAAGGTTCATTCCTTTGTAGGTGTCATCGTTCAGATCCTGATCCTTGATATCGTATTCTCCTTAGACTCTGTAATTACCGCCATAGGAATGGCTGAGCACGTAGAAATTATGATTGCTGCGGTTATTATTGCAGTATTGATTATGATGGTCTCTGCGGATGCTATCAGCAGATTTGTCAACAACCACCCTACGGTAAAGATGCTTGCCTTATCGTTCCTATTGTTAATTGGGGTGTCGCTGCTCGCTGAAGGGCTGGATCAGCATATTCCTAAAGGATATATCTATTTCGCTATGGCATTCTCTATCCTGGTAGAAATGCTCAATCTGAAGATGAAGAAAAACAGTGTCCCGCTGAAGCTGAAAAATACACCTAAGGAAGAAGAGCCTAAGATATAGACCCGAAACCACCATGATCACTGATGAAACCATCATAAGCATACTGCTTACAAACAGTAATGAATATGCTGATGATAGCTTCATGACCACTAAAAAAGCAATAATATTCTAATGGAAAATCATATTGATATGTATTATTACAGCAGTAAAAGGTATTTTTACGACTTTTTACTGCTGTAATAATACATATCAATATGATTACTTTTTTCGAAGCATCTCTGGCAGAGCTTTCTATACATAGAATTGGCAATAAGGCACAAGATGAGTTTTATGTATTGTCGGAAGCCTCATTGCAGATTCAGGATGAAACGTTAAAAAACCTATTGATCCAATATTTCCTGAGCCCGTATGAAAAAGTAAACGAGATCTATCGCTTTTTTCATCCTAACGAGGATCTCAATTTAAATGAGGTTTATCATTTCGCGGAGCAGATCTTTAAAGATGGCTCTACTTTTCATGAAAACAGTAAACAGCTGGCGAAATACCTGTATGAAGTTTCCGGTCATCCTAAGATAAAAGCAGGAGAGCTGTACATCGCTTATTTTGAGAACGTACAGATTGAAGGTGATCTGCATGACGCTATTGGAATCTTTAAATCGGAAACCAAGGAAACTTACCTGAAGGTGTACCCTGAAGAGGCAGGGTTCGGACTGAGTTATGAAGAAGGTGCCATTAATATCAGTAAGCTGGATAAAGGATGCCTGATCTTTAACACGGAGGGAGAAGAAGGATTTAAAGTTGCCGTGGTTGATCAGACTAACCGCAGTGTGGAAGCTGTTTACTGGAAAGATGAGTTCCTAAAGCTTAAAATACGAAATGATAACTACAACCAGACGAATAATGTATTGGGAGTCTACAAGAACTTTGTTACTGAGAAGCTCGACCAGGATTATGATATTTCTAAGGCCGACAAAATAGACTTGCTGAATAAGTCGATGAAATACTTCAAGGAGAAGGAAAGCTTTGACCTGGATGAATTTTCACAGGAGGTTATCGGCAACGCCGATGGTATTGAGTCTTTCAAAAACTATAAAAAGAGTTATGAGGAAGAGTTCGATACAGCCATACAAGACACTTTTGAGATCTCCGGGGCTGCTGTTAAAAAGCAGTCAAGGGCATTCAAGAGCGTGCTGAAGCTGGATAAGAACTTCCATATCTATATTCACGGGGATAAAGACCTGATTGAAAAAGGTTTCGATGATGATAAGGCTATGAATTATTATAAGGTATACTTTAAAGAAGAGGAATAGGCTATTTATAAAAGCTTATTTCTCTTATCATAGGCTTTGTCCTTCATGTTTCCCGGTTCTTCTGATTTTGAATGCTGCAATCTTAGTATTAGATATGCTCTTCTTATAAAATGTATTCTCCATTGATTGCCTTTACCGGTTTTGGGATGTCTTTAGCACCCATCATCTCCAATAGATTGATCTCTATAGTCCGGGTAATCTGATTGAGAGGGATGGCGGCAGAGTTGTTTTCAAAAGGATTAATGAGGCTCATACCGTTGATTTGCGTAGATACATAGACAAAGCCAACGAGCCATCCCAGAAATATGGACCAGAGGCCTGCATACTGGCTGGTTACTAAGGTCAGCGACACCACAAATAGCCATATAAATACCTTTGTGAAGTAGTTATAAGTGGTTGGGAATACTGTATTCTTGATCCTTTCGGCCATGCCCATCTCATCAGAAAACTTAACCAGCAGCTGGTTCATCTCCATAAAACGAAAGCCATCCATCATGCCGCTGGTATTCAGTTCCTGTAGGTCGCGCGACTGAAGGGTGAGGATTGCATTGGGAATATTGGTGTGCATTTTGATCTCTCTGAGCTCTTCTTCATCCAGGTACTGGCAATAGGTTTCATCCACTGCGCTTCTGAGGTTAGCTTTCAACGCATATAAAAAGGCGATATGGCGATAGACCATTCTTTTTTTGAGTTCATTGAATATTTTGTCGTCCATCTCTTTCTGGGAGATATAGCTAATTACACTGCGCGCCCATGAGCGCGAGTCGTTGACCAGGGCACCCCAGATTTTACGGGCTTCCCACCAGCGGTCGTAGGCCTGATTGTTGTTGAAACCTACGAAGAAGGCGATGGCTGTGCCTAGAACAGTAGGGACAATAGAAGGGATCTCAAAATGATGTTTGATCAGAAATTCCCTGACCAGGTAAGCAACAGTGCAGGAGATAATCATAATGATATCTACCTGCCATGTATTTCTGAGGATCCTGCTGATTTTTATATTATGGGCGATGAGCATTTAATTTGATAAGAGTGTTCGTATAAATTTACGACGGAAAACTACAATTGTTGATCCGAATATTCATTTTACTTTACACTTTCTTACAAAGATATTTAAAGTACTCTTAGTAATAGGCCTTTCAGGTATTCGCCTTCAGGGAAAGAGATCCGTACAGGATGATCTTCTGGCTGATGGAATTGTTTGATTATTTGCACTTCTTTACCGGCATCCAATGCGGCCCATGCTATAATTTGCTTAAATGTTTCCAGATCTACTGCTCCTGAACATGAATAGGTAGCTAAAATGCCACCGCTTTCCAATAGTAACATTGCCAGGCGGTTTAAGTCTTTATAAGCACGTGCTGCCCTATCCAGAGCCGACCTTGAAGGGGCATATTTTGGCGGATCGAGCACAATAACGTCAAACTTTGTTCCTTCTTCTTTGAAAATACGAAGCTGTTTGTTTACGTCTGACTGGATACTGGTCTGCCTTTCCTGTTCAAAACCATTGAGCTGAAGATTATGTGTCAGGGTATCGATTGCCAAAGCTGAGCTGTCTACGCTGGTAAGGTGCTTTGCGCCTTGTTTAAGGCTATTTAAAGTAAATCCACCGCTATAGCAGAAGCAGTCGAGTACGTTTTTGTCTTTGGTATAAGCAGCGAGGATCTCACGGTTATCACGCTGATCGCAGTAAAAGCCAGATTTTTGTCCGTCGGCGATATTGATATGGTAGACTACGCCATTTTCTTTCACTTCTACAAACTCTGGTGGGTTCTCGCCCCATAACAGTCCTTGCGAAACTTCCAGGTTCTCATGTGTGCGTGCATTGGCGTCGCTTTTATCAAATATGCCCAGAGGATTAAGTTCTTCTATCAGGATGTCGATGATGTCGGTCTTGTTGTTTTCTATTCCCGCACTGAGAATCTGCAGGGAAAGAAAGTCTGCATATTTATCTACAATAAGTCCGGGCAGGAAGTCTGACTCGCTGAATACCAGCCTGCAGGTATTGGTGCCGGCATTGCTTAAAACATGCGCCCTGGCAGCAACGGCATTTTTAATCCGCTGATGGTACCACTCTTTGTTGATCTCCTGCGTTTCGTCCCATTCCAGTAAACGCAAGGCCACGCGCGACTGATTATGGTAGTACCCATAGGCCAGGAAAGATTTGTCGGCCCCATAAACTTTAACTATCTCTCCATTTAAGGGCTGCCCTTTAACTTTATCTATTGCACCTGAAAATATCCATGGGTGTCTCTGTAAAGCGGCTTTCTCTTTGCCTTTTTTAAGTACTACATCAATCATGGCGCAAAGGTAATAAAAAGCAATAGGCTAAAAAGGAGATTTATACGCCTAAGATTTGTAATTTTAACGGTATTTGTTAAACGGTAGAAATATGGAAGAAATAAGCTGGAACGATTTTGAAAAGGTGGACCTGCGTGCCGGGACAATCCTGGAGGTGTTTACTTTCCCGGAAGCGCGTAAACCGGCGTATAAGGTAAAGGTAGACTTTGGGGAGTTCGGGGTCAAGATGAGCAGTGCGCAGATTACGCACCATTATCAGCCTGAGGAACTTGTGGGGCAGCAGATTATTGGGGTCACCAATTTCCCGAAGAAACAGATAGGGAAGTTTATGTCGGAATTCCTGGTTACCGGTTTTGCCGATGAAAATGGCAATATCGTGCTGACTACTTTAAATGGTAAAGTGCCTAATGGCAGTAAAATGTGCTAAATGAGTTATTATAATTTTTCAGAAGAGAAGGACCCTGCGGGTGAGGATGAGCATTATATGCGTATAGCTTTGCAGGAAGCACAGCAGGCATTTGATAGTGAGGAAATCCCAATTGGAGCGATCATTGTATGCCGGGGCAGGATAGTTGGCCGCGGCCATAACCTGACGGAACAGCTGAACGATGTGACAGCACATGCGGAAATGCAGGCATTTACCGCAGCAAGCCAGACTTTAGGAGGCAAGTATTTAAAGGAGTGTACGCTGTATGTGACTGTTGAGCCTTGTGTAATGTGTGCGGGCGCGAGCTACTGGACACAGATTGGCAGGATTGTTTATGGAGCAACGGAGGAGAAAAGGGGCTTTACTTTCAGGGGCAACAATATCCTGCATCCGAAAACAATATTGAAGGGTGGGGTGCTGGAAATGGAATGTGCTGCGCTGATGAAAAGATTTTTTGCAGATAAACGTGGTTAACTTGACAAAATATTGAACAAAACTTAACCTTCGATTGTTATATTTGTCTCTAAGAAATAAATTACAAATTAAATTTAACAATATGGCTTTTGAATTACCTGCGTTACCTTACGCAACAGATGCACTAGAACCGCATATCGATAAAACTACCATGGAAATTCACCATGACAAACATCACCAGGCTTATGTGACAAATTTAAATAAAGCTTTAGAGGGTAAACCTGAAGCTTCACAAAGCATTGATGAGATTATCAAAAATATATCTAAATTCCCTGTAGCGGTAAGAAATAATGGCGGTGGCCATTTTAACCACTCTTTGTTCTGGGAAGTTCTTGGACATAATAAAGGTGGTGAGCCAACAGGTGAATTAGCTGAAGCTATTAAATCTGCTTTCGGTTCTTTCGCTGACTTCAAAACTAAATTTGCTGAAGCAGGTACTACACGTTTCGGTTCTGGATGGGCTTGGTTAAGTGTTGCTGCTGATGGTAAATTGGTGGTTTCTTCTACGCCTAATCAGGATAACCCTTTAATGGATATCGCTGAAGTGAAAGGTACTCCAATCTTAGGAATGGATGTATGGGAACATGCCTATTACCTTAAATATCAAAATAAACGCCCTGATTATATTGCAGCTTTCTGGAATGTAGTAAACTGGGATGCTGTTGCTGAACGCTTCAAAAAAGCTAAATAATTTTTAGCCTTATACGGCTTAATTAGAGACCTGTTATTTAATACTTTCAAACTTACGTTTGAAGGTGTTGAACAACAGGTTTTCTTTTTTGAATATGATCTGTTGCAGGTTCTATCTGCTCTGGCTGAACTTATATTTTGAATATGATCTTTTGCAGTGTGGCTTGTATTGTGCCTAGTTAGATTTATCTCGCTTCGCTAAAAAAATAGAACATGCTGTTTTCATGCTGGCAAACGAGAAATA
>JAATFQ010000208.1 GCA_015655115.1 Sphingobacteriales bacterium
ATTAATTCAAGCACTGCGCAGGATAATGCTGTGATAATCAATATCCATTTGGCACTACCCGTTATATAGGCGGGCTTTTCGATGTTATGTTCCATGCGTGTCAATTAGTTTTTACTTTTACAAATGCGCTTAAGCCAGGGAACAAGTTGTCGCCCTCATTATTTCCGGTCACGATGAGGCGGATCCTCACTTGAACCCGTTGTACAATTTTGACAAAGTTACCCGTTGCATTATCCGCGGGGATCAGGGCGAATTTCGCACCAGTTGCGCCCGAATAAGATTCTACTACTCCCTCCAAGCCTTTGCCTGGCAGGGCATCTATCCGGATTTCTACCTTTTGCCCGGTTCTGATGTGCTGGAGTTGCGTTTCTTTAAAATTGGCAGTAATCCAGTAGGATTCATTATCGATCAGCGCACAGAGGGACTGGCCCGTTGACACATATTGCCCGTTCTGGACAGCACGTTTAGTAATTCTCCCACTGAATGGAGCATAAATCCAGGCTTTATTAAGAAGATTTTCAGCCATTGTCAGGTCTGCTTCCCGCTGTTTAATAACTGCCAGTTTGAGATTCATTTGTTGCGACTTTACCTTAGCCTGAGTCTGAATACTTCCCGCTGACGAGAGAGAGGCTTTATATTGATTTACTGTTTTTGAATATGCAGCGTCGGCAGTTCTAAATGCCAGCAGCGAATTATCATATTGTTCCTGAGTGACGGCTTTAATAGCAAATAACTTGCCCATACGGCGATATTCCTTAATGGCATTTTCAAGACTTGCTTTCGCCGATGCGACACCATTTGCCTCAGCCTTTGAGTTCTGGCTATAGGAGCCAGAGTTCTGAAATCCGGCTACCGCCTCATTTTTTGCTATACCTAAATCTGCTTTAGCGTACTCCAGCGCAGCTTCGGCGTCATCAACTTTAGCCCGTAATTCCACAGTATCAAGAGTAAAAAGCAGTTGCCCTTTTTTTACGCGCTCATTATCTTTAAAATAAATGTGCGTAATGTAACCACTCAGCCCAGAGCGAATTGACAGCACATTGCCATCTACCTGCGCATTATCAGTACTCTCATAACTGTCGCCTGTTAGCAAAAAGAAAAGCCCTCCGCTAAAAATGATCAGAATTGCCGCCACTATAATTAAAATTCTTTTTTTACTTTTCATTTTCTGTTTCTATTTTATTTTCTGGTGTTCCAATATTAAAACACATTCCGGATTCATACACAGCGTACCGACCGGGCGGTATGTGCAATGACGAACAGACATGCTTTATTAATTTTATAATCATTCAATCCTTATTTAAGTTTACGCTTTATCAGCTGCTCATAAAAATGGGTAACCTTTCTTTCAAAGCACACCACAACACACTGTTTACCTGATGTATAAATCATTTACAGAAAAGTCAACTCGATTATACGTAAGTATACATGTTATACAAAGCTAGTCTGAAATAAAACCGACCGTTTGGTATGCAAATGTATAACTTAGTTATTATATATAAAAACTTTTAAAAGAAATATTGCATGCGCTTAAACAATTGAGCCCTTGATGAATTACCACCGACCAGGATGAGGGCCGTACCAGCAGCAGAAAAGCTATTCAAAACGGAGCAGGGAACAGGAAATCACAACCTATTAAAATTAGTTAAATAAATTAGTTCAAAACGTGCTATTTTAGCGATGCGTTTAAAGCATCAATATTATTTCCACATTTATAAAATGAACAATACCGCGCCGATCATTCTTTTTGTATATAACCGCTTAACACATACTCAACGGGTTATTGAGGCTTTAAAAGAAAATTCATTAGCAAAAGATAGCGAATTGTACATCTATGCCGATGCTGCAAAAGATGCTAAAGCAAGACACAAGGTGGATCAGCTCAGAAGTTATTTACCATGCATCACCGGTTTTAAAAAAGTATATATTCATTTACGTGACACGAATCTGGGGGTCGATGAAAATACTATTCAAGGCGTAACCGAAGTAGTCAATATACACGGGAGAGTTATTGTGCTTGAAGATGACCTGGTTACATCGCCATGGTTCCTGAAGTTTATGAATGAAGGCCTCGATTTTTATGAAAATGAACATGACGTCGCTTCTATTCATGGGTATGTCTACCCTGTCCGTCAAGAAATGAAAGAGGTTTTCTTTATCAAAGGAGCAGATTGCTGGGGCTGGGCTACGTGGAAAAGAGCATGGGATTTGTTTGAACCTGACGGGGCTAAACTATTGGACAAAATTGTGGCGGAGGGACTTCAGCAAGAATTTGATTTCGATAACACCTATGCTTATGTTGAAGCATTAAAACGACAGGCTACGGGCAAAACTACAGAATGGGATATCAGGTGGTATGCTTCAGCATTTCTTGCAGGAAAACTGACACTGTATCCGGGGCAGTCTTTAGTAACCAACATTGGCCATGATGCCAGCGGGGTTCATTGCGGAGAGAGCACAAGCTACGAAGTGGCAATGGCTCAGTCTGCCTTATGCGTCAAGACTGACATCAAACCAGATCCTGAAGCCTATATTGCATTTGCAGATTTTTTCACACAACTGGCTTTGGATCGCATGCCCCGACCTAAGGGATGGTTATCCAGGTCGTTCAGAAAACTCAAAACATATATCAGAGAGGCGGTTATATCAAAATGAATTACCACCAGATACTGGAAAGCATATTCCAACACAGCAATCCCTTTTACGCCCAAGTGACGATATTATACAGGAGTTAACATTTCGGAAGATTATATCAAAGGCAGCGAAACCATTTATCTGTAATTACTCAGTCAGATAAAATATAATAGGAAAATTAGCCGCATTACTTTTAGCTCTTTCAGCTTCTTTGTCATCAATCAGCAGCTTTTCCATATCAAGCCTACTCTCATTTACTGTAAACTTAAGTTCGTGCAACCCGCCCGAACCAAGCTTCAGATAGATAATTTTATCAGTCGATTCTTGCAAAACACCGATCGCATCAGAAAACAGCGTATTGAAATTGAATTTTCCATCACTATAAGAAAACGGCGGCCTGATACCAAAATTAATTGGCACTACCTTTCCATTCCCATCCTTCATAAAAAATTCTATTTTGTCTTTCGAATAAGCTCCGGCTGTTTTGTCATTTAATAAATCCTCACCCGCGCTATTTCTGATCACTAAGTTTAACTGAGGCCCCACAACGGGTGAACACCCGCAAAGTCTGCCACCATCTATGTTTGTTTTTTTACACCCTACATTAGCAATAAATAGCACTGCACACATGATCAGAAATTTCTTCATAACAACTGTATTTTGAAAAGTTAACACCTTAACTGTAATACGTTACAAAATCGATTTATGCTACACTTGCAGTAAATAAAATTCCAGCAAGAAGTCTATACAGCTTTTAGTCTATGCAATTAGCGGGAATTTCATATCGGCGGCACCTTTAATTCCAAAAAAAATCCTCTCTCACATTGACAAATGTAAAGATGCAAGACGAATGATAATAAGATTAACTTCAATCCTCTATATTATATCGTTCAGTCCCAGGAAAAAATTTGCAGAGAAAAACAGGGCACTACCCGAATTTGGCTGTTTTCAACAGGGATAATGGTTGTAACGTGGTTTGCTACGGTTCGATAACTAGTGTAGATGTGACCTGCCTGGCCACAACCGGGCGACAACCGGGCAACATATTAACGAGTTATAGAATCGTTGCCGGACCGTTATCAGTACAAAGTATATGTTGACAGAGAGCAAACATTCCTAAATAGCCATTATTTAATAAGAATCTATTATTAAGTCCATGATTAGAAATAATATGACCAGGATAATTTCCGATAATTAGCAGATCATATAATTTCAGCAATGTTGCTGTTCTAATTCCAGTAAATACTGTTTTCTCCAAAGCCCGCCACCGTAACCAGTCAATTTTCCGTCAGTTCCGATTACGCGATGACAAGGAATTAAAATGGCAATCATATTCATTCCATTAGCATTAGCAACTGCTCTTACAGCCTGCGGCTTATTGATACTATCAGCTAGTTCTGCATATGACTTCGTTGAGCCAAAAGGAATTTGCCGCAAAGTTTCCCAAACTGTGTTTTGAAACACTGAACCATTTGTAAAAAGAGGAACTGTAAATTCTTTTCTGGCACCCACAAAATATTCGGTGAGCTGATTTTCCAGAGTTATGAAATGATTGTTATCTCCCTGGATGATTGTCGCATTTAATGATTTTGATAGGGCTTTGAACTCCGTTTCTAACATTCTTCTATCTGTGAACTCCAACAGACAAATCCCTTTTTCAATAGCACAAGCATACATTGTTCCCAAGGGCGTTTCTATTCTCCTCAGGTCAATAACCGCTTTGGCCCTACTATTTTTAGGAGAAACACCAAAAATGTTTTTAAAAGAATCTCCAAATCCACTTAATGAATCGAAACCGGAATTAAAAGCAGTTTCAGTAACAGAGTCGCCATTCTGAATCTTTTTGAATGCCGAATTTATCCTGAACATTCTTTGATAGGCTTGAAAAGTAATCCCGTGATTCTTCAAAAACCATCGCCTTACTGTATTTGGCTCCAATCCCTTTTTAACCAAATCATAATCTTTAAGCTTATTAGCAGGATTTTCAATCAATTCATTAATCAACTGCTTTATGTGTTGTGGTGTTTCATTTAATTTTTCCAGCGGACAACAGACTTTGCAAGGCCTGTATCCTTTCAGGATACAATCTTTTACCGTCTTAAAAAACTCTACATTTTCCTTCTTGGGCTTCCTTGCTGTACAGGAAGGCCGGCAAAATATGCCTGTTGTTTTTACAGCCGTATAAAAGATACCTTCAAAGGATACGTCTTTGTCTAATGATGCCTGGTACATGATCTCGTGAGTCAACTCCATACTAAAACAAGGCTGAAAAATTATTATCTCTAACAAATGACGCAGAAACTTCTTCCATTTTTTGATAAATATAATCATTCACAAAACCACCCATACTAATGCGCTTTACTCCTATTACTTTCAGTCTTTCAAAATCAGGCAGATCAGGCATACACATTACGTTAACTGGTAATGTTGTTTTTTCAACAATAGTCGCGATATCATTTTCATTTGTAATACATGGTAAAAAAATACCACCGATGAATTTACTTTCATATAATTTTACTCTTTCAATGGTTTCAGCTAATACGTCGGACATCCCCAATAAAAAAGTATCAGACCTCACATTGATAAAAATATCAACGCTGTTTGCGCTTAGTATTTGAACTAAATCCTCAAGTTTACTGGAAAAGTCAAGTGCATCTTCTATTCTCCTTACCCCATCTATTACCCTGGAATCTTCTATATTGATTCCAACTACACCTAATTCATACAGCTTACTGATATTCTCAAAAACTGTTTCCACATCATTGCCATAACCAGACTCTAAATCCACTGTTAACGGTAAAGTATTCCTTTCCAATATTCTTTTAATTATAAAAAGATAATCCTGAAAAGGCATACTTTCGCCGTCTTCATAACCAAGCGAATGTGCAATTGCTGCGCTCGAAGTGCCAATTGCTTTATAGCCTGATTTTTGATAAATCAATGCACTTTGAACATTCCAGACATTTCCTATAAGCAGAGGCTGTTCTGAATAATGTAATTCCTTAAATTTATTGATCTGCGTTGTCATACTTGTTATTTTTTCTAATACAAATTACCAGTATAAAGAATTTCCCCGCAACCGAAAAATTAACAGGTATTTTATAGTATCGGAGAAGTATACAGACATCTAAGACAAAACTACGTCTTATAGTCAGCATATTTAATCAAATGATTAAATATGCTGACTAATACAAAATCATTTCCTAAATTTGCCTGATCAATCTTATACAGATATGGCGGATAAAACGAAAAACGAAGATAACCTCAACACCGAAGAGAAGTTCAAGGAAGCTGCGCGCGTTGTATTTACACGTAAAGGTTATGCCGCAACCAAAACGCGCGACATAGCACTGGAAGCAGGATCTAATCTGGCATTGCTGAATTATTATTTCCGCAGCAAGGAAAAGCTCTTCGAGATTGTAATGCTTGAAAAGATTACACAACTTTTTTCACACCTGGGGCCAACGCTGAATGATCCTGAAACCACATTAGAAGAAAAGATCGAGCGCATTGCTGATAATTACCTGGATATGTTACTGGAAAATCAGGATCTTCCTCTTTTTGTGCTGAGCGAGATCAGGAATAATCCTGAAGGCTTTGGAAAGCATATCAAGGTAGGCACTATTCTGAAAAAATCAATACTGGTACAGCAGCTGGCCGAACGTAAACCTGATATACATCCTATTCAATTATTCCTGGCCTTCATTGGCATGCTAGTATTCCCATTCATTGCCAAGCCTGTCTTGCAGGCTTCAGGAGCGATAAATGAAGTCGCTTTTGACCAGATGATGAAGGACCGGCGCCAATTGGTGAAAGACTGGATGAAACTGCTGATCAGCAACTAAAAAAATTTGGAATAGAGTTAATCAAATGACTAAATCAATAGACCAACATAGTAAAAGATGAAAAAGCTCCTATTAAGCATACTATGGCTCCTGTCTGCAATACTGTGCCGGGCACAAAATTCAGCCCCCCTCAGCCTGGAAATCTGTCATGCAAAGGCAAAGCAGAATTACCCCCTTACCAGACAGCGTGAACTGATCAGCCGCAGTACGGACTATAACATTGCAAACCTGCAGAAAGGATATCTCCCTCAGTTCACCCTAAATGCACAGGCCACTTATCAGTCGGACGTCACACAAATCCCTGTTCAGTTGCCGGGGATTACTCCATTGAGTAAAGACCAGTACAAAGTTTATGGCGAGTTAAACCAGGTCATCTATGATGGTGGCGCCATTAAACAGCAAAAAAGCTATCAGCGGGCAAACGATGCAGTTCAGCAACAGCAGCTGGATGCAGAACTCTACAAATTGAAAGACCGCATTAACCACCTGTTTTTCGGGATACTGCTGCTGGACCAGCAACTTAAGCAGAACGATCTGTTTGCTGACGATATCCTGCTAGGACTAAAAAAGATGCAGGCGGCTATTGATAACGGCGCGGCGCTTAAAAGTACGGGTGATGTATTACGCGCCGAGCTGCTCCGTACAGGTCAGCATACTATAGAATTACGGGCAGCCAGAAAAGCCTATGCCGACATGTTAAGCTACTTTATTGCTGAGCCTGTTGGCGAAAACCGAAAACTGATTACTCCAGCCCCGGTAGTACCGGTTATGGAGAACAACCGCCCGGAACTGAGTGCTTATATTGAGCAGAAAAAAGCACTGGACGTGCAGCTGAAGCTCCTCAATAACAAGAAAATACCAAAGCTCGGCCTATTCCTGCAAGGAGGATACGGACGCCCGACTCTCAATATGCTGAGCAACCAGTTTGATACTTATTACACCGGTGGCATTAAATTGAGCTGGTCGCCATCAGTACTCTATACTGAAAAAAACGACCGGGCATTAATCGGGATAAGCCGCAGTAATATAGACCTGCAACGCGACCTGTTCATTTTTAATACCAACCTTACCATTAAGCAGCAGGAGGCCGACCGCCAGAAGTTCAGCGGATTACTGGCTACCGATGCTGAAATTATCGCACTGCGTGATAAAGTAAAAACAGCCTCGCTCGCTCAGCTTGAAAATGGCGTAATCAATAGCAGTGACTACCTGGGTGAAGTAAATGCGGCCGACCAGGCCTATCAGAACCGCATAGTTCACGAAATTCAAAATCTGCTTGCTCAATATAACGAACAAACAACCACCGGTAACCTGTAAACAACCGCATCATGAAAAAAACACTAAATCTCCTGCTCGTTCTCCTGCTGTTTTCGGCATGTAAAAACACAAAAGAAACTCACGACGCATCGGGTACTTTCGAAGCAGTGGAAACCATTGTTTCGGCAGAAGCAACGGGTACGATAAAGGCACTCAACATCGAGGAAGGACAAACCCTTCAGGCTGGCCAACCTATAGGTTATATTGACAGCCTGCAACTGTACCTGAAAAAGAAACAGCTGGAAGCACAGATCAGTGCGGTACTCAGCAAGAAGCCTAACATCGCATCACAAACCGCTGCGCTGCGCGAGCAGTTACGCCAGGCAGAACATGAGCATAAACGGACGGCAAATTTAGTAAAGGCAGATGCTGCGACGCCAAAGCAATTGGACGATGCCACGGCACAGGTCGCTATCATCAAAAAGCAGATAGCGGCACAACAATCCTCGCTGGATATCAATTCCGGTAGTATTACCGAGGAATCGGCTCCCTTGCGTGTACAAATTCAGCAGGTAAACGACCAGTTAGCAAAATGCCGTATACTGAATCCGGTAAAGGGAACAGTATTAACCAAATATGCAGAAGTAAATGAAGAAACCGCAGCGGGAAAACCACTCTACAAGGTTGCAGCGCTAAATATCATCATTCTGAGAGTATATATTAGCGGCGATCAGTTAGGGAAAATCAAAACTAATCAGCAGGTCAGTGTACTGGTGGACGACAATAAAGATACCTACAAAACCTATCCGGGAACTATTGAGTGGATCAGCAGCAAAGCCGAATTCACGCCCAAAACAATACAGACGAAAGATGAGCGGGCGAACCTGGTGTATGCCATCAAAATCCGGGTCAAAAATGACGGCTATCTCAAGATCGGAATGTATGCTGACATCAAATTATAACTTATGGAAGCGCTACAAATACAGCACATCAGTAAGCATTACAATGGTAAAACCGCAGTAAATGATGTGTCTTTCTCGGTCAGCAAAGGTGAAATCTTCGGCCTGATCGGTCCGGATGGTGCCGGTAAGACCACCATCTTACGCGTACTCACTACGCTCCTGCTTCCTGATAGAGGTTCCGCTACGGTCGACGGCCTCGACGTAGTAAACGATTACAAGCAGATCCGTAACCGTATTGGATATATGCCCGGCAGATTTTCGCTCTACCCTGATCTTAGCATCGAAGAAAATTTAAACTTCTTTGCTACTGTATTCAATACCACGGTAGAAGAGAATTACCACCTCATTAAAGACATTTACGTGCAGATAGAGCCCTTTAAAAAGCGCCGTGCAGGAAAGCTTTCGGGCG
Organism: Sphingobacteriales bacterium; assembly: GCA_015655115.1. Lineage (GTDB taxonomy): Bacteria > Bacteroidota > Bacteroidia > Sphingobacteriales > Sphingobacteriaceae > Pedobacter. Next base: position 9,108 of record JAATFQ010000208.1, read on the forward strand.
GTATGAAGCAGAAACTCGCACTGTGTTGCGCACTGATCCATAAGCCGGTAGTACTGTTTTTAGACGAACCCACTACAGGGGTGGATCCGGTATCCCGCAAGGAGTTCTGGGAGATGCTCAAGCAACTGAAGCAACAGCAAATTACCATCGTCGTCTCTACGCCATACATGGATGAGGCCAACCTGTGTGACCGCATCGCATTGATTCAAAACGGGAAATTGCTCTCCGTGGATACTCCTGAAAACATTACCGGGTCGTATCCTGATACTTTGTACGCTATCAAAGCCGGAAATATGCATCATTTGCTGAAGCTGTTGAGTACCTGGGATGCCGTACTCAGCAGTCATGCTTTTGGTGAATTTGCTCATGTATCTTTTACAAACAGCAATATCAATGAAGCCGAAGTAATCAGCCATTTGCAACAGCAGGGACTTGAAAATATCGACCTCAAAAAGATAACAGCGACCATTGAAGATAGCTTCATTAACCTTTTAAACAACTGATATGGGACAGCAAGTTATCAAGACCAATAACCTGTGCAAACGATTTGGCGACTTCATTGCGGTAGACAACATCACGTTTGAAGTTGCTAAAGGAGAGATTTTCGGTTTCCTGGGTGCAAATGGTGCAGGTAAAACGACAGCTATGCGCATGCTTTGCGGCCTTTCCAGCCCCAGTTCGGGAACTGCCACTATTGCAGGGTTCGACGTTTACCGCCAAACGGAACAAATCAAAAAGAATATCGGTTATATGAGCCAGAAATTCTCACTGTATGAGGATCTCACCGTACTGGAAAACATCAGTTTCTTTGGTGGTATTTATGGACTCAGCAACAGGCAGATCAAGGATAAAAGGGAACAATTGATCGATCAGCTGGGCCTTAAAGGAGAAGCTAAAAAGCTGGTGGGGAGCATTCCCCTTGGCTGGAAACAGAAACTGGCTTTCTCTATCGCTATTCTCCACGAGCCCGCAATTGTATTTCTCGACGAACCTACTGGTGGTGTAGATCCGCTCACCAGGCGGCAATTCTGGAATATGATTTACGAAGCGGCAGACAGTGGCATTACCATCTTTGTGACCACCCACTATATGGATGAAGCAGAATACTGCAACCGGATTTCGCTCATGGTAGATGGCAGTATCAAAGCACTGGATACACCTGCCAACCTCAAATTGCAGTACAAGGCCAGTACGATGGATGAAGTATTTTATGAACTTGCCCGTGGTGCAAAACGCGGAGATTAATATCAAAAGCTATGAAACAGTTTCTCATTTTTGTTAAAAAGGAGTTTGCCCATGTACTGCGTGACCGCAAAACGCTGCTCATACTCTTCGGCATGCCCATTGCACAGATTCTGATCTTTGGCTTTGCCCTGAGCAATGAAGTAAAAAATGCCAGGATAGTAGTGATGGACCAGGCCAAAGATGATGCTTCACGCAATATCATAGCCAGGATTGCATCCAGTCACAACTTTGAGCTGGTCCATACGGTTAACAATCGCCGGCAGCTTCAGGCCGCCTTCAAAAGTGGCACCATCAAATTGGCAGTCATTTTCCCGGCAAACTTTAACGCAGATCTGCTCCATCAAAATAAGGCACAGCTCCAGGTGATCGCCGATGCTTCAGATCCAAACTATGCCACTACTGTGACTAACTATGTCAGCTCTATTGTACAGGATTATTCAGCAGAAATCAACGAACAGACTGTTATTCCCTACCGTATTATACCACAGATCAGAATGTTATATAATCCGCAGCTTAAAGGGGCACCTAGTTTTGTACCGGGAGTAATGGCGCTGGTGCTGATGCTCGTATGTGTGATGATGACCGCCATATCTATCGTTAAAGAGAAAGAAACTGGAACAATGGAAATCCTGCTGGTATCGCCTATGAGCCCGTTGATGATCATCATTAGCAAAGCGGCCCCCTACCTGCTCCTATCGCTGATCAACCTTACTTCCATTTTGCTGCTCAGCACTTTTGTATTGGATGTACCCGTAAAAGGTAGTTTACTTTTATTATTTGCGGAAAGTACACTGTTTATCATTACCTGCCTGAGCCTGGGAATATTTATCTCCATTAAAACCAGTTCACAGCAAGTAGCCATGCTGATCTCGCTGATGGGCATGATGCTGCCAACAATTCTGTTCAGCGGTTTTATGTTCCCTATAGAGAATATGCCGCTTCCCCTGCAGCTGATTTCCAATATTGTACCTTCCAAATGGTATTACATCATTGTAAAAACCATTATGATCAAAGGTCTTGGTTTCACTGCCATCTGGAAAGAAACGCTGATCCTGACCGGAACTACCCTCGCCTTGCTGGCTATTAGTTTGAAAAGTTTTAAAATCCGGTTATCATGAGAACAATCCGCTTTTTGCTGCAAAAAGAATTCAGGCAAATCTTCCGCAACAAATCCATCCTGCTTCTGGTGATGGTCATGCCAGTGATACAATTGATCGTATTACCTCTCGCCGCTAACTACGAGGTCAGGAATATAAATATTGCAGTGATCGACAATGATCATTCCAGCTATTCGCAACAATTGATAAGCAAGATCACTGCCTCAGGCTATTTCAGGCTGACTGGTTACGATTACTCCTTCAAAGATGCATTACACCACATAGAAGCAGATAAGGCCGACCTGGTACTGGAAATCCCACATGGATTTGAACGCAATTTGGTACGCGAAAACAGTCAGCAGTTATTTATTGCAGTGAACGCGATTAACGGCACCAAGGCAAACCTGGGCGGTGCTTACCTGGGCAGCATCATACGCGACTATAATGACGATATCCGGCTAAGGCTGACCAGTCAGGCTAAGTTTAATCAAGTTCCTGTAATCCAGATTACTTCATCCAACTGGTTCAACGTGCAGCTCAACTACAGGATATTTATGGTGCCTGGTATTCTTGCTATACTGGTGACCATGATCGGAGGCTTTCTGACAGCACTCAATATTGTCAAAGAGAAAGAGGTTGGCACCATTGAGCAGATCAACGTAACACCCATTAAAAAGCACCATTTCATATTAGGTAAGCTGATTCCTTTCTGGATACTTGGTAATGTGGTGTTTACCCTTGGTTTGGGCGTTGCATGGGCCGTTTACGGTATTGTTCCACAGGGAAGTTTGGCTTTGCTTTACTGCTTTACCGCCATCTATCTATTAGCGGTGTTAGGTTTCGGATTATTGATTTCTACCTATTGTGACACACAGCAGCAGGCCATGTTTATCATGTTCTTTTTTATGATGATATTTATCCTGATGGGCGGACTATTTACGCCGATTGACAGTATGCCCGATTGGGCGAAGACCGTTAGCCGCTTTAATCCGCTGAGCTACCTCATTGAGGTGATGCGGATGATCATCTTAAAAGGAAGTGGCTTTCGCGACATAACGCGACAGCTGATTACCATCGGGGTATTTGCATTAATATTGAATAGCTGGGCGATATTGAATTATAAAAAGACAAGTTAAATTGATTACAGGACATCAGGTTACCCTACCGCTTAAATAATGAAATCAACTTTTTACCCCCTGCTGTAATTGCTACCACAATTAATCCGGCAGATAATCCCAGAGCAAACTCCTTGATTATTGAGGAAATGTTTGGCAATAAATGGTGCAGAAATTCAATGTTATGCGCGAAAATACCTCCTGAAACCAGGATCAGCGCAATAGTTCCAACAACACTTAGAATCCTGATAATAACAGGCAATGATTTAACAAGTACCATCCCTAGTCCTGCAAAGAAGCCTTTATCATGAGCACGTTTGATTAATTTATAACCAGCATCGTCCATTCTTACAATAATTGCAACTATGCCATACACCCCAATTGTCGCCAATAATGCAACAATGGAAACCGTTAACGTCTGTACAGTTATACTTTCTTCGAGAACAGTACCCAATGCAATAATTACGATTTCTATAGATAGAATGAAATCGGTCATCACAGCAGATTTAACCTTCGCTTTTTCGGCATCACCGTCATCTTGTTTAACCTCTTCAATTACTTCGTGACCTTCCTTTTTACGATGGAATAAGAATTCAACTATTTTTTCTACGCCCTCATAAGCCAGGTAAAATCCCCCCAATACTAAGATGATTTTAATAGCAACAGGAAAAAAAGCATTTAGCAGTAAAGCAATGGGAACAATAATCAACTTGTTAACTAATGAGCCTTTGGTAATTGCCCACAGCACAGGTAACTCTCTTGAAGACAGAAAGCCAGTAGATTTCTCCGCATTTACAGCTAGATCATCACCTAAGATACCGGCAGTTTTTTTAGCCGCTATTTTAGCTGTCACCGCCACATCATCCATTAAAGCAGCTATATCATCCAAAATCGCAAAAAAACCTGCAGCCATAATTATTTTATTAATATGGCTGCAAAATATAAATACGATTTTGAATTACAACAAAAAACAATGGTTTAATTTAAGATGCTCAACTTATTGTGCAGTTCGCAATAATCTATAAAATTCACGAATATCTTCAGCAAAAAGTTCAGGTTCTTCCATCGCCGTGAAATGTCCTCCACGAAGCATTACGGTCCAGCGGGATATATTCAACTTCTTTTCGGCCCAATCTTTTGGAGGCAACAAAATGTCATCAGGAAAAAGAGCGACACCAACAGGCACTGTTATTGGATTCATCGGAGGTAAACTGTGCGTATTCTCATAATACATTTGTGCTGAAGAGCCAATCGTATTGGTAACCCAGTAAATCATGATATTGGTAAGCAATTCATCCATGCTATACTTATCCTCAAAATCCCCTTTAGAATCGGTCCATGAGCGGATTTTCTCTACAATCCAGGCCGCCAAACCTACCGGTGAATCAGAAAGTCCGTACGACAAAGTCTGAGGCTTAGTGGATTGAATGGACATATAGCCCCCTTCCTGAGCAATCCATTGCTGAGCATTTTTCTTGTAGTTCAGTTCTTCTGATGAAAGCGCAATATCGTCAGTTGATGATAAAAGATCCCGGATGATCCCTATATCAGTAAGATGTATC
>JAATFQ010000201.1 GCA_015655115.1 Sphingobacteriales bacterium
ACGGAGGTTTCGCCAGAACATACTTATATCAATACTGGAGATTACCGGGTACGTGTAATTTCTAAAAATGACCAGGGCTACTGGGCGCAGAGAGAAACGATCATTAAACTGCGTGCAGACAGTGTGCTGGGTATAGGCTCTGCCACCAGTGCTGACGGAAAAATCACTCTCTCGCTCAGTGTGCCGGTGAAAGTATCGGCAATAGCATGGTATAAGGGCACAGGAAGTACGGCAGTACTGGTTGCGAAGACTGAAACAGCTATAGTGACTGTGCCTGCGGGATCGTATGATACCTATAGTGTGCGGATTACCACGTTAAAGGGATCAAAGGCGGAGCTAGTGAGACAGGTGGGCAGATCTGGCGTGCTGAAAGACGCGACTGCCAATGGCGAACTATCTGTTTCAAGGGACAACGACAATGGAGCAACTTCTACTGAAGGTTCGCTCAAGCTGGTCGACAACAATACAAGGTCGAAATTTGTTCAGTTCAATTATAAGGGCGACCTATGGGTGCAGCTGGATTTTAAGGATAATCCTGTTATATTGGGCGGCTATTCGATCACCTCTGGTGATGATGCGATAGAACGGGACCCTAAGAATTTTACATTGGAGGGCTCTGACGACCGCACTGTCTGGACGGTATTGGATACGCATATTGATGAAGCATTTGCAAGCAGGGGGTTGACGAAGACTTATATATTTGATAATACAAAGCCTTTCCGTTATTACAGATGGAATGTGACAGCAAACAATGGAGCGGGCTTAATCCAAATGGCAGAATGGAGGGTATTGGTCATGCAATAGCGTGATTATAATAGTAGCTTGCATAAAGACAAAATAAAGCATATTCAGAGCAGCATATTAAAATTAGCATATTAAAAATAAACACACACAAATGAAAATTAAATTATTTCTTCTATCTCTTACTGTAGGAGCTGGATTGACAAGTTCAGCCCAGTCGCCCGCCCTGGTAGATTATGTAAATACATTACAGGGTACCAATTCAAAGCATGAACTGACCAGAGGCAATACCTATCCTACAACTGCCTTGCCATTTGCTATGCATACCTGGACCCCGCAAACGGGCAGGAATGGCGATGGATGGAAATACCAGTATTTTAAAGACAAGATCAGAGGTTTCCAGCAGGCACACCAGTGCAGCTCATGGACCAGGGATTACGCTGTATTTTCGTTTATGCCTATGAGCGGCAAACTGGTGGTGAATGAGAATGACCGTGAAGCCAGGTTTAGCCACGCGAATGAAATTGCTAAACCGAATTACTATAAGGTAAAGTTCGATAATGAGCTTACGACCGAAATCGCTCCTTCAGAAAGAGGGGCGCACTTACGGTTTACCTATCCTAAAGGGAAGCAAAGCTTTTTGGTGCTGGATGGTTATACCGGAATTAGTGGCATAAAGATCTATCCTAAAGAAAATAAAATTACTGGCTATGTACATAATGGTGAAGGCTTCAAAGAAGGCTTTAAAAATTTCTTTGTCATCCAGTTTGATCAGCCTTTCAAGAGCTGGGGCACTTGGGAGAATAAAAATAATACCATAAATGCAGATTCAACCATTGCTGAAGGCTTAGGAAAAGGTGCTTACCTGGAATTTAAAGCAGGTACGGTGGTACAGGTGAAAGTTGCTTCTTCTTATATCAGCATGGACCAGGCGGCATTGAATCTGGAAAGAGAATTAGGAAAGGACAATACCCTGGAAAAAACCAAAGCGAAGGCTGCAGAGATATGGAATGCCTCTTTAGGGAAAGTGATGGTAGAAGGGGGCACTGCAGCCGACAAGGCTACTTTTTACTCTTGCTTTTTCAGGGCGAGCTTGTTTTCCAGAAAGTTCTATGAGCTTGACCGCAAGGGTAATCCTTATTATTTCAGTCCCTATGACAGTAAGATACATACTGGTTATATGTTCACCGATACTGGCTTCTGGGATACTTTCCGTGCACAGTTTCCTTTAAATACAATCATGCACCCTGAAATGCACGGTCGTTATATGCAGGCTTTGCTGGATGCACAGCAGCAATGCGGATGGCTGCCTTCCTGGTCTTTCCCAAGTGAGGCGGGAAGTATGATCGGGAACCACGCTATTTCACTGCTGGCAGATGCATGGACAAAAGGGATCAGAACTTTCGATCCGGCAGAGGCATTAAAGGCTTATTTACATGAATCGACCAACAAAGGACCCTGGGGGCCAGCGAATGGCAGGGACGGATGGAAAGAATATTTCCAGCTGGGTTATGTGCCTTACCCAAAATACCGGGAGGCTACAGCGAAAACGCTGGAATATGCTTATGATGATTTTTGTGCATGGCAGCTGGCTAAGTCGACCGGCAATGATTTTTATGCCGGTATTTTTGAGCGTCAGATGTATAACTACAAAAATGTGTATGATCCTTCCACACGGTTTATGAGAGGCAGGGGTGAGGATGGTAAATGGACGCCAAACTTTGACCCTACAGAATGGGGAGGACCTTATACTGAAGGCAATGCGTGGCATTGGCAATGGTCTGTTTTTCAGGATATAAAAGGCTTGTCTCAGCTCATGGGCGGCGAGAAGAACTTCACAGCGAAGCTGGATTCTGTATTTTCTGAGCCTAATAAGGTGAATACTGGCTCTTATGGGGGGATGATCCATGAGATGACGGAAATGGTGATGGCTAATATGGGACAGTATGCGCATGGAAATCAGCCGATACAACATATGGTTTATCTATACAATTATGGCGGGCAGCCATGGAAATCGCAATATTATGCACGCAAGGTGATGCATAATTTATATGATGCTACAGAAAATGGATATCCGGGAGATGAGGACCAGGGGCAGACCTCATCATGGTATGTACTGAGCGCACTCGGTTTTTACAGCGTTACTCCGGGTACAGATCAGTATGTTCTGGGCAGTCCCTTGTTTAATAAAATTACCATCAACCTTGAAAATGGGAAGAAATTTATTATTGAAGCACCGGCGAACAGTGCTGAGAATGTATATATACAATCTGCCACGCTGAACGGCAAGGCATATACAGCTGACTTTATCCGTCATACGGATCTGATCAATGGAGGAGTGCTGAAACTGGAAATGGGAAACAAGCCAGCGGTTGGGCGGGGGCTCGCGGAAGCCGATAAACCCTTTTCACTAAGCAAGTAGAAATACGAGAGTAAAATGATCCTTAATACTATTTTTAATCCAATATTTCAGTAGTGTATCAGTTTGAAAGAAATAAGAAACAAGGGCGGTATACAAGTTTGTTATACCGTACCTTGTTACGCTCTGCAAGCACATTCGTGATGCTTGTTTAAATATGCGATGGTTGCTCGGCAAAGTTCTTCGGCTGTTGCAATATTAATATCAGATAGTTTTTTTATGTAAATGCAGGCTTTTCCAATTTTGAATTTACCAAGGTTGACCAGAAGGTGTTTATGCTCTTCTGCAGGTGAATAAATATAGAGTGAAAATTCCGGCTTACGAGGCGAAAATCCGATCAATGGAGCATCGCCTTCATGTCCGCTTTCATATTTATAGTGATAACTTCCAAACCCGACTATAGTTGGCCCCCACATTTTGGGTTCAAATCCTGACCATTCGCTCATTAACTCAATTAACCTAAAACTATCAATTTTTTTTTGATCGTTATCTACATAAGAATTGATGAAATCTGATACGCTGATTGCTGTTTCGACTGTCTTGTTTTTTGCCATAATGTTTACCTATATAAAGAATTTATTAAAAATAGGTAAAACTAAAATTGCAGCCAAGCCTGACTTTAGAATTATTACCTTAATTGGATACATTACCTAAAATGATATCTTATTTACATAGCTCTCGCGGTGCGGTTGGCATATGTCATTTCATACATTCTCTCTGAATATTAAACAGGAATTCAAAAAGATTGACCTCTGTAGGGAGGTTCATCTTTTTCCGGAGCCTGTACCTGCTGATCTCTACACCCCGCACAGAGATTGCCATCAGCTGTGCAATTTCTTTACTGGACAGGTTCATGATCAGGTAGGCAGCTAATTTCAGCTCCTGCTGATTGATGCTCGGGTATCTTTCTTTGATAACTGTCAGGAAATCAGAATGTACTTTATTAAAATGAACAGAAAACTGCTCCCATTCTTCATTCAGCTTTTTCTCTTCCGATAAGAGGCGGAGGATCTTTTTAATTTCTACTGTTTCTATCTTTTCCTGGTCTGAATTATTGAGGCGCTGCAGCTCTTCTTTCACCTTAAGCAGGAATTCTTTTTTCTGCACCAAATTCATCGCAGTAGATGCGAGCTCTGAATTTTTAAATTCTATTTCTGTTTCCAGCTTTTCATTCTTCAGCTTGATGAGTTCTTTCTCTGCTATTTCCAGCTCCAGCTGGTGAAGGTAAGCAGTCTGCTTTTGCTCTTCTTCGTTTTGCTGTTTTTGCAGCAGCAGTTCTTTTTCACGTTTTTTAACATGCCTTTTTTCCTGAAGTTTATAAAAATAATAAATCAGGAATATGAAGGCAGCAAGGTATGCTGCATATGCCCATAGTGTTCTGTACCATGGTGGTTTGATGGTGAAAGCGTATGCATTTACCTGGGATTCACTATTCTGCTGTTCCCTGACTTTCACTTTGAAGGTATAGCTTCCTGAAGGCAGGTTGGTATAGTCTTTTTCTTTCTTTTTCGACCATGCCGACCATTCATTATCAAAGCCCATTAAAAAATAGCTGTACTCAGCATTGGAAAGTTCTTCGCCAATAGAAGAGGAATATTCGAAATGTAATGAATTCCAGTTATGATCTAGTATGGGTACAGCAGCAGCCGGCTGGCTCAGGTTAGTATTCACTTGTCCGAAGTAACCACCGAAAAGTAAGCTGTCGGTGTCGGCCATGGCTTTTACCTTCCTGATATACGTTTTTACCGGACGGAGATTGTGTTTGTATTGTGCATAGTTGATATGGTAGAATCCATTTTCCGCACCTGCAAAAACGTTATTCTCATCTATGGGATAAATATTTTCAAAGCCACTCAGTATCTTATTGTTGAGCTCTGGTAAGTAAATAATAACAGGTTTGGAGAGCGAATAATCCACTACGCCCAAATTTTTTCCTTCTATAAACCAGATGTTCCCTGAGGGGTCTTCTTTCAAATATCTTAAGCTTTTGTTTCCGAAAATATCTTTAAATAAAGGAGATAATTTAAATTTATCTGTTTTGTAATCATATTCATAAACACCTTTTTCTGTAGCTGCGACTACGCGGTTTTTCACTTTGAACACGAAATTGTTAAGCGTTGAGGGCAGCCCGCTGGCTTTTGTATATACTTTAACCAGCGGATGGCTGATGTCCGAACGATAAACCCCACGGTAGGGATGTGAGGTCCATATATTGTTGTGTCCGTCAATTTCCAGGAAACGTGCTGATTCTTTATAATTGCCAATATTCCCATGTGCTGTAAGCTGCCCGTCATTCTGTTTAATTGACCGGATACCATAGTAATTGCCTGCTGCAATGTCGGCAGGTCGATTTTTTAATGACCTGAAGAGCCAGTAACCACTTTGCTGGTCTATCGGCTTTAATTGGTCATTTTTGACCTGATAGGCACCATCGTCCCTGCCTGTGAGCAAATTGTCATTGATGACCGATAAGTTCCATGTTAAGCCTTCCGATAAGACCTTGATTTTGCTGGGCGTATAGCTCAGGTCTTTAATATTGCTGATGGGCAGCTGGTAGATGCCGTTGGATAATGCGAAATATAAGCTGTTCTTAAATTTTGCTACAGAAAATCCCCCTCCGTCGCTAAAAGCAGGAGGGTTGATATGCTTGATAGCATTATTATAGGCGATGAAATCTATACCGTTATCCAGGCCGAGCCATACATTCCGGTTATTATCGGTAAACATAGCCCTCACGTTACTATTCTGAAGTCCTTCTTTTTTCGAGATATGTTCTATTACCGTCCCTTTTTTATCTACCTGGTAAATTCCGCTGGCGTAGGTACTGATCAGAAAACTGTTATCCTTCAGTAGAAGAACTCCAGCGAAATGAGCGCGGTTATCTATCCCAAAGCCCGATAGTTTCCATGGTGTTAAAGATGGTGCTGAAGATGGTATTGAAGTATGGCTTGTTAATAAATATAAGCCATTCTTAGCGGTAGTGATGAGTGTGGTATCCTTTCCAAAGGCCGCTGTTCCTGTGATATAAAAATCGGACGGCACGTGCTGCTTGTCTATAAAAGGCTGCCATTTTCCGTCTTTATAATTAAGGAGCCCTCTCTTTTCGTCATGTACTATCAGCTGTTTTTGAATGATGCCCATATACAGCCAGGAGGAAAAGGCAGGGATACTGGTCACATGGTTGTTGCGATAACGGAAGATTTTGTAGCGCGACTGGAAGTAGACGTCGTTACCTATACATACAATATCCCAGATGTCAGAAAAGTTCTGGTCCGCCTTGGGCAGCAGGTTTTTGATAGACCTGAATTTTAACTGACCATTGTTGTCGGGCGCAAAATAGCCCATTTCATCCTGTCCTCCTGCATATAGTTTTTTGTCGGCTCCAAAAGCAATTGACCACACAATAGTTTTGTTGGGCAGAGGATAAAGCTGCCAGTTGCCTCCATCGAATACCAGCAGTCCCTCATTATTTGCAAAATACATTCTTCCCTGTGCATCCTGCTGAATCTCCCAGTTCTGCGTTCCGGCATTGTATTGCCTTTTGAGATAATTTACGGTTTCCCGCCGGCCAATGAAGTTCTGGGGAAATAATGATTGCATATAGGCAAGCATCAACACTGTAAAAACAACAGGTTTGAACATACAAGTTTATTTGGTGCAGAAATAGTTAATGTATACAGGGGTAAAGATGACAAAAATATAAGTTTTTCCAAACTGTGTAGTAGGGATGTAGTCGCATATTTCATTAATATACTGCCATGGGATACATTTGACACCATAACCAAATTAAAATTTACATCTGTATGAAGACGTCCAATTTTAATAAGCCCCGCCTTACCGGCTGCTTATTTCTTATGGTATCTCTGGAAATTATTCCCGGATACCCACCCTGAAAATTTATGAAATGGAGGGTACTTCTTGATGAGGTATCCCGCGCGGCATTTACCGCAATTATTTAAGATAGAATATAAATCTAAAATGAAATTTCATGCAATTAAAATTACTTAGTTTCTTTCTTGGTGCCATTTTGCTGTTAAGCATAGGCACCGGGGCTTACGCACAAACCAGCAGGCTATCAGGCAAGGTAACCAGCAGATCAACAGGCGAGAGTTTACCTGGCGCAACAGTATTAATTAAAGGTACCAAAATAGGTACAATGACAGATGGAAATGGTAACTATTCACTGTCTGTTCCTCAAAGCGGTGCTACAATAGTGGTTTCCTATATAGAGATGGTAACACTCGAAAAAGTAGCTGCACCAGGTAGTGCTGTGCTTAACTTTGTGCTCGAAGACGCCAATAGTTCCTTAAATGAAGTAGTGGTAATGGGTTATGGTACCCAGAAGATCACGAAAGTTTCCGGCGCTATCTCTCTTTTAAAAAGTGCAAATATTGAAAAATTAAATCCGGTAAGGACAGAAGAT
>JAATFQ010000024.1 GCA_015655115.1 Sphingobacteriales bacterium
TACGGACTGGATGTTGTCATTTCCAACTGCTCTAATAATTATGGCTCACACCATTTTCCTGAGAAATTGATCCCTCTGGCTATCAACAACATCAAAAATGGCCTTCCTGTTCCGGTTTATGGAAAAGGAGAGAATATCCGCGATTGGTTATGGGTAGAAGATCATGCACGTGCTATAGATGTTATCTTTCATGAAGCAAAAACTGGCGAAACCTATAATATCGGTGGACATAATGAATGGAAGAATATAGACTTAATCCATTTGCTTTGCAAAATAATGGACCGTAAATTAGGCCGTGAAGAGGGGGAGTCTGCGAAGCTGATCACCTTTGTGACTGACCGTGCCGGGCATGACCTGCGTTATGCCATAGATTCTACCAAGTTACAGGAAAAACTAAACTGGGTACCTAGCCTGCAATTTGAAGAAGGGCTCGACAAAACTGTTTCCTGGTACCTGGAAAACGAAGAATGGTTAACGAATGTAACTTCAGGGAATTACCAGAAATATTACGATAAGCAATATCAGGGCAGATAGTTCTGAGAAGAACTGTATACCCGCCAGTTACTCAATAATAAAAAAGATAAAGCCTTTTGCGGGCCTCGTTCCATTGAAAAGGGAACGTAGACCGCAAAAGGCTTTATCTTTTTTATTATCCGTGGCTAATCTTAGCCAACTAAAGTCTGTTAAATTGAAATTAAGTATTACTCGTAGCGCAGTGCTTCTACTGGGTCCAGTTTCGATGCCTTCTTAGCAGGGTAATAACCAGAAATGACTCCAACCAATACACAAAGGCCAAAACCTCCGATAATAAACAGCCATGGAATAATAAACGATCCTCCCATTAACAGCGAAATCACATTCCCCAGTAAAATTCCAAACATAATCCCCATCACGCCACCAATCAGACAGATCACTACAGCCTCGATAAGGAACTGCTTCCTGATTACCGACGGATTAGCACCAATAGCCTTACGTATCCCTATCTCCCTGGTACGTTCAGTAACCGATACCAGCATAATATTCATCAGGCCGATAGAAGCACCAATAAGCGTAATCACACCAATTGCCACCCCACCGATAGCCACGTAAGAAAGGTTCTCAATCAGCGTTTGAGCTACCGCATCGCTCTTAATAATCTCAAAGTTATTAGGTTCCTTCACCTTTACCTTCCTGATATTTCTGAACTCAGCCGTAGACTCGCCGATCATATTCTCCATTTGCTCGTTATTAGGAACCATCACTGTAATCGTATAAGACGGATTAGAGTTCTCGTTGATCAGCTTCGCTTTATACAGCGGTACATAAATCGTAGTACCCCCGCTAAAGCCCATACTAGCTCCTTTTTTAACAAGCACACCTATCACCTTAAGCCGCTGATTTCCGGCAGTAATCACCTTATCAACAGGCGATTCATTATCAAAAAGTGTTTTACTGATCTCATCACCAAGTATGCAGACATTGCTGCCCTGTTCCGCTTCCTGCGCACTGAAATTCCTGCCCAGGGCAAGATCCAGTCCCAGGGCACTGAGGCTATTCTCGTCAATGCCCTGGATATTCAGGTTAGGGTTAGACTTTTTTGTGCCATACTTCGCAGTAGCTCCATTACTCGCATACACACTTACCGCTACAGTCAGCGGCACCTGCAAATCCTTTTTAAATGCAATAGCTTCCTCGTAACGGATAGACCTGAAAGGTTTAGGTCTGGTGCCCTTGCCATTAATCCGCAACCCAATACCCCTGTTGCGGATGTTGAAGGAGTTAGCGCCCATACTGGAAAATGCTTCAGTCATACTTTTCTTCACTGCATCGAGTGTAGTGAGGATACCAACCAGGGCCGACAAGCCTATAGCAATAATTAATGCCGTAAGCATCGTACGCAGGCGATTACTATTAATAGCCTGGAGGGCAAGTCTAACGTTCTCTGTATAGGTCATTTCGTCGGTATATAAATTGGCGGGGGCATCAAAAAGAAAAGTCCCGGTTGTATGACAACGGGACTCTTAAAATGTTACAAATGAAATGCTATTTATACCGAGAAGCTGGTGCCGCAACCGCAGGTACTTTCGGCATTAGGATTACTAAAAGTAAAGCCTCTTGAATTTAAACCATCCTGCCAGTCAACCTGCATCCCGATCAGATACATCTGGTGTGCTTTATTCATGAAAATTTTCATGCCATCAATAATAAACTCCTGGTCGCCCTCTTTCCTTTGGTCAAAGCCCAGCAGATAACTCATGCCAGAACAACCGCCACCCTCTACACCAACGCGTAAACCAAAATCGTCAGCAATCTCTTGTTGGTCTTTTAATTTTATAAGTTCCTTTACAGCAGTTTCAGTAAATGTAACTGGTGCAAATGCCGTGTCAACTGTATTACTCATGATAATTTAAATTAGGAATAATAATGAAAATAGAGAATTCAAATAATATTTAGGCTCTACCACAAAGATAATAACAAAAGACTAATTAGAAATACAATATGCAAGGTTTCAATATCATTATACCGTAAAGATTAGCAGAGAGAGGCCGGAGTCTTGTCTAAAATTCAACAGTATCAATAGTATGAATATGGTTTAGCATTATTTTGTATAGGTAAATTCAAAAATTCCATATTTAACTGAGTTTATATAATATAGTTGCGATGACAGTAAACCACCGTCATTGTAGTTGTTTACAAAACGATAAACCGTGAGGACTCTATAATTGTTAATGTATGTAGCTTCGGTTTTTTTAAATTCTGTTATCCGTCCCTTTTCGTCATAAGTATATTGGGCCTCGTAAAAAGGCTGGACACTGATTATATTAGGGTCATTGGGGTCTATAAAATCTTCTGCCTTTATCAGATCGTTTTTTGAATTATAGCTATATTGTATAGTAAAGTTAGCAGGATGTTCCACATAAGGGACTATTTTAGAACGCTCAATGATATTTTTGTTATTGTCATACTTGAGTAAAATACTATAGTATTCCGAACCAGCTGCATGTCCATTCCCATCATCAGAAATTCTATAATACGTAATTCTGGAAGGCTTTCCATTACTTCCGTAAGTATAGCCTAATCTGTTGGTTAATATATTAGTGTTATTATTATAATATCTGACCTCAGCAGTATCTCCCTTATTGGTATATGTATATATAATCTTGTTATTAAAAGAGAAAGAACCATTAGCGGCGGTCGCCGAATTTTTTTCAACTAATCTATGATTTTCATATTTATAGGTTATGTTTACAAGCTTACTCTCTAAGGTATCAAAGTTAGTATACCCAAAAGAACGATTCATTGAAAATGTCAAATTGCCATTCTTATCGTATGAATCACTGGTAAACAAAAAAGCTTTGGAAGGGATCAACTCTCCATCTGGGTATTGATAAGGGGTGAAAACTGATTCTATCTTTGAGAATTTAACTGACTCAATAGGTATATCCGGATCATTTTTCTTGCAAGAAGCCAGCAGGATAATTGAGAGTGCCAGCAATGAGAGTTTGTTCGTCATCGGCTTAGAATATTCTCAAAGATAACAGTTTGAATTTGCCTTTACAAAAGTATAGCCTCTTATGTTCTCATACTAAATTATATATCTGTTTTATTTACTAAATCAAGATTCCATACTTTCTGCTACCGAGAAACTTATCGGAACGATCGGGCCTGACCTGTTCCAAAACAAAATTCTGATCATAGATTATGTCCAACAACGAATTGGTGTGTGAGGAATTACTCAAACAATATAAATCGTCAACTTTTCAACCTTTTAAAAGTGACGATGGAAGGCCAAAGATCCCGTTAATGATCAATGGTATAACGGAGTATGTAATGTTTGATACCGGCTCTAGTATTTTCACATTGCAAACCACAAAAAAAGACGCGCTCCAGACCGCAAGCCCTCGGATTGCAGATTCTTTGAGTGTATTCAGTTGGGGGAGAAAATTAATGTTTTACGGTGTCAAAACCAATAAAACTATAAAGTTTGGCAACAAAGTTCTTAATGGTTGGCTCGTATACTATGATGAGCAGGAAACCTTTCAGGACTTTTATAAATTCGCGAAAATCTGGTTCTCTAGGTATTCTAACTCTTCCTTTGTGCTAATGACTTTTAGGGCTTTGCGTTCCATCGCTCCGGTTTGCAACTCCAGCTTGTTGACATTTCCGCACGAACTCCACCCACTGTAATTCTTAAAAAGATAAAATAAACGGCTCGTTCTTTGTTGTTGTTCGGCTTTTTCAAAAAGAAAAGCACACTAAAAATTAGTTTTCATAACGATAACATTAAGGGTAAGCAAAAATATCCGATCCCATTTTGAACTGAATCCTAATATCTTTTAATATAAAAAGAGCCTGTATTCGTTTCTTATTTCGGAATTTCGCGGTCTAAATCGTCATTATTTATAATATTCTTAGCTTTTCTCGTAGGCCTTAATTTACCAAATTGATAATTGATACTTACCCTAAATATCTGTGAGTTAATACGGTCAACAGAAGTCTGATTAAAATCCTCACTATATAAGTAACTTGTTAAAGTCCGATATTTATTGAATAGGTTGGTGATGCCTGCCGATACAGTAGTGTTGATTTTAGGGATTTGCTTATTGAAATTAATGATATTATAGATATATGCGTTTGTGGAACCTTGCAGTAAGATTGCATCACTTGTAAAACCCAGGTTAGTATTTAAACTCATAGTTTTGTTAAACCTATAACTAGCAAATAATGTGGCATTACCTTGCAGTCCTGAATTTTTAATCATTTGTTGATCTAATTTTCCCTGGAGCCGGGTATAGTAGATCCGCGTATTAAGGGATAGATCAAGACGCTTAAGCATAGATGCATTTACTGATAAATTAAGTCCCAAGTTGGAATTTTTGCCAATGTTTTGATAGATTGAGCGACTTACAGAATCGGATGAGTAGGTAACTACCCGCTGAATTGTATTCCTTGCAAATGAATAATTACCACCTATTATAAAAGTAACATGACCCGTATTTCTATAATTCATTTCGAATACATTGTTTAAAACAGGCTTTAAATTCGTATTCCCAGAAAGGTAAAAATTTGGGTTTGACCTATCGGTAAATGGATTCATTTGCCAGATTCCGGGCCGTTGGATTCTTTGTGTAAATCCTAAAGATAGATTTTCATTTGTAGACAGCTTTCTTTGTATGTTCAGAGTGGGAATGATATTAAAGTAGTCCTGTTGAAATTCTGATGCAATGCTATTATAGTCATGATTGGAGACGGTGGTTTCTTCACCACGAACTCCCGCTTTGATGCCCCACTTGCCTTTTTTGTATTGTAAAGACCCATAAAATCCAAAGATCCCCTGATGATCTGAAAAGTTTTCATTTTCTGAAGTCTGCATATTTTGAGAAGAACCAGTGTATTTATAATCATATAAACTTTTATTTTCACGGAATACAGCTTTACTACCAACTTCAATCGTCATCAGTTTCAGAGGTTGAACATAGTCTATCTGAATCGTATGTTCCTTAAAAGAAGAATTGTTATTTTGAAATAGATCGGGTCGGTCATAGTTCAGCTGGTTAAAATATTGCGTATTACCTGTAAATTCATTTTTGGCTGAATTATACTGGTAAGAAGTATTAAACTGTTTGGCTTTATTCTTCTTAAAATTGCGTTGATAATTTACACTAACATCCCCATTTTTATCATGTTTTATATTATCATTCTGGTAATTATATCTTTGTAAAAGATTGCCAGATATTTCATCCATAAAGTATTTTGATTGGTTTGTTTTTCTTAAGTTGCCTGAAGCGGAAATTGAAATAAGATTTAGACTGTCAGGCTCTAGCGTAAATTCAAAAGATGTATATCCCAATTTAATCTTATTTTGGGAACTACCATTCTCCGATAAAAGGGAATTGTTCTCCCCTGAGGTTTCTCTTTGCAGAAACTGATCTGTTTTTGGTGGATATTGATCATAACCGTATGCACTAAAACTCAATCCAATTTTGCCTTCTTTATAGTTAAACTGTCCACCCGCATCACTATTATTGGTCGCAAAGTCACCATTTATATTTCCTGTGTATCCGGCAACAGGCTTTTTTGTGATGACATTAATAACGCCGGTAAGTCCTTCTGAATCAAACCTGGCTGGTGGAATAGTATAAACTTCAACTTTGTCAATATTACTAGCCTGAAGCGTTTTGAAACCAACAGTAGGATCATTGTTAAACAAAGAGCTTCTTTTACCATTTACAAGCACAATAAAACTTTGACTGCCTTTGAGTTGAACTTGTTCGCTTCCGCTTAAACTGACAAGTGGGATTTTGGGCATTAAAAAATATAGGTTATTATTGACGCTTAAAGGATCATCCTTAACATTGTAGATGATCTTGTCCAGGTCTTGAGTAATTAAACTCTTTTTTGATACGATATTTACTGTCTTCAATACATTACTTGTAACTCCCAGATAAACATTCAATTTATTTGATCTTATATTATCGACCTGTAATGTCGTATCCAGCGACCGATAACCTACCTTAGTAAATGATATAAGATAATTTCCTGTGTCCAGACCATTAATAGCTAATTCCCCCTGATTGACCAGGAAGGTCTTTGTCGCTCCCTGGTGCTTTCGCAAAATTAGTATAACAGATGGTAATAAATTGCGCGTAAGCGAATCCCTTATCGAGACGATAAGCGTGGGCTTATAGATGGCTTCCTGCGCTTCCGCCTGGTTAGATAAAGTAAAAAATAGTATAAATTGAAAGCCAATATATAATAGAGTTGTTTTCAGTTTTTCCATATAGGGCAATCAATTTTTATTAGAGGGTTCTTTTTTTTGTATCACACTGAAGTCCGCCTTTCCAAAAACAGGTGTTAAGCTCTTTACGATCAACCCCTGTACAACAATTGTAAAAGCTCCCTTGATATCCGAAGTATAAAATTCGATAGTGCTTTTTCCATTCGTCTGGGTGTTTAAATTTGGCTCCCAGAATATGGTGGATTGTAATTCGGGCGCTGAAATGGCCTCCCTGGCATAATCAGGTAAATAAAAAGTTTGTGGCGAAGCGATATTTTTTAGCTTAAAGACGTTATTAGTCGACTTGTTATTTGACTCACAACCAATATATCTGACCGGCCGGCCGTTTAATACATATATCTGTCCTTCTGTAGGGGGGATCCCACCTCCAGGGTGAACTTTACAGTTCAGTATATTGTTAAAACATACATAGTCGCTGCAATTGGTAGAATGGTAATCCGTCACATTAAAATCTCCAGACGAAACTGATGTACTTTTCCTCCCCTTGATAACAACTTCCCTAAGTATCCTTCCTGACAACACAGCCGAGAGTTGAGCTGAATATTTAATAGGGTCATAAACAGGTAAGTTCTCCGGCAGGCTAGTCAAGACCAACTTTGTATCAAAATCGGCCGAATAATCTTTAATCTGCAGATCATACTTTTCATTAAAATCTTTGTTGACAAGCAGATACTTGATTTCCCCACTTTGCGTAACCAAATCCTTTGCCGGTATGGAAAATTTTCCATTGACATCAACAGGAACCACAGTTACACCCGATTTTCCATAAAGATATAATGTTTTCAAATCGATTTTTTTATTCTTTTTGTGGACGATATAACCAGAAACACCGGCTGCCTGCGAAAATATTTTTATTTGCCCTTTAAGTTGATAGTTCATTACGGTGGTCCAATCACCTGTTTTGATATCTTCCCTTATCAACTCATTATTAAGCTCATTTATGTCTTTTTTATTTGTTCGATAATAACGTAAAGCATTTAGATCAGTCTCGGTAATTCGTTTTTCAACTAACGGATCAAGTGTTTGTTTGGCTACCACTGCAACTGAAAGGTTAGCAGAAACGTTGTTTCCATTTACATCGGTCACTATGATATCGGCCAGTACTTTTTCTCGCGATGTATAACCTGATTTGTCAAAATGAAAAGTAATGTGGTATTTTTCGGGTACTGGAACATATATCAGGCGCTCGGCCAGAAGATTATTATCCGCACCAAATAAGCCGAGGTCAATAATGTGATTTACAGAATCATTTTGAGGCAAAGAAACCAGTATTGAATCGCCATTCTTTAAGTTTAAGTTTTTGTTTAATTTTAATTCTGAAAGCGTTCGTCCCAATAAAAGGATATTTCCCTGCATATTTTGGTTTTTCACCATAATCATGGGATGATCTGGTGGCCCTGTTAATTGAATAATATATCCTGCCAGATCTATTTTTACCGGGAAAGCAATTGTTGTAAGATATCCGGCGCGGTTAATTACCAGGCTATATTTTTCCCTGATATCAGGCTTAAAGGTTATCAATCCAAGTCCTTCTGTATTGGTAGTGGTGGTAACTATCTGTTTTGTCTCGCTCTTTAAATCTACTTTTGTAGCCAAAGGCTGTCCGCTGGCATCAGTAATTGCTATCAGGACCCGATTGGCGGTGCCGTTTATCAAATGGCCCCCCTCAGGATAACAATGTGCTGTAATCGTTGACGTTGTTTTAGGTAAGCGAATATTCAACTCTTTTGACTGATCCTTATCAGTAACTTTGCATTGTAAAAACAAATCCTCGTCCTTAGCAATAAGGGGGTAGGTGAAATTGAATGTTGTAATACCGCCAGTCCCGGTCACAAATTTGCCCTCTATAATGGTCCTCTTGTCTGATGTGTATATTTTATAAATTCCCCGGGCTTTTTCAATTTTATGATCATCAGCACTGACTTTAATGATTATTTCCGGCTTTTTACCTGTTGAAAAATCAGCGCTATCTGTAACCGATGCTTCCGCTTTCAAGTCAGAGGACTGATCTTTTATCACCTGTATCTGCTGCATAAATACATTTTCCGGATTAAAGCTGATCATTTTGTCGGTATACGCAATGAGTCGATATCGTCCCGGAGCCATGTTAACTGGTAACAGCATTTCACCATTCGAGCGAATATCGTAAACCAGGAATTGCTTCTGCAGAACTATTTGTTGTTGGTCGTTCAGCAAACGTAAATATAAGACCTCGTGCAGCAGGGGGCTACTGTCTAAAAGGTATGCTTTAAACCAGATGCTCTCATTTGGAATATAAATAGATTTATCGGTGTGCAGAAAAAGAACACTTCCTATCTTTTCATGATAATAGCCGGAAACCTGGGTCCTGAAATCTTCTACTATATCTATGAACCGCATAGAAGCAGACAGAATGATCAGCAACATCAATCCATATAATAGTATTTTTTTCTTTTTCATTATTAGTAATCTGTTATTTCACTCTTATCTTTAAGTTTCATGGTGTACCACCTTTATCTATACTATCTCCGCAAAAAGATTGAGCTTAATATCAGGTGTTACTAAAACAAACTTTATATCTTTTTAAATGAGCCCCTCCAAATATTATTTTTAGAAAAAAGAATATAATCTGCCCTTCCGATAATGTCCGACTTTGTTAATGGGCCGTACATTCTTGAATCCTCTGAAAATAATCTGTTATCTCCTATCATAAAATAGTAATCATTCTTAAAAACATACTCCTGATTCATCATATCTTCTATATTAAAATTGGGTTCCAATTCCTTATCTAAGAGTTTTTTATAAATATTAAAATTCTTATTGTCTAGCATTATTTTGCTGCCTTTTCGGGGCACAACGTATGGGCCAAAATTTTCTACTGTCCAGTTAACGCCATAATAACTCATAATTGTAGGATCGGTTCTTTTTGCAAGATTGCCGTTTGGCCCAGCATTGATATATCTTTCAATTTTCTTTTTATGATTCACGTATAATATTCGTTGATTTATCTGTATCGTATCTCCAGGTAAACCAATCAGCCGCTTAACGTATGTTTCTTGATTGTGAAAAAAAACCAAAACATCTCCTGATCTTACATATTTCGTTCTTATAATGAGTAGTTTATCTCCATCAAATAGTGTCTTGTTCATTGAGATGGATTGAACCAGGTAGGTTTCCAGGTAATAATATCTGACCACAATTGCCATAGCTATAGCCAGTGCAAATACCACAACATATGTTATTATAGTTTTCATCTGTATAATTTTTTTGTTAAAATGAGGTTAAGCTTTTGAGAGGCCTGAAAAATCCCCTACCCAAATAGAGATATCTGGGAATACTAGAATTACTTAATGTAAAAACAGGGAGATAGGTTGAAATTTTCATCTTCATGCTCCGGCTTGCCTCTAAAGGCAGGCGTGGCAACA
>JAATFQ010000003.1 GCA_015655115.1 Sphingobacteriales bacterium
AGATTATACCGCTTCATATTTTATCAACTATCTTTGTCCATGGCAAAACTATCAGTAAATATCAATAAAATAGCCACGTTACGCAACAGTCGCGGAGGAAATAACCCAGACCTGGTGAAGGTAGCACTTGATTGTGAACGTTTTGGTGCACAAGGAATAACTGTGCATCCGCGTCCCGATGAGCGGCAAATCCGCTATCAGGATGTTTTTGACCTCAAAGCGGCAATAGCTACAGAATTCAATATCGAAGGCAACTGTAGAGAGCAGAAATTTGTAGACCTGGTACTGGCAAATGCACCTGCACAGGTAACATTAGTACCCGATACTGAAGGCCAGATCACTTCCAATCATGGTTGGGACACCATTAAACATCAGGACTACCTGAAAGAAATGGTCACCCTCTTTCAAGATAAAGGCATCCGTGTTTCCATCTTTGTAGATCCTGTAAGGGAAATGATCGAGGCTGCAAAAACAACAGGCACAGACCGCATAGAATTATATACCGAGTCTTATGCTGCGAACTTCAAAAAAGATCCGCTAAAAGCAATTACACCTTATACACAGGCTGCACATACGGCAAATAAGCTGGGGCTGGGAATTAACGCAGGGCACGACCTGGATCTGGATAACCTCAAATATTTTGCGGACAACATTCCCAATTTACTGGAAGTATCCATCGGGCATGCATTGATTAGTGACGCCTTGTATTTAGGGCTTGAAAACACTGTTCAAATGTATCTGCGACAATTATCAAAGTAAAACCTGTTGTACCATATTCCTTTAGAATAAAACTGAAAATTTAGTACCTTTGCGCAAATTTATTGCTACACTTCATGAGCTTAAACATTCATTACAAAGAAGACTTTAAAGACCGTCACATTGCTCCTAATTCGGATGATACTGACGCCATGTTAAGCACCCTGGGTCTGGGTTCTGTTGCTGAGTTAATTGAACAGACTGTTCCTCAGAAAATCAGGTTAAAACAGCCATTAAATTTGCCGGCTGCAAAATCTGAGAAAGAATACCTCGCCAGCCTTAAACAAACTGCTTCCTTAAATAAGGTTTTCAAATCTTATATAGGCCAGGGATATTATGATACCACCACTCCGGGAGTAATCTTGCGGAATGTATTTGAAAACCCAGGATGGTATACGCAATACACTCCCTACCAGGCAGAAATTGCCCAGGGACGTTTGCAGGCATTGCTGAACTTCCAGACCCTGGTGATAGACCTTACCGGTATGGAAATTGCCAATGCTTCTTTGCTGGATGAAGGTACTGCTGCTGCAGAAGCCATGTTTATGCAATATAGCCTGCGCAAAAACCAAGAGGCAAAGAAATTCTTTGTTTCTGAATTGTTGTTCGCACAAACTATAGATATTTTAAAAACACGTGCTAACCCTTTCGGTATTGAACTTGTAATTGGCGACCACCAGACTTTTGAATTAACAGAAGAGTTTTTTGGTGCTATTGTTCAATATCCTGCCGGGAACGGGCAAGTGTTTGATTACCGCTCATTTGCTGAACAGTTACATGCTAAAAATGTAAAGCTGACAGTAGTAGCGGATATTTTGAGCCTTACTTTGTTAACCCCTCCGGGAGAATGGGGAGCTGACATCGTAGTTGGTACTACACAACGCTTTGGAGTGCCAATGGGATTTGGTGGTCCGCATGCCGCTTATTTTGCAACGAAAGACGAATACAAGCGTTCCATTCCGGGACGTATTATCGGTGTAACTATCGATAACCATAACAACTATGCTTTACGTATGGCCCTTCAAACCAGGGAACAGCATATCAGAAGGGATAAAGCAACATCAAACATCTGTACTGCACAAGCTTTGTTAGCTATTATGGCTGGTTTCTACGCAGTATACCATGGCCCTAAAGGTTTAAAATTAATTGCAGAAAGGACACATGGCCTGGCTGTTGCGCTTTCTGAATCGTTAGAAAGCATTGGGTATGCACCATTAAATGATGTATTTTTTGATACTATCCGTGTAGACCTTGGTGCTTTAAAAGATTCAATCCACAGAGAATGTATCGACAATGAAATCAATCTGCACTACAATGGTACTATTGCTACTATCGCTCTGGACGAGACAACATCCATTGAAGACATCAAATTACTGAATAAAATCTTTTCTAAAGTTAAGGGAATAGCAGCGAACAGTGTTGAGCTTGTAAATGAGCAAGACATACAGACTGTAATTCCGGCAGCTTTGCAAAGAACTTCAGCATACCTTACACACCCTATATTTAATTCGCACCATTCAGAACATGAAATGCTGCGTTACATTAAATCCCTGGAGGCAAAAGACCTTTCTCTTTGTCATTCTATGATCGCTTTGGGTTCATGTACCATGAAACTGAATGCAACCACAGAAATGATCCCTGTTACCTGGGCAGAATTTGGCCAGGTACACCCATTTGCTCCGGCAGATCAGGTAGCTGGTTATTATACGGTATTCAATGAGCTCGACAAATGGTTAAGTGAGATTACCGGCTTCGCCGCCATGAGCCTGCAGCCCAATGCTGGTGCCCAGGGTGAATACACAGGTCTGATGGTTATCCGTGCATACCACCAGGACCGCGGGGATCATAACCGTAATATTGCCTTAATCCCTTCTTCAGCACACGGAACAAATCCGGCATCTGCTGCTATGGCAGGAATGAAGATTGTTATCGTTAAATGTGATGAGCAAGGTAATATTGATGTGGCTGACTTAAAAGCAAAAGCTGAAGAACATGCCGCTAACTTATCATGCTTCATGGTTACTTATCCTTCTACACATGGTGTATTTGAGGAAAGTATAGTAGAGATTTGCGAAGTGATCCATGCAAATGGAGGACAGGTATATATGGATGGCGCAAACATGAACGCACAAGTAGGCTTAACAAGTCCGGCGAACATTGGTGCTGACGTATGTCACCTTAACTTACATAAAACCTTCTGTATTCCTCACGGCGGTGGTGGTCCTGGGATGGGTCCTATCGGTGTGGCAGCACACCTGGTTAAATATTTACCAGGTCACTCTGTGGTAAACATCAACAATGAGAAATCTATTCCTGCGGTATCTTCAGCACCATGGGGATCGGCATCTATTCTGATTATCTCTCATGCTTATATCGCTATGATGGGTGGCGAAGGTTTGAAAAAAGCAACTGAGTATGCTATTCTGAATGCGAACTACATGAAAGCACGTCTGGAAGAACACTATCCTGTATTGTATTCCGGAAGTAAAGGCCGTTGTGCACATGAAATGATCCTGGATTGCCGTGCATTCAAGAGCTTCGGTATCGAAGTAGTGGATATTGCAAAAAGACTGATGGACTATGGTTTCCATGCGCCAACAGTATCTTTCCCTGTAGCAGGAACATTGATGGTAGAACCTACAGAAAGTGAGCCTAAACATGAGTTAGATCGTTTCTGTGATGCTTTAATTGCTATCAGACATGAGATTACTGCTATAGAAAAAGGAGAGCTGGATCAAAAAGACAATCCTTTAAAAAATGCACCGCATACTGCTGCACAGGTTACAGGAAATGAATGGGTACATGCCTACAGCAGACAAACTGCTGCATTTCCATTAGCCTATGTTGCTGAGCATAAATTCTGGCCTTCTGTAGGCAGAGTAAATGATTCGCATGGTGACCGTTCACTGATCTGCGCTTGTCCGCCGGTTGAAAGTTATATGGAAGAAGAAACTGCTGCAGTTTAATCCATAATTTATATATTAGCCTATAAAATATTGTAGGGGTTTCTCTGTTATTTGAATAATGGAAAAACCCCTACAAATATTTAAAGCTAAAAACCAATAACAATCATATGAAATCAAAATTGACAACTGCGGCATTACTCTTATTTGTGATTGCGGCCTCTTCTTTTAAGGCTGGGTCTACAAAAGAAGATATCTACAAAGTAGATACCGAAAAATCTACCCTTACCTGGGAGGGCAAAAAATTCGCTGGTTCACACAATGGCACCATTAAACTAAAATCCGGTTCTTTAAGCTTCAACGGAAAGAAACTGACTAAAGGCGGCTTTGTGATCGATATGGCAACTATTAAAGATGCCGACAACAGCGCAAATTTGGAAAACCATTTAAAAGCTGATGACTTTTTTGGCGTAGCGAAATTCCCTACAGCTGCTTTCGTTATCAAAAAAGTGGTAAGTGATGGCTCTTCAACAGTTACCGTAACAGGCGATTTGACACTAAAAGGTATCACAAGTCCTATTACTTTCCCGGCTACTGTTACATGGGCTGCTGATGGCTCCCTGATTGCTACAGCAGAAAAAGTTATGGTCGACAGGACCAAATATGGCATTAAGTTCAAATCTAAATCTGCTATGCCAGATATAGGCGATAAGTTTATCTATGATGAATTTGAATTGGACATTAAACTTGTTGCTAAAAAATAGACTGAATCATTTCAGTATAAAAAGGGCTATTACCATTTAATAGTCCTTTTTTTGCTAAAATAATATCTGCTATCCAATTAGTTTACCGTTCTATTTTATACCTTTATTCCATTGCGCCAAAATCCATTGATAAATCGAAAAGCTAATGAACTCTAAAATCAATCTCCTTGTAATTGACGATGATGATATAAATATATTCATTATTAAGAAAATTGTTGAAAAAACAGGGTATGAAGCTAAAATGGTAGCAAAAACCAATGGACAGCTTGCCATTGATTATATCAACGAATTAATAACTACCGGACAACCACTTCCTCAGCTGATCTTAATAGATATTAATATGCCGATATTAAACGGATGGGAATTTCTTGAAGCTTATGAAAAATTGGGAATAGAAGAAAACATAGACATGTATATGCTTTCTTCTTCAGTATATGAAAATGATATCGAAAAAGCTAAAACGTATAAAATGGTTAAAGGATTTATCTCTAAACCCCTTTCCATTGAACGTTTAATAGCTCTTTTTGAAGGTAAAGAAGGATAGTTTAAACTATTTTAAACTGTCCTTCTTTAAATTCAATGAACCCGGTAGACCGGGTTTTACCATGGTAGAATAGACAATTCCAATGCGCTGATGCAGCTCTTTTGCCATACTCTTCACGTAACACCATTCCTTTACGGCCATCATAGTCGTATTTTGCAATAAACTTACGGAGTAGCTCTCCGGGTTCCGGTAATACATCGCCGCCGAAAAAGACTTTATCTTTTCCGTCGTCTAGCAGCCATACCTGGTGATAAGGAGTGTGGGCACCCGTAAGTTCATGTGTAATCCCTGGCAGGAAGGTACCTGAATCATCTACAAATATCAATTGTGCATTACGTTGCAGAAATTCGAAGATCTGCGTTCTGTATGAAGTTGAAGTGTTGGTAAATGCTCCCTCCCATTCTCCACGCTGGATAACGTATGTTGCATGTGGAAAACTTAGCTCCATCGTATCACCTACATGGTGAACCATACCACCTGCATGATCAAAATGTAAATGAGACATTAAAACATAGTCTACATCATCGGGACTAAAGCCCGCTTTTTTTATGTTTTCATGGAGAACCATTTCTCCCTTTTCATTGCTATAACCTAATCCTGTGTCGAATAAAATCAGGAGATCATTAAATTTCACCAAAAAAGGCTGAACGTTGATAAATAACGAAGCAGGCCTGTCTTTAGGATTATCTTTCTCAGCATCAAAAGGAAGGAATTTTTTATCTGCAGCTACAGAATAGGCACCCTCGTTTAAAGTAAAAACTTGCAATGGCATAGATATTAGTCAAAAGAATAATTATGATATCTTTACAAAATCACTAAGCAAAGGTATGGAACCTGCATGAACTTAACGTCACAGAACTATCTAAACACACAGTTCATGCAAGCTCCATTACCGTTGAATAACAAATAAAGACTAAATGGAACCTGCATGAGCTTACAGTAAACAAAAAATACCAGAAGCTCATGCAAGCTCCATTACCATTGAATAACAAATAAAGACTAAATAGAACCTGCATGAGCTTACAGTAAACAAAAAATACCAGAAGCTCATGCAAGCTCCATTACCATTGAATAACAAATAAAGACTAAATGGAACCTGCATGAGCTTACAGTAAACAAAAAATACCAGAAGCTCATGCAAGCTCCATTACCATTGAATAACAAATAAAGACTAAATGGAAAAAAGATGGGTGCAAGCCGTAAAAGGCGACAAGGAAACTATAGATTCGCTTGCACAACAATTAAATATAGATACCAGCTTAGCACAGATATTAGTACAGCGAGGAATTCTCTCTTTCGATGAAGCCAAAGATTTCTTTCGTCCCCAGCTGGCACAACTACACGATCCTTTTTTGATGAAAGACATGAAAAAGGCTGTGGAAAGAATAGATGCTGCACTGGCAGCAGAGGAGAAAATACTCATCTATGGCGATTACGATGTAGATGGCACGACTTCTGTAGCACTTGCCTACAGCTTTTTTAAGCAGTTTACGCCAAACATAAATTACTATATCCCCGACAGGCATAAAGAAGGCTATGGTATCTCTACTGCCGGAATTGATTATGCCTATGCCAATGGCATCACACTGATCATTGCGCTGGATTGCGGGATAAAATCCAATGATAAAGTAGATTATGCCAACTCCTTAGCCATAGATTTTATCATTTGTGATCACCATTTACCAGGAGATGAAATTCCTGCAGCGGTAGCAGTTCTGGACCCTAAAAGAGCAGATTGCCCATATCCGTTTAAGGAACTTGCGGGTTGCGGAATTGGCTTTAAGCTTGCCCAGGCATACAGCATCACGCATAATTTGCCGGCCTCGGCATACGAGCAATACCTGGATCTGGTGATGGTAAGCATTGCCGCAGATATTGTCCCTGTTATTGATGAAAACCGCACACTCGCCTATTTTGGGTTAATTAAATTAAATACCAACCCTTGTATAGGGTTAAAAGCACTGATGGATAGTTTTGGTAAAGACAAAGACCTGACTATTACCGATGTTGTTTTTACGCTTGCTCCAAGAATTAATGCTGCCGGCCGTATGGACCACGGTAATCAGGCAGTAAAAATGCTGCTATGTACAGAAGATGACTTGGCTAAAGAACAGAGCCTCTTTATCAACCTGCAAAATAGTGACCGTAAAACAACCGACCAAAATATCACTGCCGAAGCATTAGCCCTCATTGATGATTCTGAGATCCTTATAAATAAGAAAACTACGGTTGTTTATAATGAAAACTGGAATAAAGGCGTTATTGGTATCGTAGCGTCGCGGCTAACGGAGAAATATTACCGGCCTACAATTGTTCTTACCCATTCAAATGGTTTCCTTACGGGCTCAGCGAGATCTGTACCCGGATATGATTTGTACGAGGCTTTGTTAGGCTGTGCCGACTTACTGGTCCAGTTTGGCGGACATAAGTTTGCTGCGGGGCTAACGATGAAACAAGAAAATATTGGGGCTTTTGCCGAACGTTTTGAGCACATCGTATCCTCGACAATCACAGACGACCTACTTTGTCCGGAAATCTATATCGACAGCGAAATTCAGTTGAGCCAGATAAACGGAAAATTTCAGCGTATTATTTCACAGATGTCCCCTTTTGGGCCTATGAATCCTGCACCCGTATTTATAAGCAGGGACCTTATTTATGTTGGCCGTCCGTATGTTGTTGGAACAAAACATTTAAAGTTGAGTGTTAAACAACAAAATTCAGCTATTTTTGAAAGTATTGGCTTTGGCCTCGCGGAATATGAGAGTTTGTTACGGCCCAACCAGCCATTTTCTATCTGCTACACAGTAGAAGAAAATGTATGGAAAGAGCAAAAACGTATTCAACTGAATATTAAGGCAATAAAAATTAACAATTAACAGCACACATGATATTAAGAGCCGATCATCTTATTAAAAAATACAAGCAGCGGACTGTAGTAAATGACGTTTCATTTAGTGTGAGCCAGGGAGAGATTGTAGGTCTTCTGGGACCGAATGGAGCAGGAAAAACTACCTCATTCTACATGATTGTGGGCTTGATTAAACCCAATGAGGGCACAATTTATCTGGATGATGAAGATATTACTACCGATGCCATGTATAAAAGGGCACAAAAAGGAATAGGATATCTTGCGCAGGAAGCTTCGGTATTCAGGAAGCTTACCGTTGAAGATAATATTCTGGCTATCCTGGAGATGACGGACATGAAAAAAGATGAGCGTCAGGACAAGCTGGAAGAACTGATTGATGAGTTTAGCTTACATAAAGTAAGAAGAAACAGGGGCGATCTGCTGTCGGGTGGAGAACGCCGGAGGACAGAAATCGCCAGGGCACTGGCAGCAAGTCCGAATTTCATTTTATTGGATGAGCCCTTTGCAGGGGTAGACCCCATTGCTGTTGAGGAGATCCAAACGATAGTAGCCAAGCTCAGAAACAAAAATATAGGCATCCTGATTACAGATCATAATGTTCAGGAAACCCTTTCTATTACAGACAGGGCTTACCTGCTTTTTGAGGGTAAAATATTGGAATCTGGCACCCCAGAAGTACTTGCCGCAAATGAAATGGTAAGGAAGGTGTATTTAGGCTCAAATTTTGTACTTCGAAGTAAAAACTTATAAAACTATACTAACCAAATATGGCAATTGTAAATTCAATTTTCAGCTGGTACATGAAAAAGCGTGTCCATCAGATAGAGCTTTTCATGAAATATCCTTTGGATGTACAGGATGAATGGTTTCATACGCTGATCTCTTCGGCAGAAAACACGGAATGGGGAAAAAAGTATGATTACAAATCTATTGAGAATTGTGACCAGTTTAAAAAACGTGTACCCATACAGAACTATGATACGCTGAAGCCATATATAGAACGTATGCTCAATGGTGAGCAGAATATCCTGTGGCCATCCGAGATCAAGTGGTTTGCTAAATCTTCGGGTACTACGAGCGACAGGAGCAAATTCATTCCTGTATCGCAGGAGGCATTAGAAGAATGCAATTTTAAAGGAGGTAAAGATCTCATCTCTATCTTCTGCAAGAATAAACCCAACAATCAGATTCTTACCGGAAAAGCCCTGGTATTGGGGGGAAGTCACCAAATTAACCAGTTAAGCGAAGACTCATTCTATGGTGACTTGTCGGCGGTACTGATTAAAAACCTGCCCATGTGGGCAGAATATTACCGCACTCCGGATATTTCCATTGCCCTGATGGACAATTACGAACAGAAAATGGAGAAAATGGCTGAGGCTACCATTAAAGAAAACGTAACCAACATCTCGGGTGTCCCTACATGGACTATTGTTCTTGCTAAAAAAGTATTGGAAATTACAGGTAAAAAAAACCTGCTTGAGGTATGGCCAAATCTGGAACTATATGTCCATGGTGCGGTAAACTTTAATCCATATAAGGATCAGTTCAATGAATTGATACCTTCCAACGAAATGTATTACCTGGAAACCTACAACGCCTCTGAAGGGTTTTTCGGCATTCAGGACCAGCTGAAATCTCAGGAAATGCTGCTAATGCTTGATTATGGTATCTATTACGAGTTTCTGCCCCTTGATCAGCTTCATGAGGAAAACCCTCAGACACTTTGCCTCGGACAAGTTGAACTCAATAAAAACTATGCAATAGTGATTTCCACTAATGCAGGATTATGGCGTTATTTAATTGGAGATACCGTGCAATTCACATCCTTATCGCCTTACCGGATAAAGATAACAGGCCGCACTAAACATTTCATCAATGCTTTTGGTGAAGAGGTGATTATTGACAACGCCGAACAAGCCATCAGCAAGGCCTGTAAGGAAACAGGTGCCGCTTTCAAGGATTATACCGCTTGTCCGATTTATTTCAAGGGGGCGGAAGTTGGCGGGCATGAATGGATCATAGAATTCGATCAGCAACCTGATAATTTTGAGAAATTTATAGATATACTGGACCAGACCCTGAGAGATATCAATTCTGACTACGATGCCAAACGGTTTAACGATATGGCACTGCGCAGACCGAAGGTGCACAATGCACCAAATGATACTTTTTATAACTGGCTGAAATCAAAAGGTAAATTGGGTGGACAGCATAAGGTTCCGCGACTGGCTAATGAAAGGAAGTACGTAGACGAAATTTTGCCGTTACTGAGTAGCAACCCACTGCCAATTTGAGGAAATTATGAAATGGTAAATTATAAAAAGCCATCAAACATCATCCCTGTAAATGATGAAACAAGGATAGAAAGACTGCATGGCTATGAAATCCTGGATACCAATGCCGAAACTGGTTTTGACACACTGGCAAAACTGGCCGCAGGAATATTTGAAACAGGAAATGCTTTTATAAGTTTTGTAGATCGGGATATGGTTTTTTTCAAAGCCAACATCAGCAGTATGCCCAATGTGAAAATTCAAAGAGCCGATAGCCTGTGCGCATTAACGATCCTTGAAAAAGACGCTACCATTTTCAAAGATACCCACCAAATCACAGAATTTATAGGCAGCCCCTATTTATCCGGTGCTGATACCAGTAAAATAAGATTTTATGCTGCTATGCCAATCATAACAGCCGATGGCCTTGCTGTTGGTGCTATTGGCGTAACGGATACTGTACCGCATATGCAGGTGTCAGAAAGACAGATAGATATGCTTAAGGCATTATCAGCCCTAGTTATGGAAAAACTGGATTCACAGTTAGCTACCAGGAAAACTACGAAGGCAAACGATGAAATACTTCATCGTTTGGTTCACGATTTAAAAAGCCCCATGACCACGATTTCTTTATATACACAATTATTGGAATCCAAAGAAATGCCCGCCGAAAAGGTATTTGGAATAGCCGTTAAGATTCAAAAATCCCTCAAGAGCATGCAGGAAAAATTAATCCAGCTATTTATACCAAAGGCAAATAAAAACGCAGATTCTTAGTCTTCAGTGCTCTCGTAACCTACATTGCGTTCTTAATCTTCATCTTGTTTGTTACCCTTCAGCGAGATATTTGTGAACAAAACTTATCGCCATTGAGCCTTCACCAACAGCAGAAGCCACCCTATTCATTGCACCCGCTCTCACATCTCCAGCAGCAAAAATTCCCGCACAACTTGTCTCCAGTAAAAAAGGATCACGCTTAAGCTTCCATGTTTTAGCAAAGCCCTCATAGTTCCGAAGCTCGCGCCCTGTCTCAATAAAATCTTTTTTATCTTTAATAATATCGAGCTTTATCCAATCCGTATAAGGTCTCGCACCAATAAAGATATAAAGAGCGGCAGCTTCGTGTTCAGTTATCTCTTTAGTTTTCACATTAATCAGGCTGAGCCTTTCAAGGGAATTCTGTCCTGATGCTTCTACAACTTCCGTATTGGCCAAAACACTAATATTCGGGGTATGGTCTATCTGTTCAATTAAATAAGCCGACATAGTTTCTGTTAAAGAGTCTTTGCGGATGATGATATTGGTTTGCCGCGCAAACTTAGACAGGTACATTGCTGCCTGTCCGGCAGAATTGCCGCCACCAATGATATACACATCCTTATCGCTGCATGCAGAAGCTTCTGTTGTTGCTGCTCCATAGTAAATTCCTGCTCCGGTAAAAAGATCAATCCCTTTAACGTCAAGTTTGCGGTAATCTACTCCGGTAGTAATTACCACCGTACGGCTGATGATTTCAGGCCCCTCTTCGAGAATAATGGTTTTATAACCATCCTTTTCCACAATATCCTTGACCGACTGAGGAGAAAGAAATCCCGCTCCAAGCCGCGTTGCCTGGCTTATTGCTCTTCTGGTGAGATCCGCACCGCTTAATCCTGAGGGGAAGCCCAGATAATTCTCAATTCTTGAACTCGTGCCCGCCTGTCCACCGGGAGCTTTACGCTCTATCATCAGCGTCTTCAGTCCTTCGGAGGCACCGTAAACTGCCGCAGCAAGTCCTGCCGGACCGGCACCAATAATTACCACATCATAAATATCATGTACTACATGCGGGTTCTTACCTATCTTATCAGCTATTTCTTTAATAGAAGGTTTCAGTAAAAAGTCACCCTCTTCAAAAAATACCACGGGTAGATCAGTATTTTTTAACTGATTAATTGATAATAATGCCGCAGCATCCGGGTTCTTTTCAATATCAAGCCAGCGATAAGGAATCAAATTACTGGCTAAATAGTCTTTAATAATATGAGATTGAGGTGAAAACTGGAAACCTACAACCTTGATCCCCTTAAATTCAGGTATATAATCATTCTGCCAGTCGTCCAGCAGATCATTAATTATAGGGTATAGCTTCTCCTCTGGCGGATCCCAGGGTTTAATCAGGTAATAATCCAGCCTTACCTCATTTATTGCTTTAATAGCCGCCTCAGTATCAGAATAAGCGGTAAGCAGTACACGCTTCGCTTCAGGAAAAATCTTCATTGCTTTTTCTAAAAACTCAACACCTTCCATTTCAGGCATGCGCTGGTCGCACAAAAAAAGGGCAACAACATCATTACTATTTTTTAATTCGATCAGGCTGTCCAGCGCTTCATTTGCGGAAGTGGTGCTCAAGATCTTATAATCTTTACTGTATTTGGTTTTCAGATCACGGCTTATAGCTCTTAATACTTGAGGATCATCATCTATAGAGAATATTATTGGGCGGTTCATTTTTTTAAGCTTAATTTTTATGACAGGGGTAATAATATAGTAACTATCAAACTAGTTTTATCCATTCATTGGAAAACAAACAATAAATTCAGTATATCCATTTTTTGAGTTCACCTTTACAGATCCATTATGCTGGTTCACGATCCGCTGAACCACTTCAAGGCCCATGCCAGTACCTTTTCCCATAGCCTTAGTAGAAAAGAAAGGATCAAATATTTTCGGCAAAGTATCCTTATCAATATCCGGTCCGTCGTTTCCAATAGAAACCTGCACAAATTCCCTGTCCCTTTCCGTTTTTAGCATAAGAGTGCCCTTGCCATTAACTTCCATAGCATCAAGTGCATTATCAATCAAATTAGTCCATACTTGGTTTAGCTCTCCAATTAAGGCTTTTACTTCCGGCAGGGTGTGGTCATAATCTTCAGTAACCGTGATATTGCCTTTTTTAATTTTATAGCCCAGCATGGTCAGCGTATTGCGGATACCATTATGTATATCCGCGTACTGTTTATCCTGGCCACGGTCCATATGCGTAAAGTTTTTCACCGAGTTGACTAGCGTAGCAATGCGGCCCGACGACTCCTGGATGTCATCCACTATCCGTTCCGTGATCAGCAGTTTACTGATCCTGTTAAAAACAGCAGATAGATGAGGTTCAGGAATGTGCTTTGCACAGGCCGTCAGGTTCTCAACCGTAAAATTAAAGTCGACAAAACTCTCAGCTATCGTATAGCTGTTATCAACGCCGGTTTCATCCAGCCAGTCGGCAATTTCATCCTCCCGCTGCGTACGTTGTTTTAAAGTTAAGTATGGGCGGTCAGTCACCGCAATCACCTTAAACAGCTCTTCATTTAATAGATCTGCCTGTTTATCGTCCATTCTAATCGTCACCATATCTTTGAGTACCTGCGGGTCCAGCTTTAAGTGTTCTTTCAGCGATATAGAATCACGAACGATGGCCGACGCAGGGTTATTTAACTCATGTGCTAATCCGGCAGATAATTTGCCCAGAGCCATCATCTTCTCATTTTGCTGCCGCATTTCAGTGAAATTCCGCACGCGGTTACTCATTACATGCACAAATGCCTGCGTAAGATCAAAGTGATCTTTAATCATATCCATAATCCTTTCTGTAGGGAAGCTAAGGAGCTGTGCCTCTCCTTTTGCCTGTGCATAGCCGATAGCTACTATACCTCTGGAATACGGCAGATAGCCTACCACATCCCCTTCAACAAAAGTAGTAAATTCCCTTCTGCCGCCATTCTGAAGGATATACAGCTGCACCGATCCAGAAACTATCAGGTGGGGCCCATTGATATGCTCACCAGGTTGAAACAAGAAATCACCGCTCTGAAGCAGGGTATCCTCACTATTGTCCTTAAACCATTGCAATTGATTTTCGGGAACATCATTAAATACTTCTAGTGATCGGAGCCAGGATAGGGAAACAGTTTGCATATTTAAAATTAACTTTTATTATCCATATCTGTTTTGATTTTTTTTAACAGGCATTCCATCAAGTTAACTTTTATTACAAATCTACTACACAGGATCCTTGATTAATACGATGGTACTATTTAATTTTACACAATCAAATAACACACAATACAACATGGTACTTGCAGATCAGCTATGCTTTAAATTATATGTTCTATCCAGACAGATGACCACACTATATCGTCCTCTTTTAAACGATATGGATATTACTTATCCTCAATACCTGGTGATGCTGGTGTTGTGGGAGGAAAAGCTGATATCCGTAAAAGAGCTGGGAAACAGGTTATATCTTGACAGCGGGACGCTTACCCCCCTGCTTAAGCGACTGGAACAAAAGTTGGTACTTACCCGGCAAAGGGATCCTGAGGATGAGCGGAGTGTACTGATAGGACTAACGCCGCTGGGCAGTGAAATGCAGGAAAAAGCAAGAAATATTCCTGATGAGCTCAGCAAATGCCTCAATTTAAACAGGGCAGAATATATCCAGATAAAGTCGGTTTTGGACAACATGCTCATACAGATGGAGAGCCAGCCCGGATTGTAAATTAGAATCACAAAATAATTATATAGAAATCACAAATTTAAAAATGGAAAAGTTATATACTGCGAAAGCAACAGCAACAGGAGGACGTAATGGTCATGTACAATCAACTGATGGATCTTTAGACATCGAGGTGCGCATCCCCAAAGAAATGGGAGGCCCTACAGGTACCTATTTAAATCCTGAAATATTATTTGCCGGTGGATATGCTGCTTGTTTTGACAGCGCCCTGAGCCTGATCATTAAACAGTCAAAAGTAGAAACTGGTACCACTGCCGTAACTGCCGAAGTAAGTATTGGCAAGCGTGAAGACGGCGGTTTTGGCCTTTCTGTTGTCTTGGAGATAGAAATACCAGGAGTAGATAAAGCTACTGCCGAAGACCTTGCCAATAAGGCACACCAGGTATGCCCTTACTCTAATGCAACACGTAACAACATTGATGTTACATTAGTTATTAAATAAGAGACAGGAAAATTATCCATCAAAACATATTAAAATAGAATCTTTATGAGCTCTTCTATTTTAATATGTTTTTTATGTTAAGGACACCGGGATACTATAATATGGCATACACATGGAGATCTCAAAGCCAAGTCTGAGCGCCAGCTTCAAAGAGCTTACATTTTCTTTGCGGCAAGACCATACAGGCTCCAATCCATTTTCCAGACAGTAATTTATTAGTGCAGCGCAAGCATATACAGCCAGGCCTTTACCTCTATATTCAGCAGCGGTTTCAATACCAATTTCCAGCTGAGTAGCTGTAAGACCGGAAGAAAAAGCAGCACTTATAATTTGATTATCAGCAAAAACACCATAACCAACGCCCTTATCAATAAACTCCTGAAAACTATTATAAAATTTGCCTGGAACCACAGCCCCTTTAATATCATTCACCCCGGCCCCGATTTTAGCTACGGTAAACCCTGCAGGCAATTCTAAATTGAGTGCTGAAAAGCTGGAGCTGTTAAACTTGAAATTGAGCCGGGTCCATTGAACAATCTTATGCTCAGCGATATTTTTCCAATACTCAGTAGCATCATCATTGGGATTTGGCATATATTCTACCAGCCGGGAGCCTAACAGGTCCCGTAAATAACCATTCCACCGATCAGGATATACCTGCAGCCACTCTTCCTGGCTCCGCTGATTTTCTGTGTTAAGTATATATTTAAGCAAGTCAGTCCGAAAAGCATCGTTAGTGATGTCTCCAATCAAAAAAGACATCCCATACTGATGCAAGATGTAGCATACACTGGGCTGAGCTGACTGATCGGCAAAGACAACGCCGGATGCTTCCCCGTTTAGAACAGCCCTGGCTAAAACCGTATTATAGGGAACCTGACTCAAAAGAGCCATAACATTTTGATATTCATCTGGTTTAAGCTGCAACATATGGTATTTTTTATGTAGTCAAAATTAGTAAAGAGAGTGCTTTATAAAAGTGATCCTGATCACCCCGTAAAGATTATCATATCATAATAATTAAAATAAGCGACCCGTGTTTATAAATCAACTGCCAATGCTAAAACGGATTAGCAATTTATATTAACTTAATCATTTGTTTATATGTACACCCTACTTTTGGGCATGCTTCAAATAGGGATAAACGAAACAGAATTGTTAAGTCGCCTTCAGCATGGGGATGTTAAAGCATATTCGCTATTATACGATCATTATTGGGAAAGATTATATATTCAGGCTTTTAAACGTGTACAGGATGAAGATGCGGCAAAAGACCTGGTACAAAATGTATTTATCAATATCTGGCAGCGAAGGGATACACTGAAAATTACCTCAGCGCTTTCACATTACCTGCATTCGGCAGTTAAGTTTCAGGTTTTCAGTTATTTCAGATCAGCAAAAGTTAAAGAAAATGTAATGCTCCAGGCCATCGGCCGTATCGAGGCGAGTGCTTCAATAGACGAACTGGAAGGATACTTTGAACTGGAAAAACTGATTGCACAGGAGGTGGCACTTTTACCTGATAAAATGAAAGAGGCTTATCTGTTGAAAGCAGCCAGGCTATCTACGTCAGAAATTGCGGAAAAACTGAACCTTAAAGAGCAGACCGTTTCCAATCATCTTTCTGAAGCCCTCCGAAGAATCCGCCTGAAGCTGGGCAAT
>JAATFQ010000057.1 GCA_015655115.1 Sphingobacteriales bacterium
TACCCCATACCTACCTCAAGCATACCTCAAAAATACCTAAATAGTATATTTGAGGTATGTTTGTAGTATAGTTGTGGTAGGTATGGGGTATACATGGTCAGGTAACAACCAGGCCACAACTAAAAGACAACTAAGCATCATCTGCACGAGTGATACCACTAAGGCAGACCACAATTGTTATTAAATGTACAGATGCCAATTATTATAAGCGGTTTAATTTTTATGACGGTACACGACCAGCCGTTAATCAGTGCAACTCATTACCAAGCGCTTTTCTCGAATAATTCCTGCTATTTTTTGCTGTGCTTTTGAATAGATATAAGTGATATCATAATAGTAATAAATCAAATTTTTAACTATTTCCTAACATCATGGTATTATAAATATATCAAATGTATACTTACTAATCTATAAATGCTTCATTTTCGCCTATTGCAGCAATTGATCAAGAACACTTGAGGCGAAATTTGCTGCATACAATTAAAGCATGAAATACGCTGGAACGATTGGTATTCATCAGTAGTTTTGTCCTATTAATATGAATTTTACCCAATTCAGTGAGGGTTCGAGTAATCTGTTACAATTTTGGATTTGCTGATTACTCGAACATACGCTATTAGAATTGAAAAAGCTTCGTTTGGATTTTTTAGATAGAAGTTATTATGTATATTGGCAATATTCATTTTGATATCTCTAAACCTTGGTATGATTATTTAAATACTTCAGACTTGATAGCGCTATGGAATCAATTATAAATCCAATAAAGTTATAATTTATGGCGCATGGCGGAACAGATTTATATGAAGAGATCTTGCTCCTCAAAAGAATGCGGGATGGCGATCATACTGCGTTTGAACGCTTGTATATGGCCCATGCCAAGCTCTTGTACTGGAAATTGCTGAAGCTGCTGAAGCATCCTGAAGACGCGGATGAGTTATTGCAAGATCTTTTTGTGAAGGTATGGGAGAGAAGGGAACAGATAGATCCCAATCAGCCTTTTAACAGATATCTTTACCGCATTGCCCAGAGGATGGTTGTAGATTATTATCGAAGAATGGCACGCGTACGTATAGCCCACCTCAATATTGGTCAGACTAGTACTGAACTGGATTGGGCTACTGATGAAGCTATCCTTTCCAAAGAAACTTCGCAAATACTGAATACCGCTATTTCTTTGCTTCCTCCGCAACGTAGAGAGGCATTCATACTGTGTAAAATGGATGGCAAAAGTTATAAAGAAGCTGCTGAGATCATGCAAATCAGCCCCAACACAGTACATAATCATTTAGTAAAGGCAGTAGGAAGCATTAAAGCTCATCTGGAACGTGCCGATGTGAGTAGCGGGCTGCAAGTGTACCTTGTTTTTATGATAATCACGCAATCCTATCAGTTTAGGGTTCCTTTTTAGGTCTAAAATTCTCTAGCGTGCGCATAGATGTCTTTATCTTTGATTCAGCTCGTCTTTTTATTGTTGATAACTACTGTTATTTATATTAACTGCGTCAGGTTTCTGTTTTTTTTGCAATTTATGACTATTGGTAGGTGGAAATTGAAGAAAAAACAGGAAATATTTATTTTTTTTATTTTTCGATAGTCACTTTCTTGTTTTTAAGCGTAATACTGATAAAAAACAGAAAGTATTGGAACGATTGGAATACATCAAAGCGCTTTATATAAAATATCTGGAAGATTGGATAAGCGAACAGGAGAAACAAGAACTGTTCGACTTCCTGTCCACGGGTAAAGAAGCCGAACTGATGGAAATGGTTCAGTAATTCATGATGCAGGAAACTCATCCAGAGAATTTTGAACATATGGAAGCTCATGTTTCTGGTCTGTTTGATCGGGTACGAGAGAAAACCTTTGCCGAAACTAAGCAGGCAAGCAGCCAATCATTCAATATTAAACCACGCCGCATCAGGCGCTCTGTAGTAAATTGGGCAGCAGCGGCCATCATATTCCTGAGCCTTGGTTTTGGTGCCTATCTATATATCACCGGAAGTCCGGGTCTTGGGATTTTGCCTCCGGTAGCACACAACCTTAAGGAAATAACACCTGGAACGAATAAAGCTGTGCTTATTTTAGCCAGTGGACGAAAGATAATGCTGGATGAGGCGGCTGATGGGCAGCTGGCACAGGAAGCAGGTATCCGGATCACCAAGACAAAGGAAGGGTTAGTCTATGAAGTACACAGTAAAAATACTAAAGGTGCAGCCGTAGAATACAATACGATAGAAACACCACGGGGTGGCCAGTACAAAGTTATACTGCCTGACGGT
Organism: Sphingobacteriales bacterium; assembly: GCA_015655115.1. Taxonomy (GTDB): domain Bacteria; phylum Bacteroidota; class Bacteroidia; order Sphingobacteriales; family Sphingobacteriaceae; genus Pedobacter. The sequence continues at coordinate 2,280 of JAATFQ010000057.1, forward strand.
AGTATTGTCTGGCTCAATGCCGCCAGTTCATTACGTTATCCACTACATTTCGCCGCTGCTGAACGTCGTGTCGAATTAGCTGGAGAGGCATATTTTGCGGTAAAGAGTATCGTTTCCAATCTTTCAGGAGTAAAACAACCATTTATCGTTGGTCTTAGCGGTCAGCAAGTGAAAGTCCTGGGGACACAGTTCAACATTAACGCATATGCCGATGAGGTCGTCATAAAGACTACCCTGGTGGAAGGGAAGGTCAACGTGTCACTTACCAGGCCTGGAAACCAGATAAATAAAGAAGTGGTATTAAAACCCGGTGAGCAATCCACCCTCATGGGAAACAACATCAGCGTTGCCGCCGTTGATGTGGAAGAGGCTATTGCATGGAAGGATGGACTTATTGTGCTGAATAATGTCGACCTGGCTACGATTATCCGGCAGATTGAGCGCTGGTATAACGTTAAGTTTGAACTGCCGGCAGACTTTGCCTTTCATAAGACGCTATCCGGAGAGCTGCAGCGGGATTTAAAGCTGTCCGACCTGTTAAGGTCTCTGGAAATCAATACAGGGCTACACTTTATAATTTCATCAGAAAGGAGGATCATGATAACCAAATAATACTCCCCAGATTATTTGCCCGGCCTGTAAAAAAATACCGGTTCCCGATCGCCATCGGAACCCGGTAATGGCTAGTCAAAAACATAAATACCTTCTTAAAGCAATTAATTAAATGACGTAACTATACAAATGTATGAATTATAATTTTCATGCCAATACCCCTTTATGCAATAATAGAAAGCTATATAGGGGAATGATTGGTAACATGATTGAAAAAAAACACCTATTGGCCATGAAGTTGACGCTTTTCCTTCTTTTCGTTTTTTCCTTGCAGGTAATTGCAGGGGTGAAGGCTCAGCAAGTGAGCCTGAAGATGAAGGATAAGCCCCTGAAATCAGTTCTCCGCGAGTTGCGCAAGCAAAGTCATTGTTCCTTTATCTATGAGGACTACCTTTTGGAACAGGCCCCGTTGATCACTATTAACATTAAAGACAAAAATATGCAGGAAGCCCTGCAACTGGTATTCCGTGATCAGCCGTTTACCTACCGGATGGAAGGTAACGTGATATCAATCGTTCAAAAGACGGAAGCCGGGATTATTCCACAGACATTGTTCCAGCAGCAAATTACTGTACGGGGCTCAGTGGCTGATAGCCTGGGCAAGCCTATGCAGGGTGCCGGTATTCATATGCTGGGACCAACGGGGAAACCTACCACAATTCACGCTTTTAGTGATGCTCTTGGGCAATTTGTGTTGTATAATGTACCTTTAGACGCATCACTGGAAATTACATATGTAGGCTATATCCGGCGGACGGTGAAGGCTGCTCCTGACTTAGGTGTGATTACGCTCAGACAGAAGCCTTCTGAATTACAGGAAGTGGTAGTTACAGGGGTCGCAGTAGGGACCAGCAAAATGAAGGTGCCCTTTTCTGTTACCAAAATAAATGCACAACAGATAAACACTGTACCCGGACTCGATCTGTCGCAGACTCTGAGAGCCAAGGTAGCGGGTATTTCCATTTACCAGGCAGAGGGTGACGAGGGGGCAAGTGTGTCACTGAGGGGAGCCAAATCATTTTACGGTAGTATCAACCCTTTAATTGTTGTAGATGGTTATGTGAGTAATCTGGGCTTGAGCGACCTCAACCCGCAGGATGTGGAGTCAATTGAAGTGGTAAGAGGCGCGGCGGCCGCGGCACTTTATGGTACCCGTGCTGAGGGAGGGGTTATCCAGGTGATTACCAAAAAAGGACGGGATGCTCAGGGAAGGGTAAGTATCACGCTCGACAATGAATATGGCTCGAATAATGTACAGCGTACGCCAAAGCTTGCTACCATGCATCGTTGGAAGACCGATCCAGATGACGAATTTGGTTTTGCCTATCAATTGGATCAGGCTGGCAACGCCACCTCGTCAAGAGTGTCTAATCTGGCCTCGAATGGGTTTTCGCCAATTTTAAGCCCTTACAAAACCTATTATGATAATGTTGATCTGTTGCTGAGCGATAAGGCTTTTTTCAGCAACTTTGTGTCTATGGCAACCGCGGGCGACAAATACAACATCTATATGTCGTTCCAGAACCAGCAAAACAAAGGGGTGCTGGAACCGATAAATGCTAATATCCGTCGTACTGCAAAGATGAATCTGCAGCTTAGGCCCTCCTCAAAATGGGAGATCGAGGCTAATGTGCATTACTTCTATAATTCCAGACCATCGGATATTGCCAGTGGAGGAGATGGATTAACCTACTTTGCCAATGTGCTGCAACAGGAACCCTTTATCAATCTGAACGAGAAAGATGAAAACGGCGATTGGATAGCGATACCACGAGGATATAAAATACAGGGTGCAAATCTGGACTTTAACCCCCTTTACCAATATAGCCAGCAGGTGTACAAAAACTATAACAGCCAGGTGCTGGCGGGTGGAAGGGCAAAGTACTCGATTATTGATCAACTGTCTTTCGAAGTCGCCGGTTCCATCAACCAGACTTTTTCTAACCTTTCCAGGCTGTATCCCAAGGGATACCAAACGGCATTGGAGGACCTGACCCTGAATAATGGTAATCTTTATATCTCTTCTGGAAAAAATCGTTTTATAAATGGGCAAGCCCAGGTCAATTACCACGATAAGTTCGGCGATTTTGATTTCGCTGCCAGCGCCAAGAGTGTATATGAATTCTACAATAGTTCTTTTTTCTCCGCGCAGGGATACAATTTCTCGGTGCCTCTATATAAGCTGGAGAATACACAGGCGGTTAGCCGCACAATTACTGGCTCGGATGAAATGATAGGAAAGACGGTTAATTATGGCTATTTTCTCAATATAAGAACTGGCTATAGGGATAAACTATTTCTGGACGTACTTGGCCGTATTGACCAGAGCTCACGTTATGGAAGCAATGCACAAACAGCCTTTTTTCCCAGGGTATCCCTGGCTTATCGCCTCACGAAGGACTATAACCTGGGTAAAAATGTCAATGACCTGAAATTGCGGGCATCATGGGGAAGAGCAGGAAGCATTCCGGCATATAATGCCAAGGAAAGTCTGGTCACTGTAAGCAATACTGGTATAAGTATCAGCCAAAATGAAAATACTTACCTGGAGCGTTCCTATACCTCCGAGCTGGAGGTAGGTTTCGATGCAACGTTTTTTAAGAAACTGGATGTGACTTTCAACTATGCCAAGGCCAATAGTCGGGGGGACTTCGTACGTCCGCCTGTTTTCGTTCCAACAATGGGTACAACCCCTGCATATAAAAACTTCGGGCTTATTACCTCGAATTCCATAGAACTGGAAACAAGGGCTAATGGGGTAGTGAATAATCGTAATTTTTCGTTGGATGTGGGACTAACCTTCGCCCGCACACGTAGCAAGATTGTCGAATTAGGTGAAGGTTTACCGAATTTTAGCAGTAGCATCTACCGGAAGGAAGCAGGTCTGAGTCCCTGGGCATTTTATGGTCAGAAAGTACTCACCAGCCTTTCTGAACTACAGGTGGTGGACGGGAAGGTCACAAATGCCGCAGGGGGTGCTTATACGCCGGATGATTTTGTAGTCAATGGTTATGGGCATGTAGTGCTGAAAAATACATTAGGTACAGCAAATGAACGTCCTTTATTCTTACAGGAGAATGGAGCGGCCAAAAGTGTAGTTATCGGCGATGGTCAGCCTGATTTTACCACGGGGCTGAATACCACAATGACTTTCTTCAGGAGATTTCAGTTTTATGCTACTTTAGACTGGCAGCAGGGCGGAAGCAAGTATAATCAAACCACACAATACCTGACCAGTAATGACAGGAGTATGCTCTGGCAGGAGTATGCCCAGGATGGGATGCCACAAGGTTATGCGCAGGCACTGTATAACGGTAATGCGACCACCAGTGTATGGGTAGAGGACAACTCCTATCTGTCTTTACGTGAGGTCTCGCTGAGTTATACCCTACCGAAGATAAAAGGCCTTAATGCATTGCAAAATGTGCGCATAGCCTTAACCGGACGTAACCTGTATACCTGGTCTAAATTCAGCGGAAGTAATCCAGAAGGCTACTATGAATTTTATCCATATCCTTTGTATCGTACCTATACGGCCAAGCTGACATTGAATTTTTAACAAAATGGAGTGTGACAACCGCTTTAACGCACCTCTTTTAAATCGAAAAAAATGAAAAAAACATACTATAAGCTATTGCTGCTTTTTACACTAGCCCTTGTCAGCTGTGAGAAATTGCAATCTGACGATCCGTCAACGTTTACTTTGAAAGAAGCGCTGGAGATTACACCAGACTATTATTTCAAGGTAACAGCAAGCTCCTTTTCTTCAGCGCTGTTCTGGACCAATGATGCCACCTATTCAACAGCTGGTTTCGGACTTCTGGCAGATCAGATGACTACACATAATTCTTCATTTGGATGGTGGGATTTCGCAAAAGAACCGCGTACCCCATTGAATACCAGCGAATCTTACAGTGGGATGAATGTAATGTATGTGCCCTACCAGTATTTCTATCAGGCAAACCTGGATGCAACTAAGGCTATTGCCGGCCTGGACGCCGGTAATCCAGGGGTTGATGATAAGGGGAATAATCGTACCAACGAGGTATATGCGGTTGCTCATCTCGTTCAGGGCATCTCACAGGGGTATTTAGGTGCCACATATGACCGTGGCATCATTGTCGATAAAGACCTGGGCATACAAACCACACAGGCTTATCCGAACTCCTACAAGGAGCTCATAGAAAATGCTGTATCACATTTGGATAAAGCTATTAGCTATGCGAATCAGTCGCCCTCTATCAAGCTGGATGACTTTTATAAAAGTGTGGTGGCAGACAAGACCTTGTTTATCCAATATGCCAACTCATTGGCAGCACGCCTGCTGGCTGCTATGCCAAGGGATAAAGCTGAAGCACAGGCCTTAGGTGCTCCCTTCTGGAGTAGGGTACTCCGATATGCGCAGGCCGGAATTACTACGGATTTTACTACAGTTCCCTATGCAGGTACCGGCAGTTATTATAATTATTCTACTTATTATCTTTCATTTCTGGTTAACGGTGCACCGTATATGCCAGTGGATACTAAGATTCCTTATTTTGCCGATAAAACAGGGAATTATCCCGACGCTTATCCAACTGACAATACGGTATTAGGACCGGTGGAAACCGATGACGCCCGTTTTAATCAGTATTTTAAGTATTATTCTACCTTCGGGGGGTATATGCAGGAAATTCTTGGCCGCCAGCATTTCAGTAATTATGGGCGTAACCGGTGGGGGGACGCTAATAATGCGATGTATACTGCACGCCAGGTGGTATTTTTGAGTGAAGAGATCAGGTTACTGCGTGCCGAAGCCAAATTCTGGATGGGTGATTTAACAGGAGCTGCAGCTGAATTGAATGATCCTGCTGCGAGCAGGATTGCAAAAGGAGGATTACGGAATGTACCTGCTACGGAGGCTGCTTTAAGGTTTGTGCTGCACTACGAATATGTCATCGGTATAGACGTTGCCGGTGGTAATCTGGGGCCTTTCGCTTTCCAGAGGAGACATAATTTGCTCCAGCCGGGTACGCCGACACAATTTCCGATTACTGAAAATCAACTGAAACTTACCGGAGCTACTTTGTATACCTTTGGAGGTATTCAGAACGCCGGACAAAAAGGTATCTGGGGTGAAACCGCTACCGCAGGCAACGACTGGGGCTGGAAAGGGACAAAAGTATATTATTGAGCCATAAATGTACTTGAGGGTTTATCAACCCCAATAGTTTTGCAGTGTCATGGAGATTTATCTTCATGACACTATTTCTATTTTTAAGCTAATGTCATAAAAAAAGTGTCAAGTTTATATTCTTGCTTTTTTGCCGCTGAATGTCCATTTTTGAGTGTTCTAAAGGGTAGCAATTTTTATTTCTTTTTTTTCTGTGATGATCATCTGATTTTGACTTACTGAGAGCTGCCACTTTTAGCCCCCCCCAATAAATATCAGTATATGCAAAATAAGGAGATCGGCGATATAAGATCCTTGCTGCGAATGGTAGCAAAGGGGGATCATTATGCTTATCGCAAGATCTTTGATTTCTATAAAAACCGGGTGTATGGCTATTCGTTAAAGTACCTGAAATCTGACGAATATGCGCAGGAAATGGTGCAGGAGATCTTTTTAAAGATTTGGATGAACAGGCGGAAACTGGAAGAAGTAGATAATTTTGGCGGCTATTTGCGGAGGATAACTGTAAATATGAATCTGGATGCGCTAAGGAAAATAGCCAGTGAACAAAGATTGTCTCAACAGAACACTACACAATGGAATGAATCCGATACAAGTACGGAGGAGTACATTATGAGAAGGGATGCTGAAACATACATTAGTCTGTTAATTGAGAAGTTGCCCAAACAGCAGGGGATAGTCTATACAATGTGCCATATCCAGGGCTTAAAGCAAAAAGAAGTGGCGGAAATACTTAAAATATCCCCATTAACGGTAAAAACCCATTTAAGAGATGCTATTAAAAATCTGAAATTGCTTGTTGGTGAGAATTCGGCGTCTATTTTGGTGTTAGTGTTTCTGGGTTTGATTAAATAAGAGCCATTATTGGTTTTTTTTTTCAATGAATGATGTGGGTTTGAGCTGTATTCTTCTTGTTAATTGGAGAAAAAATAAAATATTCTGTTTTTGACTACTCCATTTATAGTGTTGTAACCGTCATATATTAAAAGAGTGTATGATAGTTTACAATAATGCTATATGGAAAGTCAGAAATTAAACGGACTCTTAAAAAAATACGCAGATAATACCATAAAAGCAGAAGAAAAGGATCTTCTTTTTCGGTATCTGATTGAAGAACCTGATCTGACAGAAGCCAGAAAAATACTCAGTGATGAATGGGAAAATTCAATTGATGAGCAGCAACTGGATGATGAGCTGTCATCAAAGATTTTCATGAATATAATAGGTACACCGGCCACTGTACAACTGAAAAGAAAGGTATATTGGAATTGGATGGGTTGGGCTGCCGCGGCTTTGATTACCATCCTGGGAGCTACCTATTTCCTGAATTTAAATTTCGATAAAAGCCATCAGAGACCAGTTATAGCAAAGGTACCTGTTAGCGCCGATCATCAAAAGATTGTCCTGTCTGACGGAAGTACCGTTGTATTGAACAGAAATAGTAAATTGGAGTATCCTCAACATTTTACAGGTTCAACGCGTGAAGTTACTTTATCAGGTGAAGGATATTTTGATATCAGGCACGACTCAAAAAAGCCCTTTATCGTTCATTCGGGTAATCTTTCCACTACAGTTCTCGGCACAGCCTTTAACATCCGGACAGTTGATCATGATCATACTATTGTAGTCACTGTTACCAGGGGAAAGGTGAGGGTCACCCGAGAAAATGTAGTACTCGGCGTACTGATCCCCAATCAGCAAATCACTTATGAAAAATCAGCACCGTCGCCTAAAATTAAAGAAGTAACTGCTGAAAAAGTAATTGAATGGCAGGCAAAAGACATTTTCTTTAAAGATGTGACTATGCAGGAAGCTATGAAAGAGCTTTCCGGCAGATTTAATACAAAAATAGTTTTTTCTGATGATGCAGGAAAGACATGCAGGCTGACAGCTACTTTTCTTAACGGGGAAAGCCTTAATGAAATATTAAATGTAATATCCGCTTTTAACGGCGCAGTATTTAAACATAGCCCTGGAGAAATAACCATCTCCGGAATAGAATGCAAATAATAATCAATCTTCAACTAAACCAGAAAACACATGAAAGAACTCTACTACGATTAAAGCTCAGGAAAAATAACTCCCCGCCTCCTGGGCAGGGAGTATGATTGTGGTTGTCCCGGTTCCAGCCGGTACAACCTGTAATAAACAATTTGAGACATCATTTAAAACTTTTAAAAATATGAAATTTTCTGCACAATCAGCAGAGAGCAGGGGATGCTATATGTATTTTTCTGCTTCTAAATCCCGATATCTAATTTGTCAGATAATGCGTTTAAGCCTAATAACAGCTATTATTACCTTTACAAGTGTACAATTGATTTCGGCATCGGTCACAAAAGGACAAAATATGTCCGCTGTACAGGTAGTGGTAGGACTAAATAATGAGACTATCTTTTCGGCGATCGAACAGGTGGAAAAGCAGACGGCCTTCAGATTTGTTTATAATTATGCCGACCTGAAAGATCTGGATGCCGTTACCATCCCGGTGGGAAAACGCAACATCAATGATCTTTTAAAGATCCTCCTTGATAGTAAGAAATTTAAGATTTCCCAGGTTAATACAAAGATTCTGATCACAGCAGTAAAGGCGGATAATTTGGCCGGAAAAGAGATTCATATCGGCGGTATCGTTGTGGATGAGGATGGAACCCCATTGTCTGGTGTGACCATTCACTTAAAGGGTAATCCGAAAGTTTATACTGCTACAGATCTGAATGGTCATTTTGGTATCAATGTCCCGGATGATGGGAAAGTTCTGATCATCAGCTATCTGGGCTATGAGACAATAGAACAGGTGGTAGGTTCGGCCACTACCATCAGAATAGCACTCAAACCTGCAGCAGGAAGTCTGAATGAGGTTCAGGTAATAGGCTATGGCACTACTACACGCCGGCTAAATACCGGTGCAGTAAGTTCCATTACGGCTGAGGAAATTGGCAAACAAACTGTTGCCAATCCTATCCAGGCCCTGGCAGGGAGAATTGCCGGGATGACCGTGGTGCAGAACAACGGATTGCCTGGTAGTAATTCAACGGTGAGCATCAGGGGAAATAATACCCTTGGTGGCAACGGTCTTTCAGGCGCGCTTCCATTATATGTTGTGGATGGGGTACCATTCACTAACTTTAACTCGGGACTGCCGGTAACGGATAACCTGAACAGCTATGGATTAACAGGAGCCAATGGTGGTCTGAGTGTATTCGGATTAATCAGTCCGCAGGACATAGAAAGGATTGATATCCTTAAAGATGCTGATGCTACTGCTATCTACGGTGCACGTGGTGCAAATGGTGTTATTATGATTACGACAAAGCAAGGCAGAAAAGGGAAATCTTCTATAAGTGCTAATGTTTTCCATGGAGCCGGGAAAGTAGGGCATACTGTTGATATGTTAAATATCAGCCAGTACCTTACATTGCGCAAAGAGGCCTTCACAAATGATGGTGTAACACCAACTACTGCCAATGCGCCCGATTTGTTAACATGGGATCAAAATGCTGATACTGACTGGCAGAAGCTGTTGCTTGGTGGCAGTGCAAAGGTAACAGATGCACAGGTAAGTTATTCTGGTGGTACAGACAGGGTGAAGTTCTTTACGAGTGCAAATTACAGAAAAGAAGGAACGGTGTTTCCAGGTGATATGGGCAGTGAACGTATCAACGGACGAATGAACCTGCAAACCACTTCTTTAAACAACAAGTTTACTACTTCTTTTAGTGTAAATTATGCAAATGACAATACTGATCTTATTACTACTGATATCAGTTCATTGTTAAGCCTGCCACCGAATTATCCGCTATACAATACCGATGGCACACTTTACTGGGGAAGTACTTTTACCAATCCATATGCTTATCTGTTAAAAACATATAGCAGCAAAAGCTCAAATTTTGTCGCTAATGCGGACCTGAAATATAATCTTTTCAAGGGCTTTAACCTGAAGTCTAACTTTGGTTATACCAGGACAACCATCATACAGAATACGCAAAATCCGCTTTCATCACAAAACCCTGCATTGGCAGGCATATCTAATTCTGCTGCTTTTGCCAATACACTGTCTACAAATTATATCGTTGAGCCGCAGGCAGACTATTCTATTTCCATAAACAAGCACAGTATCAATGCATTGGTGGGAACATCCTTTCAGCAGAATGTGGGAGATGCCAACAGGGTCAATGGTACCAATTATGCTTTCGAGTCATTGCTAAATACAATCAATGGTGCGGGCACGGTAACTTCGACTAACAATTATTCCATTTACAAGTATGCTTCAGTTTTTGGAAGATTAAACTATGATTATGAAAAGAAATATCTCTTTAACTTAACTTATAGAAGGGATGCATCGTCAAGATTTGGGACCAACAACAAGTTTGCAAACTTTGGTGCTGCCGGCGCCGCATGGATATTCTCTGACGAGTCGTACGTAAAAGATAAACTTAGTTTCTTAAGTTTCGGTAAATTAAGAGCCAGTTACGGAACTACAGGTAATGATCAGCTACCAAATTACTCTTATCTTAGTCTTTTTTCAACGGGAACGGCCTACCAGGGATTATCTACACTCGCATTAAATGGACTTCCTAACCCTGATCTGAGATGGGAAACCACGAAAAAGCTTGAATTTGGGTTAGATCTTGGTTTTTTCAAAGACAGGCTATCGTTAAAAGCAGATGTTTACTGGCACCGGTCTTCAAATTTGCTGACCTATGCGAATGTTCAGACTGCAACAGGATTTAATTCACTCAACACTAACCTGGACGCGCTGGTACAAAACAAGGGATTTGAGTTTGAACTGAACAGTACCAATATCAACGGACGTGATTTCAAGTGGACCAGCTCATTTAATATCTCCTTCCAGCAAAATAGGCTGCTTAGCTTTAGCAATCAGGCTACCGCATTCTATGGTACCAGTTTCGCTATCGGCTATCCGGTTAACCTGACCAGATACTATGATTTCACTGGCATTGATGCGTCAACTGGTGCTGCGCTATATACTGATTTTGATGGTGTTGAAGGAACAAATTTTACAACGGACAGGTATAATCTTCCCCCTGTAACCCCTTTCTTTGGTGGGTTAAGTAATACCTTCAGCTACAAAGGATTTTCCCTGGATGTGTTTTTTCAGTTTAACCACAATAAGGGAACAACCAACCAGATCTACGGAAGCAGGATCGGCAGTCTGAACAACCAGAATGTGTCGTCGCTTTCGAGATGTGTAAAGCCCGGAGATACAGGAACATTGTTCCCAGGGGCATCGGCAAACGCAGGTGGCTCCATTTATACCAGCTACAACTACCTCAGTGGTTCGGACTTTTTTTATGGGGATAACTCCTGGATCAAGCTGAGATCAGCAAATATTGCCTATACCATGCCACAGCAATGGCTTAAACCGATCAAGGTCTCCAATGCTAAAATCTACGTTCAGGGACAGAATCTATTGACCTTTGCCAAGAACAAATATTTGTTGGATCCCGAGTCTGGAAATTCAATGCCCCCACTCAGAACATTAGTTGTTGGTATTAACCTTACCCTTTAATCATCAGATCATGAAATTTTTAATACATAAAACTTTTAAGGCAGCAATTGCGCTTTGCCTGATATTACCGATGTCCTCATGCAAGAAGTTCGTAGATATAGGAACGCCGGATGGAACTGTCCCGGCAGAAGCAGTATTTAGTAACGATGCGGGGGCTACGGCTGCTGTTGCTGCACTATACAGCAATACAAATTTCAGGGATGCCATGCTTTACGGTACGTTATTCACCGGTGCCTCGGCCGACGAATTGCAATACAATCTGACCGATATTACCAAAGACTTTGAAACTAATTCAATTGCACCCAGCAGTAGTTACCTTTCCAGTTATTTATGGATGTTTCCCTACAGGGAAATTGTCAATGCAAATATTGCAGTCGTAGGGTTAACATCTTCCACCACGCTCACGCCTGCTGTCAAAAACCAATTGCTGGGTGAGGCTAAGTTTTGGAGAGCGCTGACTTACCTGCAGCTGAACATGGTGTTTGGCGGAGTACCCTTGTCTACATCTGATCAGCCGCTTGATATTGCACTTTATCCGCGTTCATCGACAGAGGCAGTGAATGCACAGATTCTTGCAGACCTAAAAGACGCCAAAGCGTTGCTTACAGCTACTTATCCATCTGTTGAGCGGGCGAGGGTTAATATCTATGCGGTCTCTGCATTGCTGGCCAGGGTTTATCTTTACCAAAAGGACTGGGCAAATGCTGAAACGGAAGCTACTTCTGTCATCTCATCTGGCGTTTACAGTATGTCTGCCCTTGCGAATACTTTTGTGAAAACCAGCAACGAGACTATTCTGCAGATCTATAATATCAATGGCTTTACCCAATGGGGTGCTACATTTGTACCTTCATCTGCTACTGTTACACCCAACTGGTACCTGAAAGGAGATCTGGTTGCTGCATTTGAAGACGGAGATGCCCGTAAAACGAACTGGATAGCACAGAATGGTACTACTACAAATTACTATGCCAATAAGTATAAACTGCGTACCGGAACGGCCGGGAGCGAATATTATGTGGTATTGAGGCTCGCTGAACAATACCTGATAAGGGCCGAAGCAAGAGCTCAGCAGAACAAACTGACAGGTGCCAATAGTGCTGAGACTGATCTTAATGTGATTAGAAACAGGGCTTCACTTGGAAGTGTATCCAATCTCGCCCAACCGGCAATGCTGGCCGCGATAGAAAAAGAAAGACGTGCAGAGCTTTTTACCGAATGGTTCCACCGCTGGTTTGACCTGAAAAGAACAGCAGGCTTTGCTGATCCCTCTAAATCAAGAGCCGACGAAGTATTGTCTGTGTTGAAAGGAAGTAATTGGCAGTCCACTGATGTCCTTTATCCTATCTCTGCAGCTGAGATCACGAAGAACCCTGCATTAATACAGAACCCAGGCTATTAGCCTGCAAAATATCAATCTGTTACTGAGAAATAATTTTTTCAGTAACAGATCATACGTCATTAAAACTAAAAAACATGAAAAAGATATTAATAGTCTCCTTTATCCTGCTTTCCGTACAGGCATTTGCACAGCAACGTCCGGCACCAAATCCATCACTGGACTCTTTGAAGAACGAAAAGGACACGATAGCCCTGAACAGGAAAATTGAGGTGCTAAAAAATGGGAGCCAGAAAGATCTGTCGCTATTATTAAGTTTCTACAACTCCAGCAGAAATATGAAAAAAGCTGAGGAGGTGGTGGAAATTGCTCTGCAGCGGTATCCCCATGGAACTCTCGCAGCTATCAAGGCTGCGAATGCAATATATGCTGAAAGTGATGCCGTGAAACAGGAAAAAATGAACCTGGCATACAAGAAAAACTTCCCTGCAGAAAAAACAGATATGATTGACTATGCTGTGGCACTCAGCTATGCTACAGTAAAGAATACGGCAAAGGCAACTGAATATCTTTCGTACATTACTGATGCGGGTTTCAGACCGAGTGCTGTTACACAGGTTACAAAGGTACTCATGAACTATGATGTGGTTACTGCTGAGCGGATCGTAAAGACTGAACTTGAAAATGTAAAACGTTTGATGGCGGATACAACTTTGGTGGGCGATCGCAGAAATGACCTTCTGTTTAAACCAAAGCAGATATATTATAACATGGCATTGCTCTATAGTAGCATTCTCATCAAAAAAGAGGATTATAAAGCTGCTTTAGTCTATACAAAAGAAGTATTTGATCAAAGCCCTGTCAAATCTGATGCGCTCAATCAGTCCTATTACTATCTTTTGAGCAAAAATGGAAATTACAGGGAGGCATTACCTGAACTTCAAAAAATTGCAGCAAGCGGACAGGCAGATGAGGCTACAAAAGCCGAACTCATGCGTGCTTATACAAAGTTGAACCCTGGTAAAAATGTAAATGCGTATATGGCTTCATTTGTATCTGCTCTTGACAAGAAATCCATGGAAGAGGCAGAAAAGATGATCGTAAAAGAGCAGTCTCCGGATTTTACTGTTACTGATATCAATGGCAGGCATGTTTCTCTTGCAGATTTCAAAGGAAAAACAATTATTCTGGATTTCTGGGCAACATGGTGTGGTCCCTGCAAGGCTTCATTTCCGGCAATGCAGAGACTGGTTAATAAATACAAGAGCGATCCAAATGTGAAGTTCCTGTTTATACATACCTGGGAAAGCTCTGCCACTCCTCAACAAGATGCAGTGAATTACCTGAAGACGAATAATTACCAGATGGATCTGTATATGGATGTTAAAGATCAGACTACAAAGTCTAACCCTGCTGTAACAGCGTTTAAAATCAAAGGTATACCTTCTAAGTTTGTGATCGATCGTGATGGTAATATACGCTTTAAACTAACTGGTTTTTCCGGTGGTGATGATGCTGCGGTAGCAGAAGTTTCTGCCATGATCGAACTGGCAAAAAAACACGTTTAAATAATTCTGGTTAAAGAGCCGTTATCTTAAAATATGAACACCAAAATATTAATGCTGGTATTGGCAATATTTTCATTCCAGCATGCCTATTCACAGGCAGTACCAACACCTGCAGTCAAAAATATAGGAACAGCCGCACCGGAAATGACCATTGCAAAATGGGTCAAAGGAACTGAGGTCAAAAGCTTTGAAAAAGGCAGGATTTATGTGGTTGAATTCTGGGCAACCTGGTGTTTGCCATGTATTGCAGGAATGCCTCATCTTTCAGCGATTGCGCAAAAGTATAAAAATGAGGTTACAGTAATGGGAATCAGTGTGATGGAAAGAGCAAATACAGACAAGGCTGCAATTGAAAAGTTTGTTGCTGATATGGGGGATAAGATGGCTTATCACGTTGGGATTGAAGAGGGTAGGACTGTCACTAAAAGCTGGCTGAATGCGTATGGTGAACGTGGTATTCCATGTGCATTTATTATTAACCGTGATGGTCAGGTGGCCTGGATCGGTCATCCGCGGCTACTTGATCAACTCCTGCCCCTGGTCCTGTCCGGGAAATGGGATATCCGGTCTGCCGCTGCTGAAAGGCAGGAGAGAAGACGTTTGGCTAGCCTGGATCAAAATATCGTGGTTACTACTTTAAATCCATTTATGGGAAATCCGGGCAAGCCTCTGGCGGCACTTGTCAAAATCGACAGCATAGTAAAACATAACCCTGGTTTAAAGTATGGTGCTAATATGGGCCATTTTACCTTTTGGTCTTTAATAAAAACCGATCCGCAGAAAGCGCTGGAGTTTGGCCGGGAATGGTTTGCGGCAAATGAGGAGCCGCGTTACTCGACTGTTACCGATGCAGTAAGCGGAAGGACGGGTTTGCCAAATGCACTATATATTTTTGCTGCTGATGCGTATCAGGCACAATTGGATAAATATCCCTGGAGCATGGATTTTCCCGCAACCTATAAAAAAATGGCTGATCTGTATAGGCAGGCTGGCGATAATGCAAAGGTTGAGGAACTATTGAAAAAGGCAGAAGCCGCGGAGACAAAGACAAAATCTGATGAGCTCCGGGCTTTATAAGGGTAACCATCCCTATTAAGGTTGTATTCCCCACATTTTGTTTGGCTTAGCGCCCATCGTAAGTTCTAAGGTGCCCCCAGCAGTAAGTACGTCGTGCGTAAACCAAGGCTTATCCAGTAGCACACCATTAAGCTTTGCACTTTGTATATATTTATTTACTGTTGAGGCACCTTTAGCCTTAAGGGTGAATGTTTTGCCATTTTGAAGCTTAATAGCAACTTTTGTAAACAGGGGGCTGCCTATGGTATAAACAGGCAGACCCGGTGTAACCGGATAAAAACCCATAGCGGAAAACACCACGAATGCAGTCATTCCTCCTCCATCTTCATCGCCTGGTATTCCCCATATATTATCCTTAAACCAAACATCCAATAGGAATCGCACATGCTTTTGTGTCTTCCAGGGGGCACCGGTAAAATTATAGAGGTAGGGTATGTGGAAACTAGGCTCATTGCCCATTGAATATTGTCCAACGTTTCCTGTGGCATCAGGCATTTTTGCCCAGTAAGCATATTTAGTTCTCCCGAGTCCTTCACGAAAGAGCTTGTCCAGATTTTTTTCAAACATATCTTTACCTCCCATCAGTCCGATCAGTCCATTTATGTCCTGTTGCACCTGCCACTGGTAGGTCCACCCGTTATTCTCGTCGTAGTAATCGCGGGCACCCATTCCACCATCAAATTTGGGATCAATTGAAATCCAGTTGCCATCTTTGTCTTTAGGCATAAACATGCCTGCAACAGGATCCCAAAGTTTCCTGTAGTTCAACGCCTTTAAGGAAAAGGTTTTGGCATCCTCAGTTTTCCCAAGATCCGCAGCAAGCTGGGACAGTGCCCAGTCGTCATAACTGGCACCCAGGGTTACTGCGACAGCCTGGCGTTTTTCAAATGGATGAACCATCGTATCGGTTTCCTGTTCAGTGGGCTTTAATGCCGGCATATAACCTTTAGTATGATAAAAATCATCCAGGGGGCCTTTCGGTCCATTTTTCCATGGTAGCAGGGTGGCTTGTGTAGCATTTTTATACATGCCTTCATATGCTTTCTGCACATCGAACCCACGGATACCTTTGCGGAAGTTGTCAAGTATCATGACTGATGAATGGAACCCGTTCATGCAGGCATGATCACCAAAAAGTACAGGGAAGGTTGGCATCCAGCCACTTTGCCTGTACATTTCGACATAAGAATTAACAATATCTGCCTCCATAGCAGGATTAAGTATTGCGCGTAATGGATGATGTGCAAGATAGGTATCCCAAGTCCAGTCGTCTACATAAAATGGTCTGGTTGAGGGGTGAACTTTATTGTCAAATCCACTATAATATTGCCCGTCTTCTGTAATATCCACCATACGCTCATAACACCGGTATAAGGAAGTATAGAAGGTCCTTCGTTGGGCTTCAGTGCCGCCGCTGACCTGTATTTGTCCGATTGTCTTTGACCATTCTTCGCAGGCCAATGCTTTTATTGCAGCGAAATCTTTGCCGGTAAATTCATTTATGAAGTTCTTTTTAGCTTGCTCCGGACTGATAAAGGATATGGCATACCGGAAATCTACAGGGCCTGATGATGCATTGCTAAAGCTGAGCCAGGCTTTTACATCCGTTCCATTAACTTCACGTGAACTGATGATCTTACTGTCTTTTACTGTTCCGGCCGCCGACAGGGTTGAGAATGAGCCATAAAAATATACTTTAATATTTTCGTGATAGGTTTCGTATCCTGCTATCTCATTCGGTGAAAGTATCTTAAACTCGCTGACATCCTTGTTATAAGTAGCGAAGAGTAAATTACCGGGTCGTTTTCCGGGAAATGAGAATCTGTAATAGCCTGTTTTTTTACCTGGAACAAATTCAACCTTTATATCCTCATCGATCAGATAAGTGGAAAGATACCATGGACGTATAGTTTCCAGATCATGATCATAAGTAAACTTCCGGCCCCAGTCTGCAATGGAAATATTGCCGCTAACAGGTTTTATACTGAACACCTCGCCCAGGCGATGGGAAACAATACTGAGCGGGAAGATCGAGATCTGATCGTCTAAATAGTCCGTCCGCATCGGGAAAACACGCACCATTTGGTTGGGCAAGTGCACAGTCGGACGTGTAGGCTGAAGCAACAGCGGAGCATTTCCAATTTTAGGATCAATATATTTCAGGTTTCCTTTACCCATATCAGCCTGTGCCGATACGGAAACATAAAGAAAACAAAGAATAATTGTGACATTACAAATTAACAAGATTTTTGATTTCATAAAAAATGGCGATGAATATCCATGAGTTTGGAACAAATATTTTTAACAAATTTGATTAATAAATAATAAAAATCAGCAGACGCATAAAATTGCGTCTCCTGATCATTTAGTTGAGGTTGATATTGACTATAACAGGCCAGTGATCGGAAGGCACAATATCGCCGGGTACTTTATGCGTCCAGTCAACCAGGCGGGAGGAAACAGACCAGCCACCGGAAACAAAGATGTGGTCAATCTGGTTGTTGCCGGCGGGGTTGATCAGCCAGCTATTGCCGGTGACACGTAATTCAGGTGATTTGGCTGCAGCAATATTCCAGCTCTCCTCCAGGAGGGAGGAGTTGTTCAGAATTGCATAAGGAGCTGACGTCTGGTTGCAGTTCAGGTCTCCCATAAGGATAGCTTGCTCACCGCCCGTTTTGGACTGCATCTGGTTCAAAAGCAGATCTGCGCTGTTCTGCCGGGCCACGGAGCCATCCTGGTCGAAATGTGTATTGAACACCCAGAATATTTTTGATGTTCCTTTGTCCTGCAGCCGTACCCAGGTGCAGATCCTTTTAAGTGCTGCATCCCAGGATGGACCGGTGGCGGTTACCGGTGCACCCGGGGATAACCAGAAGGTTCCGCTACTGAGTAATGTGAACTGAGAGGTACGGTAAAAGATCGCGCAATGCTCGGAGGTGCTATTTCCATCACGGCCAATGCCGACCATTGAATAGCCTGAAAGATCACTGATCAGATTACTAACCTGATTGCCAAGTGCTTCCTGAACACCAAGTATATCACAATTATTCGCTATGATACGCTCTTTTACCAGAGGCCGGCGGACGGACCAGGATTGATTCCCGGGATCGGGTGCGTCATAACGGATATTGTAGGTCATGACAGTGTACTTACTGTCAGATTTAGCTGCAGGCTGTTCCTTTGGTGTATTCTCCTGTTTTTTAGAACATGCGCAGCAAGTCAGCAGCAAAAATAGTGCTATGCACCCTGTGAAATTTATCGGTATGCTTTTCATTAGAATATATTTGTTTTTTTAAGGATCATGAAGTCATCAAATAAGACTACTATAGTTTTACGACAGCCATAACAGGGAAATGATCAGAAGGATATTTACCAAAATAAGTATCGGTAAGTATGCCCCATTTGATAGTTGTAAATTGTTTGGTGGCAAAAATATGGTCGATTACTGTTGTTTCTTTAGGGGTATGGAAACCATTAAAGGAAGAGTTGTTTTCATAAGGATATTTTACAGCGGAATGAGTATCTGTAAGCAAGCCTGAGCTGGCAAGTAGCTTATACCATTCCTTGTCGCGGCCACCGTTCAGATCTCCTGTAAAGAGTGCGGGTGTATTGCCTGCGATTTCCTTAATTTTCCGGATGATCAATTTTGCACTCTCCACGCGGGCCACTACGCCTTCGTGGTCAAAATGTACATTAAAGAAATAGAACTTTTTATTGCTTTTAATATCCTTGAGCAGCACCCACGAGCAGATGCGGTTACAACATTTGGCATCCCAACCTATGCCCGGCTTATCTGGAGTAGCTGACAGCCAGAAATCTCCGCTTTTTAAGAGAGTAAACTTATCCTTTTTGAAATATACCTCCGAATGTTCTCCTGCCGAGATTCCATCATCGCGCCCTATGCCATAGCAGCGGTATTCCGGCAAGGCTTTGCTTATGTCATCTACCTGATTCTTTAGCGCTTCCTGAACGCCAAAGACATCGAAATCGTGAAACCTGATCAGGTTAGCTACAATAGGTGCCCTGTTAATCCATAAGTTACCTGTATCTCCTGTGTTATCGTTCCGGATATTATAAGTAGCTACGGTAATTGTTTGTGCGCTTGTTGTTAAAACAGATGCCAAAAAGCATACTGTTAATAATCTTAGTTTAACTGTCATCATGTTTGTGTTTTATAATTTATTACCAACCTGGATTTTGTGAGAGTTTTGGGTTAGCTACTATATCCGTCTGAGGAATGGGATAGTAATACAATTTGTCATTCCATTTTCTGGATATCTCTGTCATCCACGTCAGTTCCCCTGAATTGCCGTTTTTAAGTTTTTGAGAGTTCGCCTTTCCGCTGATCGTCGCAGAAACATCCACATACGTCACACCCGCAACAGCCGGGCTTGGTTTGGTCCCCTGGTAAAATGCTACATCCAGCACACCATCTTCATTAAGGTCCATAGGTGTTGCCAGTTGAGGTACATAAAACCCATTCCAGGTCATCTGCATCAGCTCTCCGCGCTTCCAGCGCAGAAGGTCACTGATGCGGAACCCTTCAAGGCTGAGCTCTATGCCGCGTTCTCTTCTCACTTCAAGTATTACAGGATCGGAAATGCCGGGGAAGTAGTTCGCTACCAGGTAAGGATCCACCTGCGTCGGTTTCGTATTCAGGCCATTGGTAATCCCTGCTCTCGCTCTTAATACACCAACAGTCGATGCCCACTCTGCAGCGGTCAGCGTTCCCAGCTCGGCCTTTGCCTCTGCGAAGTTCAGCAGTACCTCTGCGTAGCGGAACAGTGAAATTGAATTGATGTTAAGCACACCTGTATCATAAAACGTATCATCAAGCGTCCATTTAATTGGTTGATACCCTGTAAAGGTATATGTGAATACAGGAGGGGCAGCCACCTGATTACCTCCGCTTATGCGTTTATAGTCGCCGAGGCGAATAGTTTGCTTCAGCCGCAGGTCGCGGTTTTTCACTTCGTCTTTAAAAAGCATAGTTGGCCATGCAGGGTTATTAGTAAAGGGTGTTCCGTCAAGGTTCAGGTAAGTATTAATAAAAGTTCTGACAAAACTAGCTTTAGCGCCATAAGTTCCACTTGTCCACCACCAGTTAGCATCATTATAAACAGCTAAAGTGGGATCACAGATCGAAGCGAGCATCACTTCATTTGAGACAGGGCTGGGGTTGGTAAACACAAGCCTGTAAGATTTTCCTGCTCCGCCGGTACTATTGATGGAATATCCGCCTTTAGCCATCACTTCGCCTGCAGCTTCTGCTGCCTGTTCCAGCCAGGCTGCGGCGGTTCCTTGTAAGTTAAGTTCTGTGTGATATTTACGGAATGTCCCCTCGAACAAACAAACTCGTGATTTGAGGGCGTAGGCCACGTATTTAGTTATTGTGCTGCGTGTGGGATCGTTGATGGTTTTTATATTTTCACAGGCATAGTTAAGATCGGCCAGCACGGAATCCAGCACCAGTGTTCGCGGATCGCGTGGATTATATAAAGCGGGGTCAGATATGTCAAGAGGCTTACCGATCCATGGAACGTCGCCAAAACGTTTAACTTTCTCAAAATAGAAATATGCCCTGAAAAAGCGTGCTATTCCTATATAATTTTTCCGTATATCAAGAGGAACCTTTGTATCTGTGCAATTAACGATAAAGTAATTGACATTCCGGAGGTCAGTCCAGGTCCAGCCGGAACTTTGACTGGGTGCAAAGGCATTTTCCTGGATAAAGGTAGACACCGTTTTTACTGCGAGATAGTCTGACATGGCATCCAGTGTGGTGTTGCTCCCGGGGAGTATGGTATAAAAAGAATTGGCAAACAGTTGCAATCCGTTTTCACTGCCAAAAACTGCAGATTTGGATGCTGTAGATTGTGGTTCCTGATCCAGTTTTTTGCATGCTGAGAGCGTCGCAAACATTAACAACGCTAAGAGATATGTTATTTTTTTCATGATCAATTTATAATTTAGTATGATAAACTTAATCCCAGAGAGATACTCTTTAGCATCGGGTAATTATTGCCATCTCCGAAGGTGCCTCCGGTAGTTGCATCAGAGGCAACAATATTTTCGACATCCAGTGTTTTGGATATTTTGTAGAGTGGAGAATAGGACCATAGGTTTTCTCCCGACAGGTAAACCCTTGCTGAGCTTGCTCTAAGTTTAGACAGGAGGTTCTTAGGGATATTATAGCCAATCTGGATATTTTTCATGCGGATGTAGGCTACATTTTGCAGGTATTTGGTCTGGATGGCAAGTTCCCTGGCTGTCGAGCTTGAGGCGGCCCTTCCGACTAGCCGTGGCAAGTAAGCATCCGTATTGTCGGGTGTCCACATGTTACCAATCTGCCAGCTGGGAATATTATTATAGGGTCTGTTGTATTGTCCCCAAAAGAATTCCGCTTCGGCACTTGGATACCACTGTTGCTTTCCAACACCCTGAAAGAATGTAGAAAAGAAAAAGCCATTCCAATCTCCACCTAACGTAATCCCATAAGTGTACCGTGGTGCGCTGTTCCCTATTATTTTGCGATCACCCGGATCATTGACAGTATTCTGTCCGATATTAATGAAACCGTCCCCATTCAGGTCCCGGAGTTTGATATCACCAGGGTACCAGATACCTGTAGGAGCAGCACGCATAAACGGGCTTTGCTTCGCATGGCTGTCTATGTCCTTTTGATCTACAAAGAACCCTTCAGTTTCATAACCCCAAATTTCACCAACAGTCTGCCCTACATAATAGTCCGATAATAACTTATTAGGATTGTTATATTTAGTGATTACGGACTTATTATCTGCCAGGGTAAACCTCATGTTATAGCTAAAAGGCTTTTTAGTCCCTATTTTATCCTGCCAGTTTAGGGATAACTCCCAGCCGGTAGTGCGCATATCGGCATAATTTCCTTTCGGAACGGTAGCGCCAAATACTGCAGGAGCTGTAAGCCCTACAGTGAACATATCCGTGGTATTGCGCACATAGGCATCGCCTGTAAAAGATAATCTGTTTGAAAAAAGACTCAGGTCGAGCCCAAGGTTTGCCGTTGTAGCCTTTTCCCAGGTAAGGCCTTCAGGAAGGACGCTTGGCCGTGACGTACGCTGCGGGCGCACACCTCCAAGAATCAGGGAAGATTGAGAAACTACAAAATTATCCTGAAATACATATGAGCCTATATTCCCATTTCCAAGTGAGCCATAGGATGCCCTGATTTTCAGATCAGAAATCACCTTTGGCGAAACATGCCAGAAAGATTCGTTGGCAACGCGCCAGCCTGCAGAAACCGATGGGAAGAAGCCATAACGTTGATTGGAAGGGAATTTTGAGGAACCATCGTAACGTGCGTTTATTTCAACCAAATAGCGGTCGGCATAAGAATAGTTGACCCTTGAGAAACCACCGAGGATATTCCAGCGTTCATAGCCTCCTGAGGTCACGATAGCCTGTCCAAGTGCAAGGTTTATATCAGAGGCATCTTCATAAATTATTCCGTTACGCTGAGCAGCGAGACGCTCATAGGTAGATTGCTCATAATTCAACCCGGCAAGTAATTTAAGGTGATGTTTCTCCGAAAACGTATTCTCATACTCTGCATAAAAGTTTGTGGCAATGTACTTGGTTTCCCTTTTGTCGAACAACAGGTCGTTAGTTGCCGTCCCAACATAAGAAGTCACTCCTGTTCCGGTGCTGTAGGGCACCTGCACGCGTTTTTGCTCCAGGTTTTCATTGTTATTACGGAACGTAAAATCAGCATTTACCCGGAGTTTATTTTCAAAGAAATTGGTGGCAACGCCTGTGGTATTTCTGAAGATCTGTTTTTTGGTATCTATTCCATTTTTGCCATAATAAAAATCTCCTACAGTGTAAGCTCCTGCAAAGGTGATACTACCGTCCGGATTGAGCATCGTCATACTTGGGTGTCCTTCGTCAGCCAGGTTTCTCCAGATTCCGCCGCCCTCACCCACGTTAATTGGATTGTGATAAGACATTGCGGAAAAATCGGCATTATTATCCACCCTGAGCCAGGGGAATACCTGAATGGAACCTTTTGCCCGAAAATTATTCATACTATAGTCGTCAGAATTATATCGGAACAGACCATCTTGCTGGTTATGCCGTGCCGAAATCAGGAAAGATGAATTCGTTCCGCTGCCGGATATAGAAATGTTGTTATCTGTGGAGCCGAGTGACTTCTTGTAGAGTTGCTGATACCAGTCGGTGCTGCCATAATAGGTATATTCCCCTGTTACAGGATCAACTTCCACCTGATTATAAGGTTGTCCTGATTCCGCACGCCGCTTAAATTCATTTAGATAGTCCAGAGAAAATTTCTGGGTTTTATTGATGTTTTGTGGGAAAGAGCCATCACCATTGACGAAGGCATCTGCAAACATACTCACCCAGGTATACCCATCTGTTATAAAATCCGGCACCTGGATAGGACTTTTTAATGCATAGTTGGATGAGAAAGTTACAGAAGTTTTGCCCCCCGCCGGCTTTTTAGTGGTAATTAATACCACGCCAAAGACTGCCCTGGCCCCATAAATAGATGCTGATGCAGCATCTTTTAATGTAGTAACCGATTGAATATCATTTGGATTAAGCTGACTTGGGTCGCCTTCAGCCCCGTCAATGAGTACAAGTGCACTTCCTCCCTGGCCAATTGAAGTAGTACCCCGGATATTGTATGAAGGTGCCTGAGTAGGTTTACCATCACCCAGCCGGATATTCAGGTTAGGTATGGCACCCTGCAGCATTTGGGTAACATTTGGCATCATTCTGTTTTCAAATGCTTTTGCTGTAATCTGGTCAACGGCGCCGGTTAGATTAATCTTTTTCTGCGTACCGTATCCCACGATTACCACTTCGTCCAGCTTAACGAGCGATGGAGTGAGTTTTGCATTTACCACGTTGTTTCCGCTAACAGGTATTTCAATTGTATTGAAACCAATGCTGGAAAAGGTAAGGATGTCCTTCCCGCTGGTAACAGTAATGGTAAATTTGCCTGACGGATCAGTTGATACACGGGTGCCAGTGCTCTTTACGGATACTACTACCCCCGGTACTGGCTGATTTTGGTCGTCAGTAACGGTCCCGGTTACTGAATGACTTTGAGCGTTAGCATTTGCCCACAGCAGAATTGCTGTGAAAAGCAAAAAGACTAGTCTCTTAAATTTAGTAAAATTTTTACTTGTCATAATTGTTTATATTTTGGTTAGTTTCCAGGATCCACAAACTGGATAAATATACTTAAGGCCCTTGTGGTGAGGCATGGTTATTCAAATATTACGGCTGCCCCCAACAGTGCTGCATGTTCGCCGAGGACACCCAGGCTAATCGATTCTATAGGCAGAGTTTCTCTGAGGGCAGGAAGAAAATAGGGGGAGGCGTTGGCGATATTGCCGCAGATGATCAATTTTTCGGGGTATTTTGTTTTGATTACCTGTTCCAGAAAATGAGATAGATTGATGGAAAATTCGTCAAAAATACTAAGGGAAGTCTTACATTTAGCAGCCAGAGCAGCCAACTCACGAACGCCATCCGTTAATGTGAAACCGGACATTTCAAAATACCTGCGTAAAAACCAGCGACTAGAGAAGTAGTCGTCGGCAATACTGTCTTTAAAAGGCAGGCTTCCTAAATTAAGATCCTTAGTAACACTATTTTGAAAAATTGCTGCACCGAAGCCCGTGCCCAGCGTAATTCCTAAAACAGATTGAGCGCCTTCACCAGCACCAGCGAATGATTCACCGGCGATAGCTGATTCTGCGTCATTCCTGAATATAATTCTGGAGGCGTCGAGTGCCAGGCTTTCAGCAAGGTAACCACGTATATTTAGGCCATATAGTGATTCATATTTATGTCGCCCGGTAATGTAGGATATCCCATTCTCATAGTCGAAGGGACCAGGCATGGCAATGGCAAGTGCTGATACTGCTAATGGTGATTTAGCGGCGCTCATCATAAGGGTTTCACTCCAGACTGATAAGATGGATCCGGATGTGCCCTTACTGTGGACTTTTGCTCTTGTGACAGTGTCGGCAATAATAGCATGGTGTGTAAGATCATAGACCGCTGTCGTAATATGCGATCCGCCAATATCCGCGGTAAGAATAAAGGGTGATAACTGTTTATGTGCTCTCATAACAATAATTTATATTCGGTTCATTTATTAAATGTGTAATACCATCAGAATGGCTGAAGATCTGACTGATTTCGATCAAATTGATGGATGTTTACTTCGTCAAATATGAATGACGAGCATTAACAAATGCATTAACAATCCATTAACGGGCTGAAAATGATACCATTTTATATCAATTCTCAGTACCTGTCTGGGTATTTTACCTTTTAGCAGACTGCTGAAATTGGCAGGCTAAACTATACCTGCAAATTTATATATTCGCAAAGCCAGCAAACATGTTGCATACAACCAGCAAGTATTTACTATGAGACTATTATTGCCTTACCTCCTTGTGATCCTTTCAGTGTTTTTTGAACCTCAAGTTTGTAAAGCACAGTCGTTTGGGTTGCAGTTTGCAAGCAGTGAAGTTGTACAGGAAGCACGGACCGGACTGAATTTAATAGTAGGGGAGCCGATTAGCTTCAGCCAGGATTTTAATATCAGTTTCGATTTAGCCTTTTGTCGGGATCAGGATGAATATTTTGGATATATACTGCGGCTGGTAACAGAAAAAAATGAGCATATTGATTTAATTTACGATAACAATCCGCAAACAAAGAATCATTTAAAGCTCGTTGTTGAAGAAAAGGATGTTGAATTCCCATATCCATTCGACAAAGGAACCTATTTTGAAAAGTGGGCCAAAATTGTGCTTATTTATTCAGTCAGGAATAACTGCCTGACACTAAAAGTGGGTAAGCAATCTCACGTTATTCATCTTAAAAGGCCCTTAAATTTGTTTTGGAAGGTGCTATTTGGTGCAAATGAAATACCGACGGTTAAGACAACTGATGTTCCACCTATGCAATTACGTGATGTCGAAGTAGCAAAGGACCTGAAGCTCACCTACAAATGGCCATTAAATGAACAAGGTGGTTCTGCAGTTGCTGAAATAATTACCGGTAAGGAAGGCAGCGTATCGAACCCTATCTGGGTAAGGCAAATGCATACCAATTGGACATCAATCAAACAATTCAATTTAAAAGGCCCTGCCAGTGTCGCTTTTGATGCTAATAACGATGTAATATATATTATTGGGAGAGATTCTTTATACAGCTTAGCTGGCAAGAAGAAATTTTCAACGGCACTGCCTTATCGTTCAGGCCCATTCAACCTGATGAGAGGAAATCAATCTTACTATGAGTCCGGATCTGACAGGCTCTACAATATTTATATTGATCAAGCTACTTTTTCTGTTTTTAACTTTCAGGATCGCAGCTGGGACAAAGCTGCAAAACCAGTCAACAGGCTGACAGACTTCTGGCACTTTAACAAATATTTTTCACCGGTCGAGCATGTTTTTTATTTATTCGGAGGATACGGGCACTTTAGTTATAAAGGGATGATCAGGCGTTACGATCCTGTTTCGAAGACCTTGTCTATCATTAAACCGTCTGCGGGTTCTTATGTTCCCCGATATCTGGCAGCACTGGGCGGAACGGAAAATGGCGCTTATATATTGGGTGGTTATGGAAGTCCCACAGGAAAGCAGATCTTAAATCCACGGGCCTTATATGACTTGTTATATTTCGATGTCAGAACGAAATCAATCAGGAAAATTTATGAATTTAACAACACCGCTGAGGACATGGTTTTTGCAAATTCACTGATTGTAGATGAGAAGAACGACACGTACTATGGTCTGGTATATCCTAACACTACCTTTAAATCGAGGCTTCGCCTGGTGAGAGGATCCCTGAGTAAGGCCAGATGGACCTCTCTGGCTAATGAAATACCCTATTCATTTCAAGATACAAAGTCTTTTTCAGACTTATTTTACAGTAAAAAATCACGGAGATTTTTCGCTGTAACAATTTTTACAGATGAGGCCGATATCAGTACCGTTTCAATATATTCGCTGGCAGCGCCCCCTTTAGCTGCAGAGCAAGTGCAGTCAAAAGCCGGGCGGCGTATCAGCGTTATTGCAATTTTAATTGGAATTTCAGCCGTAATACTACTTGTTGCTTACTCAGTTTTTAAAAACCGTAAGCGCCTGGATAAAAAGCATGCAGCAGGTATAATTGAGTCTGCGGAATTAACCACCGTGAATGCGGAGGATACTGCGCTGACGGAGCCAGGAATGCCAATTGAATTTGAAGCGGCCCCAATTGAGCACTTAGATTTCAAACCATATAAAAATGTAAGTGCTATTTATTTATTCGGCGACTTCCAGATGTTCGACAACGAAGGAAATGATATCACCAGACATTTTACTCCTTTAGTCAGGGAGCTGTTTCTTGTTGTTCTCCTATATACCTTTCAATGGGACACCGGTATCAGCTCTGACAAATTAAAAGAGCTGTTGTGGTCAGATAAATCCAGTGATAGTGCCCGTAACAACCGGGCGGTAAATATCGCTAAGCTCAAGAGTATATTGAGTAGAATCCCTGGTTGTGAAATTTCGCGGGAGTCCGGAACATGGCAAATTTTAACCGACAGCACTAAGGTAAGGGTTGATTATTATGATTACCTGATGCTGGTCAGGAATAAGAAAGGCGTTGACAAGAAAAAAATTGAGCAGCTTGCCGAAATAACAAAGCGGGGAAATATCCTCAGCACTTCCGATTATGAGTGGCTCGACGCGATAAAATCGGATATATCCAATGAAATAATAGATACCTATTTACACTATGCCAATGCTACTCCGGTTGCAAACGACCCTGAGTTCTTAGTTAAACTTGCGGGATATATTTTTAAGATCGATTCCGTAAATGAGGAGGCGATGGTGTTAAAATGTAAAGCACTGGTGCATCTGGGAAAACATTCGCTGGCTAAAACAACTTTTGGTACTTTCTGCCGGGAATATCGCTTGATATATGATGTAGATTTTAACCGTGATTTTCAGCAAATTCTAGAATAACGGTGAGGATGTGATTAGGTGTTGGGTGAGATTGATCCCTGTGAATATACAGTGATGAAATCATTTTTATAAAACTCACCCAGAGGTAGTTCATTCCCACTCAGGTAAACTGTGTTGTGATCATACGATTCTATGAAATTTTTGTTCACCACATAAGATTTACTGATCCGTAAAAACATTTCCTGAGGGGTTTTTTGGTGGAAAGTTTTTAAGTTCATTGCAGTAATCAGCTTCTGATTGGCCATATGAATTACCACATAATCTTTTAGGCCCTCTATAAACTCAATGTCCTCAAATTTGATCTTATGAAATCTTCTGTTTGATTTAATCAGGAGAAAGTCTTTCGTATTACCTTCAATTGTGTTTTTCTCGGTATCGTTGGAAAGCATGTTCTTATATGCTTCGGCTTTGTTAATCGCTTTGGCAAGTCTAAGTTTGTCGATAGGTTTTAGCAAATAGTCAATAGCATCCAGTTCATAGCTTTTTAAAGCATACTGGGGGTAAGCAGTAGTGAAGATGATAAGTATTGATCCTGGTAATTGGGTTGCAAATTCAATACCACTGACCATAGGCATCTCAATGTCAAGAAAAATAAGATCGACAACATTCGAGCTTAAGAAATTAAGCGCTGCACGTGCATTGGAAAATTCACCCAAAATTTCAAGGGTAGACACCTCCTGGATGAGCGCCCGCATTTCCGTCCTGGCTAACGGTTCGTCATCTATAATAATGCAATTCATAATGGCAAGGTTAGTGTAACTGAGAATTGATTTGCTGTGGAAGCAACAGTCAGGCAATAGGATTCCCCGTACAGCAGTGTAAGCCTTCGCCTGATATTGGGCAGCCCTAATCCGCTATTTTTCAGATCGGATGATATATAATCAGGGTCTTTTGAGTTTACGCATAAAAAATGAAGCTGATCTTCTATAACAGCGATTTTCAGGCGGATATAAGAATCGCTATCGCTGATACTCACACTATGTTTTACCGCATTTTCTACAAATGTTGTAAATATATTGGGGGGTATATAAATGCCATTTAATATCCCTAACGGCTCTGGCGCATTAATCTCAACGGACAAATGGTCTCGTCTGAGCATTTCCAGACTGAGGAAATTGGATAAAAAGGTAATCTCAGATCTCAACAGCGTTTTCTCTTCATTATTTTCATAAATCTGATAACGAAGGAATTCAGAAAACTTCATGATCACAAGCGTGGCCTTCTCCGGATCAGTACGTACCAGGGCTTTTATACCATTCAGCATGTTGAAAAGAAAGTGAGGATTAATTTGATTTTTTAACTCATTGAGCTCCATAGTCAGGGCGCTGTTTTTCAACTCGGCAATTCGTCCGTTGTCCCTGATCCAGCGTTGAAACAATTTAATCATCGTAGTCACCAGGATAATAGGTACCAGAATAATAAATCCTTCATACATCCCTCTGTCTTGTTCATTATGATGGTGTTTCTTTAATATTTGTATCGAGGAAGGATAGGTATCCAATAAACCAGCCATGAGCTCCAGACATACAAACACTACCAATGAGAGAAGGGCCAGGTACAGCAGATATCTTCCTTTAAAAAAAAAGAGCGGAACCAACAGAAACATATTGATATAACACATGGAGATTAATCCGACAAAAACACATATAAACCTATAATATTTGTAAGCTCCGTAATAGTCATCCTGCCAATTGGAATAAAAAATCACTGCCAGGGTAGCCAGTAAAAGTACGGCGTGCCGTAAAATCCTATGCCGGTCCTCCACAATAAATTGTAAAAGTTTTGTATTCTCTAGCCCCTGGTCCGTTTTCATTTCAGTGTTTACTTATTCATAAAGATAGAACTATCCCAAGTCTGTATTGGCAAAATTATACTAAACAGGCCTTTTCATATACAAAAAAAAATGCCGGATCAATTTAGTATAATAACTAAGGGCTTTGGTCTAAAAACAAAAATATGCATTTGGATTATGTATTTCTTTGCATCGTGTACTAAACGGCATATTATGAAATTTAAGGACAGACTTCAGGAACTTGCAGGCCAAATTATTGATGATCCTATACTAACCGACAAGCAACAAGAGGAAAGGATTATCCAGGCAATTGACTTATGTCACTTTATCCAGTGTTACAATTCATCGTTAAAAGTCATTGATTGTTTGCACCATAAGATCAACCTCGTGGAGGAAAAGGGCAATAAAAAGGGGATTTATTTCTGCGATCTAATGTACAACATCAAGTACAATTTTGACTCTGCCTTATATAATCCAATTCAGATCCAGTCTTTCAGAAGGCAATCTGAAGTAACGGAACTGTGGTTTGTGGTGGTTGAAGAAGGGGGGATGACCAACGACCTAAGGGACAGTAAAGAATTCATCCAGAGAAACAATGTGCCAGCAATTTATGACAGGGTTTTTCATTTCAATTTTACGCTATCTACAGTCAAAATCTTAAAATAAACTATGAATATGATAAAAAGAACATTGGTGACATTAAGTATGCTCGCATTAACGGCGGAGTGTTTCGCCCAAAATACAGATAGCATTTCAAAAGCCAGGAGAGACAGTCTGAATTTACCAAAAAGGCTCGTTACAACGGTTGCTGACAAGTTTGCCATAACCCGTCCATTAAATATCGAATTTGCCCATGCTGCGCCATACAGCTATAAATCGGAAAGGGGCAACGATAAACTCCCTGATAGTAAAGTCACGAAGTTTGAACAGACTAAAGTGAGTGCCAATTTCAATTTTATAAAAAGAAAGACCTGGCTTCTGGGAGCGACATTGGGTTACAGGGGTACTTCAGCTGAGGCCGAAATTGTACAGCCTGGAGTGGCTGAGAATATTATTCTTAAGGAAGATTTTCATTATCTTTTTTCGGCAGTCAGTTTCACTTATTTTTCGACACTGTTCAAAAAGCGGACCTTCTATTCCTCAACTATTCTGGTAGATGGGAGTGACAAGCATTTTGAACGCGTAAAGGGAATATTTACCGGAACAATGCTTTTGAAGGCAAATCAAAAGACCAGAATGACAGTCGGAGTCATGCTCAATATTGATCCTAGTGCACAAACTCCGGTTATACCCACATTCTCTTATGAACATAAATTCAATAATGGCCTGATTGCAGATATCGTGCTGCCCAGAAGCATGTATCTTAGAAAATTTGTGCTGAAGAATAATGGAAGAGTGTCTTTGGGTATGGAACTCGATCAGACAACCTTTTACCTGTATAATTTAGAAGGTACCAACCAAAAGTATGAATATAGACAACTCGACATCAACCCTGGAATGGTCTATGAACATGCAATAGGCAAATACTTTATGCTGACTGCAAAGTCAGGAATGAAATTGACACCTAACGGCCGGCTTTTCAGGAAGGAGGATACCTTTGGAGATCCCCTTTATCAAACCAAACCAGATCCGACATTCTATTTCAATGTTGGTGTTTCATTTAACCCATTTTCTGTATTCGGAAAGAAACCTTAATCATCTGATAACGAATGGCTATTGTATCAGTTTTCAAAACAAATACTGAATACACTGCTGCTGCAATGGGAATCATTGAAGTAATGTAAGTCAGTGCTTTAGTTGATAGTGTTGTTTCGGGTCCTATCCGTAACGAATAGATCGGGCGATTACAATTTATAAAATTCAGGAAAGTAATAAGTTTATATGAGGAAAATGATCATAGTGTTATATCTGCTTTGCGCTTGTTTAAAGATCAGTGCACAAGATAACTGGACATTAAAAGAGTGTATTGACTACGGGCTGAAGAACAATCGGAATAATACCATTTTTGCCAATGAAAAACTAGCTGCACACGCTAAAGCAAAAGAAGCGCTGGCCGATTACCTTCCGCGTATTGGATTAACAACGACATTGGATAATAATCTCAAATTGCAGCAGACCATCATTCCGGCGGGGATATTTAGTCAGAATGATATCAGGGTATCTCTTTCCAAGCAATATAGCTCCAATGCCACGGCGCAGGTAGATCAGGTAATTTATGATCAGGCGCTGCTCACAGGTATAAAAGCCAGCAAATACAATAGAAGACAGGCTGAACTCAACGAAGCACAGAGCAAGGAGACAATTATTTACAATATCAGTACTGCCTATTTCCAGATTTTTGTTTACCAGCAGCAGCTTGAACTTTTGCAGTTTAACAAAAATACCTATGCGACACAGATAGAAATCTATAGTCTGCAGGTAAAACAGGGAACAATCTTACAAAAAGATATGGATAAGGTAAAGGTCGACTATAACAATACCACTACTCAGATTCGCGTAGCGGAAAGCAATCTTGCTCTTGCCGGGAATCAATTGAAATATGAAATGGGCTATCCCATCTCTGCACCAATTTTGGTGACCACCTACACTGAAACTTCGACGCCGAACTTAAACATTCAGGATAGTACAAAGGCTTTCTTAGTTTCTTCCCGTATTGATTACCGGCTCTCAGAACTTAATATTAAAGTACTTGAGATCCAGGAAGCCAGGATTAAAGCAGAGGCTTTACCAAAGTTAAGTGGATACTTCCGTTATGGTGCGGTAGGATTTGGCGATAATCTGAAAGAGTCTTACCGGGAATTTTCACCCTTCTCTGCTGTAGGACTCAAACTAAGCATACCTATTTTTGACTTCTTTAAACGTAATGCGCAATCGCGACAGGCCCAAATTCAGAGGATTAACGCAGTGGAGAACCTTAAATTAGCCGAAGGGCGTTACGAGGTAGAATATGAGAATAACCGCACCAAATTACTGCAGGCGCAAGCCAACGTTGAAAATGATAAGCGAAATGTGGAATTGGCGGAGTCGGTATTGCGGGTGACAGACCTCCAATTCCAAAAGGGTATTACCAACCTAACGGACTGGCTGAATACACAAAATTCACTTAAAGAGGCCCAAAATAGCTACTTAAGTTCCTTGTATAATTATTATATCGCCAGAATAGACCTTGAAAAAGCTGCCGGGACGTTGACAACCTTTTACAATTCACTTTAAAGTACGATGAAGAAAAATTTAATAGTTAGCACAATAGCCATTGGTGTTGTTGGTCTGATGATATTCAGATTGGCGGCTAACAAGCAAACGATCAATGAAAGAAACCAGCCTGCTAAAATAGAAAATGTCCTTATACCAGTAAGTGTTGCCCCGGTAACTGAGGAAATCAAACAGCTTGGTATGATCAAAACAGGAACGCTGACTCCTTTTAAGGAAGCCAAACTGTTAGCGTCAAGCGGCGGAACAATCAAGCGGGTACTGTTCAATCTCGGTGATAACGTTCGCCAGGGACAGGTCCTGGCTGTCATCGATAGTAGGTTACTTGAGCTGGATATACAAAAATCGGAATCAAATGTCTCAAAACTCAAACGTGATCTCCAGACCTATACGGAATTATTGAAAGGAAATGCTGCAACTCAGGAAAAGGTCAATGAAATTCGGCAACAGTACACCGATGCTTCAAATCAGGTTGAACAGTTGAAAAAGCAAATTACGGATGCTAATATAAAAGCACCTATGGATGGCGTCATTAGCGTAAAAATGATTGAGGAAGGTATGTATGTATCGGTTAATACTGAACTGGGCAGGATTGTTAATTTGTCGCAATTGAAAGTACAGGTTAACATGACCGAAGCAGAGGTCTATCAGATAACATTTGGACAGCATATTAAACTCAGCACCGATGTTTATCCAGGTTTTTCATTCCCGGGAATGATCAGTTACATAAGCCCTCAGGCAAATGAGGCTTACAATTACCAGGTAGAGATTATAGCACGTAATGATAAAGGCACTCCATTACGTGCCGGTACATTTGTGTATGCTGATTTCTCAAAGAAAACCACACAAAAATTATTGTTGATCCCTCGCGACGCATTAAATGAAAGTATCCAGAATGCCACTGTGTATGTTGTCAATAATGGACGGGCTAATA
>JAATFQ010000257.1 GCA_015655115.1 Sphingobacteriales bacterium
ACTCTGAAAGCATCATCAAGTGTATTTCTGAATTGTTCGAAATCTTTAATATCTGAAGCCAGGAAATAGCTTCTGTACGGATCCAGTGCTTTAATATATTTATCTAAAACCAGAGATGAAATGGAATCATTTACTTCGAGTTTTTTATAATTATAGTTTTCTATAAGGGCCACAATTTCCTTTACCACCAAACTTTGCTGTTCATTGGGCATAATATTAGGAATCCCTTCAACAAGCTTTTGTGGTTTCGGCGCAGCCTGGCAGGCAAGGACAGCAGCAGTGAAGGTAACCAGTAATATTTTTTTCAACATCTCTTTAAATAATTTAAATTCCATTTTTATAATTACAACCAATATGATACCAATTTCTTAAATAAACAGAAAAGAGACAGTATAACACTGTCTCTTTTCTGTAATCTTTACTCAAATATAACTAAATACTTTAAAAACACCTCCTATACATCAATAAGTACCTGTCCTTTTTTCAGCAATAGTATTTCTAGCCTGCTTAATCTGGCCTTTAAATTGATTGTTCTTCGTATTTTTAGCAAATAGCTCTGCCCTGTTTATATCTTTAATAGCCATAGAAAATTCCTTTTTCTTGATTTTTACCTGTACAATACCCAGAATAGAATCAATATATGAAGAATTATTGTTGGTTTGCCTTGCCAGAATACCCTGTTGCGAATAAAACCATAGCGACTGTGTAAGCTTATTTGCTGCCAGATAAATCTTACCCAGCTGACTATATGACGCCATTTGCCCCGATCTGTTTCCCAACCGGGAATAAGTTTTCAGGGCCACGTTCAAAATAACCTGTTCAGCTTCGGTATAATGTTCCTGCAAAAAATGAATATTACTTAACCTCAAAAGTGAAGCACCATAACGGGGAAAGTTGCCAGAACTGTTATACTCAAAGGCTGCTTTGCCAAAAAAGGTCAGCGCATCATCAAGATCTCCGCTTTTTTCATTTTTATCGGCTTCTTCAAAATAAGTATCCCCATCTGCATCATCCATACTGGAAACAGCGATCTGGATAGATCCAAGCCCAAAAGAGGGCTCCTGCTGAACATAGGGGCTTTTCTGAGCCATAGCAGATCCTGCAAATGCAAATCCAATAAGCGCTAAACAGAGTTTATACATTTTACAAATATATATTTTTTTTAGTTAAACACCTGTAAACTACCATCAAAAGAAGCCCACACCATATAAGGGTGCGAATCGGTATGGTAAATTTCCCCTTCAGCAGTTAAGCCGATGACCCCTGCAAACCCATCTATTGTTTTAAGCTCAGCGAAGGATTTATCACAAGCGCCTTTTAATGTAGCCCCATCCGTTACACGGGTAACGATGCTGGCTGCTAAAGCTATACTGACAATATCTTCTCCCACCCCGGTACACGAGATACCGGCAGCAGCATTGGCGAAATTTCCTGCCACTGTTGCTGAATCGCTTACACGGCTAGGGATTTCAAAACCTTTACCTCCAGTAGAAGTGGCCGCAGCAAGGTTTCCGTTAGCATCTAAGGCTACGCAGCCTACAGTGCCTATATTGCTTTTCTGGTTCAGCTTTAGTTCATATTCTTCCTGACGCTGCGGGGTAACGGGATTATAATAGGGATACCCCTTTTCTCTGGCAAAAGCCATGGCTCCTGTACCACTCAGTACACTGTCTTCATAACTCAATAAATCAACAGCCACATGAATAGGGTTTTCTACGTCCTCAATATTGATGACACCAGCAAATTTACGTGTTTTCCCATCCATGATAGCAGCACTTAGTCTTACTTTGCCATCGCTTTGTATCTGTGAACCCAGGCCTGCGTTAAAAAGGATATTATCTTCAAGCAGGCTGGTAGCAAAAGCTACTGTTTCTAGTGCCGTATGGGATTTTAAGTACTGGTAGGCGAGCTCAACGATCATTGTCAGCGCTTCTTGCTTTGCCTTCTTCATTTCCTGATTGGTAGCAGATTCACTGAAGAACCCGCCATGAATAATTAATTTCATTGATGCTTAATCTACAGATATAACTTTAGGGTGATGAATGGTCAACTCATGCGCGGTAAGGTCATATACATCACCATCGCACATAACATGTACAACCATATTTTTTATTGATACAGGCTGACCCATTTCCACATCTGTCAGATTTGTATCCGTCATGTTCCTTCCGTCTACCAGGATAACCATCCCGGAACCTATTGCTTCCATCATATTACCATTGGAAATATACAGACCTGTATCTTCGCCCAAACCTATCCCAAGGATACCCGGGCTACTGGCTGTAGCATAAAGAAGACGGCCAATACGTCCGCGCTGCACAAAATGTGTATCTACAATAACACCATCAATAAATCCCAGGCCGGCAGTAATCTTAACCTCTCCCTTTAACAGTGCATCTTTACTATTGCCCTGGTAAATCATGTTTTTGGAGCTTGCCGCCGCTCCCGCAGAAGTACCAGCTATTACGATCTGTTCATTTTGATATTTATCGAGCAAAATCTGGTGTATAGCTGTTCCTCCGAAAATGGAGGAAAGACGTAACTGGTCACCACCAGTAAAAACAAGAACTTCAGCAGCTTTTACACGTTCACAATTGAGAGGGTCATTCGCCTGCTCCCTGTTACTGATATTCAACACCCCAACATCATGCACATCCAGCTGTGAAAAAGCTTTGATATATTCTTCGCCTACTTTCTCAGGGACAAGAGAAGCTGTTGTAATGATTTCAAACCTTGATAGGGTATCCTTCACTGATTCGGTGGTAATACGTTTTAGAATACCACGCTCAAAGAAATTCATATTCTGAGGCATGCCGAATTGAGTTTCGGTAAAACTCCCTGTATTGATTGCACCACCAATAATTATCAATTTCCCTTTTGGAGCCATTTTACTTGTTTTATGATACTAAAATCTCAAATATATGTTCCTCACATTAAATATCACCATGTTTCACCAATAATATGCGCATTTTAAATAATTATTTACACTAAAATTCTATAGTTTGATTAGATTTAAGCAGATTTACGTATATCTTATTTTGGCAGAGATTTTGCACATTGTATTAGGATATAATTGTTCTAACCGGA
This sequence comes from Sphingobacteriales bacterium, assembly GCA_015655115.1. Taxonomy (GTDB): domain Bacteria; phylum Bacteroidota; class Bacteroidia; order Sphingobacteriales; family Sphingobacteriaceae; genus Pedobacter. The sequence goes on from JAATFQ010000257.1 coordinate 3,088, forward strand.
CAGGAAGCTGACATGATCCCGGTTCATAATCATACTGAAGTTCAGATACTATTATTTTACTGTACAGGATGTAATATTTACTGAGGTTTGCGGAAGAATATTTATATATTAATGCTTCCGTTATGCAGCATTTAGAAAAGAAGCTTTAAATAAATTACGGAAAAACTTAACAGATTGAAGAGGGTCTTTTGCTGCAAATTCGCAATATTAAATCTTGCAAAAGCCATAGTTGAGACTAAGACTCCACCCTTTAAACCACCGAAGGCAGCTTGGAGACCATTGAAAACAATAATAAATTACTGAAAACCCGAGCTTTTTGCGAGTTCTTGAAGACCAATAAAAAACAATAATAAATAACTGAAAAAACACCCCAATTAATAACATATGAAAATACTCGGCATCCAAGTGCTAAGAGGACCAAATATCTGGTCGATCAACAGAAAAAAGTTAATACAAATGAGATTGGACCTGGAGGAGCTTGAACAAAGGCCTACTAATTCAATTGACGGATTTGGTGATCGTCTGGAAAAAATGATTCCCAGTTTATTTACACACAGATGCTCTAAAGGTGAACCCGGAGGCTTCTTTGCGCGAGTGAAGGAAGGAACATGGATGGGCCATGTAATTGAACATATTGCACTCGAAATACAAACCCTTGCCGGAATGGATACAGGCTACGGCAGAACAAGGCAGACCAAAACGGAAGGCATTTACAATGTAGTGTTTAGCTATCTCGAAGAAAAAGCCGGTATCTATGCTGCTGAAGCAAGTGTAAAAATCGCTGAAGCACTTATTAACAATGAAGAATACGACCTGGAATTCGACATTCACCGTTTACGGGAATTAAGACAGATGGAACGCCTGGGTCCAAGTACAGGCTCTATTGTTGATGAAGCTATTGCCAGAAATATCCCATGGATAAGACTAAACAAGAGCTCATTGATCCAGTTAGGCTATGGAAAAAACCAGGTCCGCTTCAGAGCTACTATGACTGAACGTACAAATAGCATTGCTGTAGATATTGCGGGAAATAAAGATGAAACCAAGCGCATGCTGAAGGATTCTGCAATTCCCGTAGCCAAAGGTGTAACCATTTCAGAGATTGAGGATCTTGACGACGCAATTGAAAGTGTTGGCTTCCCATTGGTATTTAAACCCCTCGACGGCAACCATGGTAAAGGTGCATCGATAAATGTTAAAACTGCTGAAGCCGCATATCTTGCTTTTGACTATGCAAAACAGTACTCAAGAAAAATAATTATTGAAAGCTTTATTACAGGGTACGATTTCCGCATCCTAGTGATAGACAATAAAATGGTTGCTGCTGCTTTGCGCGTACCGGCGCACGTTAAAGGCAATGGCATCCATACCGTTCAGGAGCTAATTGACAAAGAAAATGAGGATCCTCGCAGGGGCTACGGACATGAGAATGTGCTGACAGAGATTCTGGTAGACCGTGACACAATGGACTTGCTTGCAAAAAAGGATTTCACCCTCGACACTATCGTACCAAACGGAGAACTCTTATACCTGAAGTCTACCGCCAACCTAAGTACCGGCGGTACATCAATAGATGTAACAGATCTTGTGCATCCGCAAAATATTTTCATGAGCGAGCGTATTTCCAGGATCATTGGACTGGATATCTGCGGTATCGATGTGATGGCCCAGAACCTTACACAGCCTCTAACGGAAAATGGAGGGGTAATTCTAGAAGTGAATGCTGCACCAGGATTCCGGATGCACCTTGCTCCTAGTGAAGGTCTGCCCCGCAATGTTGCAGCCCCGGTTATTGAGATGTTATACCCTCCGGGGAAATCTGCACGTATTCCGATAATTGCCGTTACAGGAACAAATGGTAAAACAACTACAACCAGACTAATCGCCCATATTGTTAAAAGCAATGGTACAAGAGTTGGATATACTACTTCAGATGGCATTTATGTTCAAAATACGCTGCTGATGAAAGGCGATACAACAGGACCAGTAAGTTCAGAGTTTATTCTCAGAGACCCTACAGTAGAATTTGCCGTATTGGAAACAGCACGTGGAGGTATCCTCAGAGCCGGACTTGGCTTTCATCGCTGCGATATCGGTGTAGTAACCAATATCCAGGAAGATCATCTTGGCATTTCGGATATTCATAATTTGTCAGACTTAACACGCGTAAAAGCCGTTGTGATAGGCGCTGTGAAAAGAGATGGGTGGGCCGTACTTAATGCAGACAATAAATACTGTGTTAGAATTGCTGAAACGGCAGATTGCAAAATTGCCTATTTCGGCATGGACGAGAGCAATCCTGTCATTGCCGATCACTGCAAGAAAGGTGGTACTGCAGCAATTTATGAAAATGGGTACATCACCATCAAGAAGGGTGACTGGAAGATAAGAGTAGACAAGGTGACACATATTCCATTGACTTTTGGGGGCAGTGTAGAGTTCATGATCCAGAATGTGCTGGCAGGAACATTAGCAACATTCCTTTGCGGATATAAGATTGAAGATATACGTATGTCACTCGAAACATTCATTCCTTCAGCAGCACAGACACCGGGGCGAATGAATATCTTTAAGTTTAAGGAATTCAAGATCCTGGTAGACTTTGCACATAACCCTGATGGGTTTAATGGCATTAAAGATTACCTGAAGACTGTAGAAGCAACAGAACATATCGGTGTAATTTCCGGTACCGGAGACAGGCGCGACGAAGATATATTGGAAACAGCAAGAATTGCCGCACAGATGTTCGACAAAATCATCATCTGCCAGGAAAAATACCTTCGCGGCCGTCAGCAGCAGGAACTTATTGACCTACTGATCACTGGCATTCATCAAGTTAAGCCCGATATGGAAATTATCATTAATAACAATGGAGCGGAGGCACTTCAGTTTTTAATTGCGA
>JAATFQ010000292.1 GCA_015655115.1 Sphingobacteriales bacterium
AAGGGCAGAGATTCAATATCTCCAACAGTACCCCCCAGTTCAGTAATTACGATATCATAATCGCCAGTTTCGCCTAAAATGCGCATGTTGCGTTTAATTTCGTCAGTAATATGCGGAACTACCTGTACTGTTTTTCCTAAATACTGTCCCTGGCGTTCTTTGTTAATTACATTCTGATAAATACGGCCAGTGGTAATATTGTTGGCTTGTGACGTAGGGATATTCAAAAAACGCTCATAATGGCCTAAATCAAGGTCAGTCTCTGCACCATCTTCTGTTACGTAACATTCGCCATGTTCATATGGATTTAAAGTTCCCGGATCAATATTGATATAAGGATCAAATTTTTGGATGGTTACGCGGTAACCTCTTGCTTGTAAAAGTTTGGCTAATGAAGCGGAGATGATGCCCTTACCTAAAGAGGAAGTAACACCGCCCGTAACAAAAATATACTTAGTCATGTTTGTGAGTTTGTGTGATAAAAGCAGTCTTTTAAAGCGCTTTTATTGTTTTTGTACGGGATACAAAGCTAATAAATATTGTCGGACTAGCTCAATGATTGGAGATATTTTTAATTGACTGTTCTGTTTTTGTATGATTGAACGATAGAAACCGGGAGAAGAAGAGATAAAAAAGACCAGGAATTTATCCTGGCCTTTTCTGTAATATATTTGGTTAGAATATGTCTGGATGGAAATGTCAAAGTTTTTAATCCTTAACACTAAGATAAATTTAGTGTTTATTTTATGATATTATTATGATAAATATTATGAACTTTACCAGTTATTATCTAACTATCTGATTTACAGCATTAATAAATAATAATGTAACAATTTTGTTGCGTTGAGTATCAATTTTTGATACTGTAAATTATGCTTTTAGATGATTTTTTGTGCGCCTGCAATTTGTTTTCCTGCGTGTACCTCGTACACTAAGTGTTGGGAGTACTGCTGTTTTACTGGCAGCATTGATAGTACACCTTCACTTTTTTCTCCTTTTCGGACCATGCAATATAAACTTTGCTTTCTTTTCCAAGGCGATATTTGAAGCCATTTAATGATGATTTTTTTAATTCAGCAAAGAAGCTTTTATCTGGCGTATTTTCATCAGCTTCTTCGGTTTCCGTCACTGCTGGTTCAATAAAATTTTCATCTTCAAAAAAGAGGTTCAATTCTTCCTGCATAAATTGGATCTGCTGCTTTTCTTTATCCAGATCTAATGTTTCCTTATAATTGTCAAGCAGCGCTGTAGCCTTTAGGGTTTGCGTATAGATCACAGCTCCACCGGCCTTATGGATGGTAAATACCAGCTCCATATCTTTTGGTTTATTCCCATTCAGGACAATACGGAAGGTGTCTGATTTCGCGGTATCAGAAAATGGGCGCAAGGCTGTTTTGGTTCTGTTCCCAATTTGTTTACCCTGATTATCACTATTGCAGGCGGCAAAGAGAAGCATAACCATAAAAGAAATATAGATCCTTTTCATAAGATGGCATTTGAATTCAATATAACGAATTAATTGTTTTTAAGCCTGATTATTTTTTCAAGATCCTGGGGTGTATCTACTGCAATAGTTTCCAGATCAGTAATCTTAGTCTGTATTTTGTAGCCATTTTCGATCCAGCGCAGCTGTTCCAGGCTTTCTGCCAGTTCCAGTGAAGAAGGTTTCAATTTAGTGATTTCCAGAAGTGTTGCCGTTGTATAGCCATAAATACCGATATGCTTATAAAACTGATGTGCGGTCAGGTAGTTTTCCCGCTCTGCATTTCTTAAAAATGGAATGGTGTGGCGGCTAAAATATATTGCTTCCTGTCTGGCATTGATAACCACCTTGGGTATATTATTGTTAAAAAGCTCCTCTTCGGTGTCAATTTTTTTAATCAGTGTTGCCAGCCTGACCTCCGGGTCCGTAAAGCAGGAGCTGAGCAAATCGATCTGTATAGGGTCAATATAAGGCTCATCGCCCTGGATATTAATGACGATATCATATCCTGAATAGGCAAGGGCAACCTCTGCACAACGGTCAGTCCCACTCTGGTAGTCGGTCCTGGTTAAAGCATAGGCACCGCCAAAGCTTTTTACCACCTCGATGATGCGGTCGTCGTCTGTGGCGATCACTACCTTGTCCAGGCTCGATGAGCTGCATGCCTGTTCATAAACCCTTTGGATCATACTTTTTCCGTAGATATCTACCAGGGGTTTTCCGGGGAATCTTGTCGAAGCAAACCGGGCGGGGATTATTCCAAGCGTTTTCATCTAAAAAAGTCCGTTTATTTCTGCCTCTATTGATTCAATAACCGTTCCGAGGTCTTCAGGGCTATTGGTGAAATCCAGTTTATCCTTATCAAGGATGAGTAATTTCCCTAAGGAATAGCCCTTTATCCAGGCTTCATATTTTTCGTTCAGCTTAGAAAGATAGTCGAGGCGGATACCTGCTTCATAATCGCGGCCGCGGTGCTGTATATTATTCACCAGTGTAGGTACTGAGGCGCGCAGGTAAACCAGCAGGTCTGGCGGTTTAATAAATGAAGTGATATTACCGAAAATATCCCTGTAATTCTGGTAATCACGGCTGGTCATTAAGCCCATATCATGTAAGTTTTCAGCAAATATATGCGCGTCTTCATAAATGGTACGGTCCTGAATGACATTTCTTTTATGGGTTTCGATATCAGTAATCTGCTGGAAACGGCTGTTTAGAAAATAGATCTGCAGGTTGAAGCTCCATCGTTTCATGTCGCTGTAAAAATCTTCCAGGTAAGGGTTATCGTCAACAGCTTCGTACAAAGCCTCCCAGTTATAATGTTTGGCCAATAAACCTGTTAAAGTAGTTTTGCCGGCGCCAATGTTTCCAACTATTGCTATATGCATACGATTATAAGTAATGAGCTAAAGGTTAATTAAAGTATTAAGGTTATGCAAAGAAGCTTAAAAAGGTTTGAATCCAATCAGTTCTCTCACATCTTTTATGGTTTTGCCTGCACTTTCTCTTGCTTTTTCAGCCCCCTGGTTAGCCACTTTGCGCAGATAATCGTTGTCTTTAGCGATTTCTTCTATCCGTTCACGAATAGGAGAGTTAAAGATGATCATATCTTCGGCCAATTGTTTTTTGAAATCACCATAACGGATAGCACATTTATTATACAGATCGTCAAAATGAGCAAGGGTATCTGCAGGAGAAACGATCTTCATCAGGTCGAACAGGTTCTGTATAGCTTCCGGCTTCGCCTGATTTTCTTCCGTAGGACCCCCGTCGGACACTGCTTTTAATACTTTCTTACGGATAATCTCAGGACTATCGGCCAGGTAAATGCAGTTGGCATCACCTTCAGACTTGCCCATTTTACCTTTACCGTCAAGTCCCGGAACTTTAACCAGGTTGGCAGAATAGCTGAAAGCGAAAGGTTCAGGGAAGTAATCAGCATTATAAAGACGGTTAAAGCGGTTCCCAAAAGTGCGGGTCATTTCCAGGTGCTGCTCCTGATCTTTACCTACAGGAACTTTGGTAGCTTTATGGATCAGAATATCTGCTGCCATCAGCGAAGGATAAGTCAGCAGTCCGGCGTTTACATTATCTGGTTGTGCACGTATCTTATCTTTGAAGGAAGTACTTCTTTCCAGCTCGCCCATATAGGCATTCATATTCAGGTAGAGGTATAACTCTGTTACTTCGGGTACATCAGACTGAATATAAATAGTACAGGCTTCGGGATCTATACCGCAGGCCAGGTATTCTACCAGCACATGTTTAACATAACCATGCAAATCGCCTGGAGTAGGGTGTGTAGTTAAAGAGTGTAAATCGGCTATAAAAAAATAACAATTATATTCATGCTGCATCTTTATAAAATTGCTCACTGCGCCAAAATAATTGCCCAGATGTAACTTACCTGTGGGACGAATACCACTTACTACCGTTTCTTTCATTTTCCTGTATTTTTACACTGCAAAAAAGCCATCATCAGCACTGGTTCTTATCCTTGTCTGCAAACAGGCTGATGATTATATGAGGCCGAAATTAATAAAAAACCCTTATCCGCACGGCTTATAATTTCTTTTTATCGTTAAACATTCTGTTTCATAACTAAATACGATTAGATAATGTATATCTTAATATACTATTTCATTTTTTTGTAGTTTTGAAATCAATGATTAGACTCTTAAAACAGGTACACCGCTTTTACTTTTTATTCATTATTTTATTATTTTTTGCACTTTTCTATCCCTTTTATTATGTGGCGGCAAAGCGGGCAGAGTGGTACGGTATACTAAATAAACTAAGGGCTTTAAACAGTTTCCTGTGCAGTATTTTCTCGGGTATATTTTTCCGTTTCAGTTATGAGACAGAGTATGACAGGAGCCAGGCCTATGTATACTGTGCCAATCATACTTCGAACCTCGATATTATGATTTTTTGCCTGATAGCCAAAGGCCGCTTTCATTTTATGGGCAAAGATGAACTGCTGAAAAACCCGGTGCTGAAGATATTTTTTAAGACTATAGATATTCCCGTAAACCGCGAAAGCAAAATGTCGGCCTTCAGGGCTTTTAAACGTGCTGCAATTAACCTGGAGGAGGGTATGCCACTCATTATCTTTCCCGAAGGGGGAATAAATGGAAATACCTGCCCTCCACAGCTTTCTCCTTTTAAAAACGGGCCATTCCGGCTGGCTATTGAGACCAATACGCCTATTGTAGCGGTAAGCATCACCGATGCATGGAAGAAAATGTGGGATGATGGCGCAAAATATGGAACAAGACCAGGAATTTGCGATATTTACATTCACGCTCCGATAGCTACCAGTGGACTGACGACGGATGATGCCGATGTATTGAAAGAGAAGGTCTATAATTTAATTGACCGTAAACTATTAAAAGCGTGAAGTTAGTTGCTGAGCGTATGAAATCTGCGTAATGAAGAATAACTCAGATACTGAGCTGAGCTGTATACCTGCTTCCCGACAGCTAAAACTGTTAGATGGATGTGAAAAATATAAAAACACGGTAAACAGCACTAAACAATATTTAGCAAGATAAAAAACAAAACATGATAAAGCTATAAAAATGAATATAGACAAACAGACAATTTTTAAAGTTGCGGAACTTGCCCGGATAGAGATCAGGGAAGAGGAAGTGGACGCTTTAACAGTGGATATGAACAAGATACTTACTTTCATGGAAAAGCTGAATGAACTGGATACTACCGATGTTAAGCCGCTCGTATATATGAATGAAGAAGTAAATGTATGGCGTGAAGATGTGGTTAAGCAGGAAATATCGGTTGCTGAAGGACTTAAAAATGCGGCTTTACATAATGAAGATTTCTTTTTTGTGCCTAAGATCCTCGAAAAATAAACAGATCTGTAACAATGGGCGGCACCTGACTGTCTAAAAATAAAATACATCAATGGAAAAGCCGCTAATTCATATCACAGATATAGGTCGTAAGTACGTAATTGGAACTGAAGTCATACATGCTTTAAAATCTGTATCGCTTGATATACATAAAGGGGAGTTCGTCGCATTGATGGGGCCCTCAGGCTCTGGAAAGTCTACCTTAATGAATATTCTGGGGTGTCTGGACACCCCAAGCAAGGGCGATTATATCCTGAATGGCACCAATGTAAGCCATATGACAGATGATGCATTAGCCGAAGTGAGGAACAAAGAAATTGGGTTCGTGTTCCAGACCTTCAATCTGTTGCCAAGATCTACCTCGCTGGACAATGTAGCTTTGCCTTTAATTTATGCGGGCGTGAATAAAAGTGACCGGGAGAAACGTGCACATATAGCGCTTGAGAACGTGGGACTGGGCAACAGGGTTACGCATAAGCCCAATGAACTTTCGGGAGGACAGCGCCAGCGTGTGGCTGTAGCACGGGCATTGATCAACAATCCTTCTATCATCCTGGCTGATGAGCCGACAGGGAACCTGGATACTAAGACCTCTGTAGAGATTATGGGTCTGCTGGAGGAAATCCACAGTAAAGGAAATACTATAATTCTCGTTACACACGAAGAAGATATTGCGCAGCATGCCCACCGAATAGTGAGAATGCGTGATGGGCTCATTGAAAATGATTATTTGAATACCGAAATAAAAACTGTTTCTCCACGTTTATCTGCACTGGAAGAGCAAAGCGAGGGCTTTAATACTACAGTTTAATGAAGATATATACCAAAACAGGTGATAAAGGTGAAACCTCACTGATAGGGGGGACAAGAGTCCCCAAATTTCATCTGAGGATTGAATGTTATGGTACGGTAGATGAGCTGAATTCTTACATCGGATTAATTCAGTGCCAGGATATTGCTGCGCATGAGCAGCAGTTATTAAAAGAAATTCAGGACAGGTTGTTCACCATTGGTTCTTCTCTGGCGGCAGATCCGGAACGGTCGAAGATGAAAATCCCCGATCTGCACCCGGCAGATATACTTTTGCTGGAAAAAGAGATGGATGCCATGAACGAGATTTTACCCGGATTAAAGCATTTTATACTGCCGGGAGGGAATACTATTGTTTCCTATTGTCATATTGCACGGTGTATTTGCCGCAGAGCCGAAAGATTAACTGTTCATCTTGCTGCAGAAAGCTTCGTAGACGAAAATATTACCATTTACCTGAACCGTCTGAGTGACTATTTATTCGTTCTGGCACGCAAAATGAGTTTCGATAGCGGGGTCCCGGAAAACATCTGGCTGCCCCGTATGTAAATGGTGGAAAAAAAAGTTTGTTTTCGTCAACTTTTTTAATATACTTTTGCAAATTAATAAGAACAATAAAATAGTATAGGAATATGTATTGGACATTAGAATTAGCATCGCATCTGGAGGACGCTCCATGGCCTGCAACGAAAGACGAACTGATTGATTACGGTATCAGATCAGGTGCACCAGTAGAGGTGATAGAAAACCTACAAGCATTAGAAGACGATGGTGAACCGTATGAAACTATCGAAGAGATTTGGCCGGATTACCCGACTAAAGATGATTTCTTCTTCAATGAAGACGAGTATTAAAAGTATCATAATTTAATTAAGCCCCTTTAAAGAGGGGCTTTTTTTATTTTTGGAACGATGATTGTTTATTGAATGTCAAGAAAGCATCTAACTTTTTATATCATTTAATTAACAAATCAAATCTAAAAATTAAAACTATGGGAAATCTACTTTATTTAATCGCTGTAATATTAGTTATCATCTGGGCCATCAGCTTCCTCGGAGGTTATTATACCGGTGGTATTATCCACGCTTTATTAGTAATCGCGATCATTGCTATAATCTTAAGAGTAATCAGAGGAGCGGCATAAGAGCGGCAAAAGATAGTTACAGGCTTCTGAGTAATCAGGAGCCTTTTTTTTGCATTAAGAATGCAGCCATTTCCAAATCCTCAGGATAAGTGATCTTAATGTTATTTCTCTCCCCTTGCAGGATATTGATCTCAAAGCCTGCCCTTTCTACCACAGAAGCGTCGTCAGTGAATTCAGCAGTAAATGACTGCAAATAAGCTGTTCTAAGCTGATCTGCCTTGAAGGTTTGTGGAGTTTGTATTAAAAGCAATTCACTTCTGTCCAGCGCCTCTGAAGGGCTTTCTCCGCGTTTTCTCCTTACAGAGTCTACCGGGGCAATAGCTGCTATGGCATTTCCACTCGCAAGTGCCTTTTCATAGGCTTTCATGATTAATGCCGGTGAAACCAGTGGCCGCACTGCATCGTGTATAGCTACTACGGCTTCTCCCTCAACCTGCTTCAATCCATTTTTTACTGAATCAAAACGGTGTTCGCCACCGCTGACCAGCTGATGTGGTAAATCGAAATTATAGGTTGCGCATAGTTCTTTCCAATAGGTTTGCTGCTGTATATTCAGGACTAAGATGATTTCAGGATTTAGTACACATGCAGCGAAAGCCTCTAAAGTATGCATTAAAACAGGACGGTCATTCAGGATTAAAAACTGCTTGGCAACAGCAGTATTCATTCTGTTTCCCGTTCCGCCAGCAACAACAATAGCATAATATTTCATCTTTTTTATGAGTTAATTCTGGTCTCTGCAGGTCATGGTGTGGCTTTTCCTATACATATTCCTGTAAAATAAGCAGTGTCCTGTTTTTTTTGGTAAAAAAAAATAGGAGAGATCAAAAGATCCTCCTATTGTACTTTAAGTAATATTGTATTAGATAATCAGCATAGCATCGCCATAGCTATAGAACCTGTATTTTTCTTTTAAGGCTACTTCATAAGCATTTCTTACATAGTCATACCCACCGAACGCACTTACCATCATCAATAGCGTAGATTCAGGCGTATGGAAGTTGGTGATCATTGAATTTGCGATACTAAAATCATATGGAGGGAAGATAAACTTACTGGTCCAGTCGTTTGCAGGTTTTAACGTTCTTGCAGAAGAAACAGCCGATTCGATAGCACGCATAGAAGTAGTACCTACAGCGCAGATCCGTTTTTTATCTGCTAAAGCTTTATTTACGATATCAGCCTGGCTCTCTTCAATGATGAACTGCTCAGAGTCCATTTTATGTTTCGTCAGATCTTCTACTTCAACAGATCTGAAAGTACCAAGGCCAACATGCAAAGTAACTTCTGCGAAGTTGATGCCTTTAAGTTCAAGGCGTTTCATCAGCTCACGGCTAAAGTGCATACCAGCAGTAGGGGCAGCCACAGCGCCTTCATGTTTAGCGAAAATCGTTTGGTAACGTTCTTTATCCTGTGCAGTAGCTTTGCGTTTAATATATTTTGGAAGAGGTGTTTCACCTAATATTTCGATGTTTTTTCTAAATTCTTCATCAGTTCCGTCAAACAGAAAACGAATTGTACGTCCGCGGGAAGTTGTATTGTCTACTACTTCAGCAACCAATAAGTCATCATCACCAAAATAAAGTTTATTTCCAACGCGGATTTTGCGTGCAGGGTCTACTAAAACATCCCATAAACGCAGCTCTTTATTCAATTCACGCAATAAAAATACTTCAATCGTTGCACCTGTTTTTTCTTTATTGCCATATAAACGTGCAGGAAAAACCTTGGTGTTGTTCAATATCATCACATCCTGATCATCAAAATATTCCAATACATCTTTAAATATTTTATGTTCAATTTTGCCACTATCTTTGTGCAAAACCATTAAACGGGCTTCGTCCCTTTGTTCTGAAGGATTATTGGCAACTAGTGATTCAGGCAGATTAAACTTAAATTGAGATAACTTCATGTTTTTTGATAAAAATTATTAAGGGTGCAAATTTACGAATTAAAATGTCTATTAGTATATATTTATTTATATACGTATTTTTAATAATAAACCTGTAGCCGTTGTAACCTTTTACAGTCGTTTTACTCTAAACATTAATTATGATTATATTCAGACTGATTGGCGAAAGTTTCAGGTTTGCAATTGATGCGATCCGCCAGAATAAATTACGTACTATGCTCTCCTTACTGGGCATCACTATCGGTATTTTTACCATCATAGCGGTGTTTTCCGGGGTTGACACCCTGCGGGCAAAACTGCAGGAGAGTGTGGATAAACTGGGCTCAAAGACGATTTATGTTGAGCAGTGGCCATGGGTGCAGACCAATGATTTCCCATGGTGGAAATATATGAACCGTCCGGCACCTACCTTACGTGACTATGCCAGTTTAAAGGAAAGATTACAGCATATTGACGGAGTATCCTACCAGGTGTCGACAAATAACAGGGTAGTGAAGTACAGGAGCAGTTCTGTTGAAGGGGTAACAGTACGTGCTGCTACGCAGGATTTTGATAAAACACAAACACTGGAATTTCAGAAAGGACGTTATTTTACAGACCATGAAGGCCAGTCGGGCTCACCAGTTGTCATCATTGGGGCCGAGGTAGCGAGTGGATTGTTCGATACTGAGTTCGCTGTAGGTAAACAGATTAAGTCCATGGGACGCAGGCTTACGGTTATTGGGGTATTCAAAAAAGAAGGGGAGAGCATGATCGGGAACTCTATGGACAACGTGATCTTAATTCCCATGAACTTTGCCAAGGGTGTGTTCGATGTACAGAGCAACAACTACGGTCCCTGGATTACTGTAAGAGGTAAAGAGAATTTGGCGCTTGAAGAAGTAGAAAGTGAGCTTCGTGGTGTATTGCGATCCGTACACAGGCTAAAACCAGGTGAAGAAGATAATTTTGCGCTCAATAAAACTACAATGATTACTGAGCAGCTCGATGCCATGTTTAAAGTACTAAAGATTGGCGGATGGGTAATCGGAGGTTTTTCCATCCTTGTTGGGGGCTTCGGTATAGCCAATATCATGTTTGTGTCCGTAAAGGAAAGAACCAATATCATCGGTATCCAGAAGTCGCTCGGTGCCAAGAACTACTTTATCCTGCTGCAGTTTATGTTTGAATCTGTGGCTTTATGTATCATGGGAGGGATGCTGGGCCTGCTGCTC
>JAATFQ010000165.1 GCA_015655115.1 Sphingobacteriales bacterium
AGCAAATAATGGGCTCGTTGGCTAATTATCTGATATTTGTATTAATTTCTTCAGTGCGGCAGTTTCGATTTGAAGACCCCATAAGTATAGGTACCAAGCAGAGAGCCGGCAATGACAACCAGCATAACCATATATCCCTGTCCAAGCAATACAAATATTGGCCCCGGGCAGGCGCCTGTAAGTGCCCAGCCCAATCCGAAGATTATACCGCCATACAGATATCTTTTCCACGCCCCTTCTTTATCTGTAAATTGAATCTGATGGCCATATATGTCTTTTCCTTTTAACACTTTGATTAACCATGTAAAAAAAATGCCGGAGAGTACTGCTGTTCCAATGATTCCAAACATATGGAAAGACTGAAAGCGAAACATTTCCTGTATCCTGTACCATGATACTGCCTCAGATTTACTCATGACAATGCCAAACAAGATACCAGTAAGGATATATTTTATGAATTTCATAGCATCAGGATTAAAATAATAATGGGAAAATAAGATGCGTAGTGATCAGGCCTCCAATAAAAAAACCTACAACGGCAATGAGCGATGGAAGCTGCAAGTTAGACAATCCACTGATCGCATGACCAGAAGTGCAGCCGCCTGCATAGCGGGTACCAAAGCCAACAAGGAATCCGCCACCCAGAAAAATAAACAGGCCTTTAGCAGTTAATAAAAAATGCCAGTTGAACAATTGACCTGGTACAGTATCCCCATCAAAATGAATATTCATTTTTTTAAGATCGAGTATGGTTGCAGTAGAAAGTCCTAAAGGTACATCAGCCTTCAGCCATTGTGAGGAAATATACCCTCCGATGATTGCACCTACCAGAAACATAAGGTTCCAGCGCTGGCTTTTCCAGTCAAAATTAAAGAAGCTGACGCGCCTGCCCGCTCCTGCCATCGCACAGATGGTGCGCAGGTTAGAAGAAAAACCAAATGATTTGCCAAAGTAAACCAGGATCAGCATAATTGCAGTAATAGCTAAGCCCGAAATATACCAGGGCCAGGGTTGTCTAATGAATTCTATCATATTAAAATTGCTTATATAAAGTTTTTATGTAGGTGCCCTTTTGAAGCAGGAATATACCTGCAGTAAGCACTTTTTTAATGCCGCTAGCCCTAAGCTACTGCTCTAGGACTGTATTAAACATTTTCATCACTTAAAGATATACAATTGCCCAAATTTAACGATAGGAACGTAGTTATGTTGTTTTACCAAATAGATCAATGGCCGCCCAAAGAGAAGAAGTTGATAATGTATATATACTCCAATTATTACCAAATTAACTATCTACATTTGTGAATATCCTTTTGAAATAATACAGGATTATTCAATAAAAAATTAGGCGTTTTGCAGGGAAAATCTATTGAAAAATGTGTGTTTCTATAAAGACAGAATTACCGGAGGCATATATTGCTGGTTTTGTGGATAGTTTTTGGGCATTGCAGAACAGTGGTGATTCAGGAAAAAACGTAATTGTGCTGCCTGACGGACGTATAGACTTACTTTTTTCAAAGTCGGCAACGGAGCCTTATCATATTATTCTATTGGGTATTTCAACGCAACCGGAACAAGTAGTTGTGGCGCCCCATTCGGTAACTTTTGCTATCAGTTTTAAACTCCCCGCTATCGAATATATTTTGCAGGATACAGTTGCCGACATTTTAGATAATGCAAAAAATGTAGCCCTCAGATTCCCACATATTAACGCCGATGTTCTAGATGATTTTGACACTTTTTGCTGTAATGCAACCGAAAGGATTCAGCAACTCATACCTCAAAATTTAGACAATAGAAAAATGAAACTTTTTGATTTGATTTACGCTTCAAAAGGCGATGTATCCGTTAAAGAACTTTCAGACCAAGTGTATTGGAGCAGTCGCCAGATTAGCCGGTATTTCAACCAGAAATTGGGTATTTCCATAAAATATTATTGCAACATCATTCGGTTCAGAGCTTCATTTGAACACATTAAAAATGGCAAATTATTTCCCGAAGGCAATTACACTGATCAATCGCATTTCATCAAAGAAATAAAGAAACTCTCCGGTGTGTTGCCGAAAGATTTGTATAAAAATATCAACGACCGATTTATACAACTTGCCAGTTCCGGCAATAAGAAAAACCATTAATTCCCCAATATAATGAAGGTGTGTTCCGAAACACATTAACTTATCCCCTTTTAAAACGTCCGTTTTTTACAATTTCCGCAATTTCTCCAAGGTAGCTTTGTATTATCATTTCAACACATAAAAAGCTGCTGACAATGAAGCAGGTGTGCAGACAAAATTATTAACCAATAAAAAATGGAATTATGAGTAAGATTATTTCAATAATTAACGCAAAAGTATTTGACGGAGAAAACGTAATTGACACCAATACAGTTACCGTAAAAGAAGGTAAAATTTTAAACATCGGCGGACCTGTTCCGGCAGGTGCCGAAGTCATCAATGCCAAAGGATGCACGCTGATGCCAGCTTTGATAGACGCACATTCGCATCCCAATATGGAATTTCTAAAACAGGATATGCATTTTGGTGTAACTACTACCTACCAGATGCAAGGTTATTTTAGTGAAGCACAAATAGTTGAGCTAAAAGAAAACACCGGTATTGCCGAGAGCCTGAAATGCTTTTTTGCAGTGACAGCACCTAGCGGGCATCCCAGTGAGCTGCTGCCTCCTGCAGTTTTAACAAAGCAAAAAGAAATGTTGGTAAAAGCAGGCATAACGGTGAAGAAGGATGTGTCCACCCCTCAGGAAGCCATCGATGTTGTAAACGAAAGAGTTCAACAAGGTGCAGATTACATTAAAATAATGGTTGAAGAAGGTACCGTATTCGGCCATCCCGGAACACCAGATATTACCGATGAAATAATTGAAGCAACCTGCACTGAAGCACATCGTTTCGGTAAAATGGCAGTTGCCCATGCAATGACGATTAAAGCTTTTGAAAGATCCATTAAAGGCGGAATAGATGGATTAATGCACATATTTATTGATCAACCGCATACCCCTGAAATCATTACTACCATTGCTAATTCAGGGGTATTTGTTTGTCCTACCATTGTAGCTGGTGCTTCAACTATTGGCGACAGTGATTCCCGGGAATTTGTAAAAGACCCACGGGTGAGTTCTAAATTAAGCCAGGACTGGATTGACTCATTGGGCAAACATATTGCTACTTATCCGAAAGGCAAAACAGAATATCTTTTAAAAGCTGTGAAAGCATTGCATGATGCCGGTGTAGATATTCTGGCAGGTAGTGATGCATCGCAACCAGCAGTTGGCGGTATGACACATGGTGCAAGTTTACATCATGAATTGCAATTGTTGGTAAAAGCAGGCTTAACACCCGTAGAAGCATTAAGGACCGCTACCTCCATTCCTGCCCGCAGATTTGGTTTATATGAACGTGGACGCATTGTAAATGGTGCCCGTGCCGATTTATTATTGGTTGAAGGAGATCCTACTATCAATATTGCTGATACTTTATCAATCAAAAAAGTATGGAGACAAGGGGTAGAATTCAATCTTGACTAATTGTTTACAGACTTAAAAATAAGAAAAATGAATACTGAAATGATCATAGATGTACATCATCATGTAATCGGGAGAAATAACCCTAATTATGCCAATTTACCTACATGGGATATGCAAATAGATGCCGAGGAAAATGAACGCTTAGGTATAGGCGGTGTATTGCTTTCGCTTCCGGTATCTTCTACACCTGACCAAACCCGTGCCATCAACGATTTTCTAACAGGCTTTGCGGGCTATGATACCAAGCGTTACGGAGTACTGGCATGTTTGCCCAGCGCGCATGTGGATGCTACTTTAAAAGAAATAGAGTATGCATATGATACACTTCATGCGGATGGATTTTGTATGCCAAGCAATGTAGGCGGTATGTATATAGGCGATGATAGAATGGACGAAATACTTGCAGAACTCGACAGGCGTTCGGCGGCAGTGTTGTTACATCCGTTAAAACCTGGCGCAGAAGCACCACATTTAAGCGTTTCCGATTTTTCGGTTTATGAATTCCCTTTTGACACTACCAGAGCTATTATGGATTTAATATATAGCGGCAAGGTTATCAAGTATCCCCATATTAAATGGATTATATCCCATGCAGGTGGTGCTATTCCATATCTTGCTTACCGCCTTAGCACCGTTGCCGAAGAATCCAAAGCAATTACCTTATCTAAAGAAGACGTTTTAAATTCTTTTAAAAATCTATATTACGATGTAGCGTTATCTACATCACCGGGTGTATTTTTTACATTGAAAGAATTAGTAGGTACATCACAGATTGTTTTCGGAACAGATGCGCCACTGCGGCCAAATACAGGCGTACACGAAAGTGTAGAAATATTTAAGAATACCAATATCTTCAATGCTGAAGAAAAACAAAGCATTGCCTACAAAACAAGCGCTGCATTGTTTCCCCGATTTGCAAAGTGATGTTGTGTCTTTATAGAATCTGTCCAAATGCCCTAAAAGCAAAAAAAATCAATTTGGCCTTGGGTGTATTTGAGGTAAATCTATTTGATCCCTTATGAGGTTAATCTCAAAGCCTGCCTGGTTACCGCAAATCCGGCTACTTCATAATTCCACGACTTGTCATTTTGAATACCCCCCGCAATTTAAGGGTTATTTTTTTATTGCAACAAAATAGCAATAAGTTATTACGACATTCCTGTTCCGTATAACAAAAATGCAATTAATAACGTCAGAAACGTTAGGGAAAATTAAGAAAGAGCTCCCGGAGGCGGGCCACCCGCAGGTTTTGAATTATCCTGAGGTAGCGGCACAAATTCTTCATTATCTGTCGGAGGCAAGAGGATACGTCCTTGTTTCCAGTCTTCCTTGGCCTGATCAATCCGTTCTTTCCGGCTCGATACAAAATTCCACCAGATGTAACGGTCTCCGAGATGCTCACCACCCAGCATCATCAGCGTACTGTTTTCGTTAGCAATAATAAGTGGGTCAACTCCTTTTGTGAATACCAGCAGTTTTCCTTCCGTATAAGTAATACCGTTTACACTTATACTGCCTTTTACGATATATATGCCTCTTTCACTGTATCCTGCGGGTAAGCCAAATCTAGCATCCTGAATGAGGACTACATGCAGATAAAATAAAGGGGAACTTGTTTTAACATTACTTTTCAGTCCATAGGCATCACCTGCTATCAGCCGCATCCAAATTCCCGTGTCAGTAAATACCGGCAGCTCTTCTGCCGTATAATT
Organism: Sphingobacteriales bacterium; assembly: GCA_015655115.1. Taxonomy (GTDB): domain Bacteria; phylum Bacteroidota; class Bacteroidia; order Sphingobacteriales; family Sphingobacteriaceae; genus Pedobacter. Next base: position 5,257 of record JAATFQ010000165.1, read on the forward strand.
TTTAAATGACGGGTCAGCTTCTTCGTCCTTTTCAGGAAGTGCAACCCATGTTTGAATCATTTCCAGTTCGCCCCCGGCTAATATTGACGGATCTTCAAAACGTTCACTGTGTGCTATTCCTTTTCCTGCAGTCATCCAGTTCACTTCACCAGGCTTTATCACCTGCTCTACGCCAAGGCTGTCCCTGTGCATCACTTTACCACTAAATAAATAGCTCACTGTTGATAAGCCAATATGAGGATGCGGCAGTACATCATATTTAGGTGCGGTAATGGCAGACATACTTATCGGGCCACCATGATCCATAAATATGAATGGCCCTAACATTCTCCGAAGTTGAAAAGGAAGAATACGTTTTACCGCGAAACCTGGAGTGATTTCGGCTTTGCGGGATTCTATGACTATATCTAGCATAAAGTATGATTAAATTTTTCGAGATACATTTTATAGAGATGAGTCGGCATTTAGGATAAGGAACTGCAAATTACTCGGGATACTATTCCTCAATTATTTTTTTTCGATGCTTGATACCCCATTCTGTCAAATTGATAATAATGGTCTGCAGCGTCTTTCCATGTTCCGTAAGCACATACTGAACAGTTATAGGTTTCGTATCTAAAACTGTTCGTTTTACCAATTTATTGAGTTCTAATTCTTTCAGTTCCTGGCTCAGCATCTTGTTGGAAATACCGGACACATCATTCAAAATGTCGGAAGAGCGTCTTTTATTGTAATAACAAATTGATGAGATAATAGCTATTTTCCACTTCCCGCTCAGCACGTCCATTGAATCCTGAACGGCCATCATTTCTTTTTTATGTCCTTTTTGATAATCTTCTAGCCCACATTCCATAATGTTACTTTGTTACTTAAAGGTTACTGTTACTTTTTGATACAAAGTAACTAAAATACTTTTAACTAAGCTAACTTTGCAGACCAAACATTATAATAACAGCCAAAATGAACAAATTAAAAACAAAGTAGCAGTAGTTGCTGGCGCTTCAAAAGGAATAGGCGCTTCTATCGCAAAATACTTTGCAGCAGAGGGAGTAAAAGTTTTAGTATTTAGTAAACAATGCAGGTATTTACGGTTTGTAAATTCAGACATTCAATAATCTTTAGATATAATGGAACAGAATAATTATAACCGGGCATTACAAAAACCGATAGGTTCAGGGTTTAATGCAACATCAACTACAAGTGATGTAATTAAAGGAATTGACCTTACAGGAAAGATCGCCATCGTCACCGGTGGTGGCACAGGCATTGGCCTGGAAACTGTTAAAACCCTGTCAAAAGCAGGGGCAACAATTATTGTAGCGGCAAGAGATGTAGAAAAAGCAAAGAAAAACCTGAAGGGAGTTACCAATGTTGAAATAGAACAATTGGATTTAATAAATCCTGATTCTATTGACACTTTTGCCGATAAGTTTTTGGCTTCGGGCAGACCATTACATCTGCTCATTAACAATGCTGGTATTATGTTCGTGCCGTTACGCCGTGATGCAAAGGGAAACGAGTCGCAACTCGCAACCAATTATCTCTCAGTTTTTCAGCTTACTGCCAGAATATGGAAAGCGCTAAAAAAAGCAAATGGCGCAAGAGTGATCAATATCTCTTCTTTGGGGCACCATTTTGCACCTTTCAATTTTGACGATCCAAATTTTGAAAATCATGAATATCAAACCTTACAGGGATATGGACAGTCAAAAACCGCTATCAATCTGTTTTCGCTGGAATTGGACAATCGTGCTAAATCATCCGGTGTAAGAGTATATTCCATACACCCCGGCAATATTTGGGGAACAGAATTAACCAGAGAAGCGCCAATAGAAATATTACAGCAATTTGGCTTTGTCGATGACAAAGGAAATCCTGTACCGGAAGTTATTGATTCCCTTAAAACCATTCCGCAGGGTGCGGCTACAACCATATGGGCGGCTACGAGCCCGCTATTAAACAAAATAGGCGGCGTGTACCTCGAAGATGTCGATATAGCTGAATTAGCTGTTGATTCATCAATACCAAATGGTGTAAAACCGTATTCCTTAGCGGAAGCCAGTGCCAAACAATTGTGGAAAATAACCGAAGAATTAACAGGCCTCACATTTAATATTTTTTAATAGTAAACAATAAAATAAGTATAAAAATGGATTTTACAAACAAAAACGTCGTCATTACAGGCGGAAGCACAGGAATTGGCTTAGCAACAGCAAAAGCATTTATCAGCGCAGGAGCAAACGTTTGGATTACAGGTAGAAGTGCTGACAATCTGCAAAAAGCAATCGTAGAAATCAACAGTCCAAGATTGAAAACTGTAGTTTCTGACACTTCAAATTTGGCAGGCATTGCGGTTTTGGAAAAAGTAGTTGCAGAAAGTGGAAACAAATTAGACGTTCTTTTCCTGAACGCAGGAATAGCGGTATTTGCACCTATTGAACAAGCTACAGAAGCAGATTTTGACGCGCAATTCAATACCAATGTAAAAGGTTATTACTTTACATTGCAAAAATTACTTCCACATTTGACTGAAGGTTCATCCGTAATATTGACTTCATCTACTGTAGCAACAGCTGCAAATTTGGGAGCCAGCATATATTCTGCAACCAAAGGGGCGATAAATAAAATAGCCCAGATTGCAGCAAACGAATTGGCGGAAAGAAAAATTCGTGTGAACATCGTTAGTCCGGGGCCAGTTGCCACACCTGGATTAGAAAAGGCTTTGTCTCCGGAAGCAAAAGAGTATATGGCTTCTGCTACAGCTCTGCAAAGATTAGGCAATCCTGATGAAATTGCAAAAACTGTATTGTTCCTGGCTTCTGACGCTGCAAGTTTTATTACAGGAACAGAGCTATTAGTTGATGGTGGCTACATCAACTACGCATTAAAATAAGTCTACGGTAACCGTTATAAAACGACCTGGCTTATCCAGGTCTAACTGGCTGATCTCTTTGAAAGAGATCAGCCAGTAATTTCCAGATTTATCAGAAATATTTTTAAAGAAGAAAAATTCTAGGCAAGCTTTTTCCGCAACCATTTGCGGACAGGTTCATCATACCATTTCAATGCGGCATAGGCTAAAACAATCGCCCCTGCTAAAATGAGTAACGCATAAGGCCACGCCTGTACAATCGTTATGCCTTTATGATTGCTGATCCAGGCAACGTAAAAATAGACCAGCGGGTAATGTACCAGGTAAAGCGGGTATGATATATCCCCTAAGAATTTGCATATCCTGTTTTCTATTTGGGTTTGCATAACACCACTGGCGCCAAAGTATACGATAAGCGGGAAAACGATGATAATGCAAAAAGATTCATAGACCCCGTTCATCCAAACAGACTCTGCTCCGCCAATGCGCGGCATATAAAGTACGATAGCCACTAAAAGGCTGCACCATAAAAAAGCATTTTTAATTAGAGTGGGCTTCGCGATGCGTGAAAGTAACAGACCGGCAAAAAAAGGGTACATGGTACGTGTTAGCCCAATGCGCACCTGCGCTACATTCAGTGTCCAGCCACCACTGACGTCGCCGTTTGTGATTGCCAGGTGTGCAAGTGCGAGAGCAGCAATGCCTACCAGGATGCTTAATGCCGTTTTGGAGAATTTCCTGATCCAGATAGCATAAAGAATGTTGGCAACGTATTCAAAGAACAATGACCATCCCACGCTGTTCAGGGGATGCATCTCTTCCCAGCCACGTATATCAAGCCTATCCGGTACGGGCAGGATAGTATAACCGATCAGCATCACTAGTATCATCTTCCAGACAGGCACGGTATGAATAAGCGGCCAAAGCGTCGAATCCGTGAAATAGAATCCGATAGCGCCAAGAGTCATCCCCAAGACCACCATTGGCTGAAGACGTTCTATACGGCGTTTGAAAAAATTGCCAACTGTCATTTGATGCCATCTGTCATCGTAGGCATAGCCGATCACAAAGCCCGATAATAAGAAGAAAAAGTCTACAGCGAGATAACCATGATTGACAATAATATCTAAATGACCGGTTGCTAATGGCTCTGCTAAATGAAATGTTAGAACAATTATGGCTGCGACTCCGCGAAGGCCGTCTAATATAGGGTAGTGTGGCTTGGTGGTCAGCCCATTAGTTTGGTCAGTTCTCATGTAGTGGGTTGTAAAATTGCAAGTTGTAAAAAATAGCCAGCATTCAGCTATCCGACTGAATTTTAATTCCAGGTTGACAACCCCCTATTAAAAACTGATGTTATGTGTGTTTTTTATTTCTGCCATAACAAAAGTGCTATGCGTACTTCCTATACTTTCAACAGAGCCCAGTTTATTAAAAACAAAGTCCTGGTAATGTTTCATATCCCTGGCATACACTTTTAGTATAAAATCATAATCTCCTGAAACATTATAACATTCAACAACTTCATTTATATTCATGATATCTTCTACGAATTTGTGACCTATTTTTTTGTCATGCTGCTTGAGCTTGATATTGCAAAAAACAATAAATCCCTGGTTGATTTTTTCCGCGTCCAAAATGGCAATATACTTCTTGATATATCCGCCCCCCTCCAACCTTTTCATGCGTTCGAAAACTGGTGACGGAGAAAGATTTACGAGTGCGGCAAGTTCTTTATTGGTGTGTTTTGAATTATTAGCCAGTATTTTCAGCAGCAATAAATCTGTTCCATCCAAGTCGTTCATAGCATAATTTCCTTTAGAGGCCATAAAAATAGTTTATTAAAAGCATTTTATTCTTACACAATACAAAAAACAGGGTATTTTATCTGATTATTAGCTTTTACAAAGTTTTATAATCTTCAAATGTATCTTTGTTGAAGTTTAAAGCTGATTTGTAATAATTAGAGTTCTTTACATATTTCAACAATCGGAAAAGGTTTTACTTAGCTGTGGATTAATAGGGAATCGTGTGTAAATCACGTACTGTCGCGCAACTGTAAGTAACGTCAAAGGTTTTTATCCACGAGTATCCACTGCCTAAAAGCGGGAAGGACGATAAAAGCTGTTACAAGTCAGGAAACCTGCCTCTTCCGTATTGACGATGCTTTCGCGATTGAAGCTTATGTCAGATTGATACGTCTTATGCAGGTCATAACCTTATATGTTAACTATACCCTGCAAACTACATCCGTATTTTTCTTTCCTAAATTCTGCGTAGTATCCTGAAATCACGAAGGACTTTTTACAATGATTATTAACCATTTAAAAAGTTGAAAGAAATGTTAACACAAAACCTCGGTTACCCGCGCATAGGGAGCCAAAGACAACTGAAAAAAGCCTGCGAACACTATTGGGCGGGAAAAATCGACCTTAGAGAATTAAATAAGGTTGCACGTACCATTAAAGAACAGAACTGGCAGACCCAGCTTGATGCGGGCATCGATTTAATCCCCTGCAACGATTTTAGTTTTTATGATCAGGTACTGGACACCAGTTTGCTATTAGGTGTTATTCCGAAGCGCTATTCACCGGTATTGTCGGAAATAAAGTCTAATAATGAAATTGATCTCTATTTCGCGATGGCCCGTGGCTATCAGAAAGATGGTCTTGATATCACAGCTATGGAAATGACCAAATGGCTGGATACCAACTACCACTATATCGTACCTGAATTTACAGTGAACCAGGAATTCAGGATTTTTAATGAAAACATCTTCAGTGAATATAACACTGCAAAGCAACATCTTGGAGAAAAGGCAAAACCAGTTCTTCTTGGGCCGGTAAGTTATTTATTACTTGGCAAAGAAAAAGAACAGGGATTTGAGCGCATTGATCTGATCAAAAAGTTAGTGCCTGTATATGTCGACATCATTAACCGCTTAAGACAACAAGGTGCTAAATGGATCCAACTGGACGAACCATGCCTGGCACTAGACCTTTCCAAAAAGGAAAAAGAAGCATTTAATTATGCTTATCGCGCAATATCTAATCGTGTTAGCGGAATTAAATTGCTGGTGGCCACTTATTTTGAAGCATTGCTTGACAATACTCAGCTGGCGGTAAACCTTCCTGTTACTGCGTTGCATGTTGATCTTGTTCGTGCGCCTGAACAGTTGGAGGAGTTACTGATGCTGATTCCTGATAACCTGCAACTTTCTTTAGGTGTAATAGACGGTCGTAACGTTTGGAAAAACAATTATGAAAAGTCTTTAGCGCTCATCAATAAGGCAGTTGAAAAACTTGGTGCAGACAGGGTAATCATTGCACCTTCCTGCTCATTATTACATAGCCCAATTGATTTAGAACTGGAAACCGCGATTGACCCGGAAATCAAGAACTGGATGGCTTTTGCTAAACAGAAGTTAACTGAAGTGAGTGAAATCTGCGAGATTGCTAAAGGAAATACGGCTTTACTTGAAGCTAATAAAGCAGCTATTGAGAGCAGAAGAGCATCGCAAAAAGTACACAAGCAAGAGGTGAAGAATCGTATCGCAGCAATCAGCGAAGCTGATGCGACCCGTCAAAGTGCGTTTCCTGTTCGGCAGCGTTTACAGCACGAACGCTTCAATTTACCTCCATTTCCGACAACAACAATCGGTTCATTCCCTCAAACAGATGATATTCGCCAATTGCGTGCTAAATTTAAAAAAGGCGAACTGACCCTTGAACAATATGATAGCGCTATCGAGCAGGCAACTGTTGATGCGATCCGGTGGCAGGAGGAGATTGGCTTGGATGTGCTGGTACACGGGGAGTTTGAGCGTAATGACATGGTGGAATATTTTGGAGAGCAACTCGACGGATTTCTATTTACAAAAAACGGATGGGTACAAAGTTATGGAAGCCGTTGTGTAAAACCTCCGGTAATCTATGGTGATGTAAGCCGACCTGAAGATATGACTGTACGCTGGATCAAATTTGCTGCTGCACAAACCAAAAAACCAATGAAAGGTATGTTGACCGGACCGGTAACGATCTTGCAATGGTCATTTGTACGTGACGATCAGCCACGTGAAACCACAACCAACCAGATCGCTTTTGCAATCCGTGATGAAGTATTAGCCCTGGAGCAGGCAGGTATTGGTATCATTCAGATCGATGAGGCAGCTATCCGTGAGGGTCTGCCATTACGAAAAGCAAAGTACCCTCACTATCTTGACTGGGCAGTAAAGGCCTTCCGTATTACCGCGAGCGGTGTACAGGATAAAACACAGATTCACACGCACATGTGTTACAGCGAGTTCAATAACATCATTGAGCATATAGCTGCGATGGATGCCGATGTAATTACCATTGAAACCTCGCGTTCACAGATGGAACTGTTACAGGCTTTTGCTCACTTTGAATATCCTAATGAGATCGGCCCGGGTGTATATGACATCCACTCTCCAAGGGTGCCGGGTACTGAAGAAATGGCTTCACTCCTGGCTAAAGCAGCAGATTTGCTTCCAGCACGTAACCTTTGGGTGAACCCAGACTGCGGACTGAAAACCCGAAAATGGCCGGAAACTAAAGCTGCACTGGAAAATATGGTCGCTGCTGCCAGACAGGCACGTGAACAGATCAGTATAGAAAGCATAATTTAATTATATACCAAAGCACTGCTGGCATTATAGCTAGCAGTGCTTTTAACATCGTGACGTTAAGGATCATAACAACGCTGGTTCAGCTCCTGGCCAAATGCGGGAAGAACCAGATACACAAAATTAACTTAAAAGAATCATTATTTTAACTAACAATCAACACATAACCAGCGCTGATTGTGCCTGTAGCGTGTCTGTAACGTGCCTGTACACTCGTTAGGGTGAGTCCAACTTTATAAGGTTTGAGTCCAACTTGAGTCCAACTTTTTGAGCTAGTTGAAAACAGTTGGACTCAGGTTGCTCTCAACCCGCTTTCAGGGTGCAGTCATTTGGGCGATGGTGCGGAGCTGCTACAGGCACCTATACCAGGAGTATAAGCCCAATTTCCGAAAACATAGAAAGTCAGCCATACCAGCATCCGGCTCACATTGAATTGCGAGCGTAAATTAGCCCCATGAAGAAAGTAAACAGTAGTCTAGCCTTGATTCCCCAACTCAACAAAAACGACTTCATCAGAGGTCTTAAATTTCATTCACTAGTTTAACAAAAATAACATCAAACTTTAAAGGATGACTCTAATTAATCAGAAGCTCTCTTTTGAGCTGATTCGTTCAAATTTTACAGGCGGTTAGCAAGCGTCATCTCAACGCTGCAATAAACTATAAGTTAATATTTTTCAGTTCGGTTTGCATAGCTGCTAAATACTTATACTTGAATAGTTCCTTCCTTTATAATTGTCCAAAGACGCACTATGCTTATATGTTGAATGATAAAGGACTATGTAAAAAATATTATTGTATGGAACAACGGTGGCCTGATGCTGCATTTTGGGAGAGGCGTTTGTGATAACTATTATTTTGAAATATGGGAGATTAAATATTTAGCCATTTTCTTTATTTTCATTGGGTCCCGGTGCAGTATATAAGATTCATGCCAGCCCGTAAAGGCATTTATAATGTATTCTGTAATCATTTCAGCATCTTCATCGGCACTGATTTCTTTATTTACCATTGCTCTTTGTACCAAATCCAACAAAAAAGCGTGTGTAAAATCGCTGTCATTCTTCAGAATAGCCTGTACATCCTTATCATCTGCAGCAAGCTCAAAAGTTGTCTTTATTGCGAGACAGCTGTTACTACTATACAATATAGTATTTACAGCATCATTGATAAAGCTTACGATCGCCTTTAGCGGTGATTTAACTTTTACTGCATGGACTTTAGCTTCAGCCATGCGGCTTTCCGTATAGTTACGGATACACTTTACAAACAATTGACGTTTATCGCCAATGGTATTGTACAAACTGCTGCTATTAATCTGCATTGCATCAGTAAGATCGCGCATAGAGGCTCCGCTGTACCCTTTTTTCCAAAAGACTTCCATAGCTTTTTGTATAGCTACCTCTTCATTAAACTCAATATTTCTGGCCATAATTCATATCAAAGATACCAAGATTAGGAAACATATGTTTTATGTATGCTGAGAACGTTTTTACTTCCTTAATAATTTCTCCGTTTTAGTCAGGAATTTGCCCAGGGCAACCTGTATATCTATATCCATACGGTCTGCCAGCACAGTCAACCACCAAATGCTTTCACCAAGTTTATGAGCTAACTCTGCCTTTGTATCTCCACCTGTAGGCCAGCGCCCCTGCTGAGACATCGTGAGTCGCCCCACTAACCCTGCATCTGTCAGAAAGGCGAGGGCATCCTCCTCTACTGTCCATTCACTGCCATGATGTTTAAGTTCCAGTTCATGGTAGAGTTCCCTTATTTTCAAAGATCTCGCTATAGCCTCATTAAAATTCAATTCTTCCATTTTTTTATTAGTTAATTGATATTCGGTGAACAAAGGTATTCTAAAACGTTTGTTTTAAATAACATTCCATGTCATAACTTAGCAAGTTTAAATCGTTTTACAGAATGATAAGGAAACTTGTATGAATAATTCAATCATCAAATTTCCGTGTAACCCGACTTTTTCCACCTGCGCACTCTTCCTCTTGTGTTGATATAAGGAGACGATGTATTAAACTGGATCATCCGGCCAAGGGTCCATTTTTCGTACCATGATTCTTCATAAAGTTCTTTATTAGACTTTTGACTGATTACAGCTAATATTCTTTCAACAGTTTTGTCCAGCAATTCTAATAAAGTATAGAAATCTTCGTTCTCGTAGTCGCCATAAAACTTCAAGGCCAACAGGCCCAATTGATTCCACTTGTATCCTGTTTCTGGAAAATCAACCGCCACTCCCCGGTCGGTCCGATCTATCCATTTTAAGACCAATTGGCCCCATCCTACCAAATAAGCTATCTGGTCGTTAAGAGTGATGAATGTTCCCTTACTATGCCCCTGCATATTCTTTAGTTTTGCCTGATCAACAGAAATACCAGCTACATCCTGCCGAAGCTTAGCATAATTTTTCCGGATAGCCAGTTCTAGTTCATTTTTACTCGTTGGAACAGCCATAATTAGTTCTTAGTTATGTTTTTTATCGAATGAGCTGACCAATATATAGATTTTAATAAATGTATACAACAAATAGAAAACTCTGGAAGATTGAACATGGTCAGATTATATTATATCCATTTTATTATCCCAGCTTAACTTTTTCCGTATTGTCCAATTAATTTTTAGAAAAAGAGAGCGGATAATCCTGTTTCAGGCTCCCTATTTGTTTTTCAGGCGTAGCCGACTTATCAAAGTCTAGCGTGGTACCCTGTTTTATCTTTTTTAAAGGATATGACTGTATGAACAAAAAATATGTACGATAGAATAAAGCCTCAACTTATAATTTAATTTTCTTTGTGAGTATAAATTTCAATTGAATATTAACCTATAACCAAATATAACAAAGCTATGAACAGAAGAATTACACATCTAATTGCTAAAGCTGCGTTGCTTTTAGCAATTATCCTGGTGGCCTCTTGTAAAAGGGCAAATGTAACTGATGAAACTACAGGAAAAGGATTGAAATCGGGTATCAATGGACAATTGTCTACCAGTACATTGCCATTCCTTAAGGGCGTAGATCTTTCGTATGTCAATGAACTGGAAGATAACAGCGTTGTTTATACAGAAGATGGCGTAGCTAAAGATGCTTATCAAATAATGCATGATCATGGTGCGAACCTTGTACGACTAAGATTGTGGCACAATCCAACATGGACCACTTATTCTAACCTCGCGGATGTCAAAATATCCATACAGCGTGCAAAAACATTAAACATGAAGGTATTGCTGGACTTCCATTACTCTGACACCTGGACTGATCCTCAGCAGAATCAGGTTCCTGCAGCCTGGCTGTCTGTTGTCAATAACACAAGTGTGCTGGCAGATTCACTTGCTAACTACACTACCAATGTACTGACACACCTGAAGAATGTAAATCTCTTACCTGATATGGTACAGATAGGTAACGAAACCAATAACAATATCCTGGTTACAGATACTTCCCAGCTGCTGCCAATCAACTGGAGCCGTAACGTTACACTCTTTAATGCAGGCATTAATGCTGTGGCCACCTTTAATTCCACCTACAGCAAAAGTATCAAAACCGTACTCCATGTGGCAATGGACGACAATGATGTGAGAAACTGGATGTCTAGTCTCACAGCTAATGGAATAACTAATTTTGATATGCTTGGCCTTTCCTACTATCCGCAATGGCAGCGTTATGATACCAATGAACTGGGCGTGCTCGTAGCGGATATGTTATCACTTTATGGCAAACAGGTATTGATTGCGGAAACCGGGCATATATGGACAAGAAACTGGGATGACTCGTCAATTAACCTGATGAGCCAGATGGCAGTAGGCTACCCTGAAACACCATGTGCACAACTGCAGAAAGACTTTTTGATCGAGGTCAAAAAGGCAGTACAAAATAACGGTGGCGCAGGTGTAATTGCCTGGGAACCTGCATGGGTATCGGCCGGAAATGTAACCCTTTGGGGCGTAGGATCGAACTGGGAAAATGTTGCTTTCTTTGATTTTAACAATGCACTGCTGAAACCCGGAGGAGTCGAATACCTGTCTGACAATAATGTTGCCGTTACCTTTAGGGTGGATATGGCCGGAGTGAGTACCGCAAATGGGGTATTTATAACAGGAGATTTCACAAAAAATGATGCGGGCAACTGGCAGTTTTTCCCGATGAAACAAGTAGGTACTTCTACCATATATACATTCAGGACATTTCTTAATCCCGGACAAACGGGAGCTTATTACTTCCTGAATGATGACGCATGGACGGCAAGGGAGACCGTACCTTCAGCATGCCAGGGAAGCTGGACAGACCGGGCGTATACAATAGGTACTTCTTCTTCGCAAAATATTTCTTATGTGTGGGGTTCATGTACAACTTTTTAGTGCATACAGTTAATTGGTTTTTAAGCCCTGTAAATCTACCCATCCGGAAACTCAGCAGCAGAACGACAGCTTATATTTATAAATAGTAATCAGATATAAAAATTGATGAAGATGATCACATTACTTATAGCAGGGGCAATATTCTTCTCCTGCTCTTCCCCATCAAAAGATAATCCGGTAATTGACGGGCAGGGCTTGCCTGCAATAATAGTAGAGGCAAACACTATTGTATTGACAAGGGCTTCAAACCCCATCGGTATAAACCTGAATTACCTGCGTGATCCTGATGTGCTCCGTGAAACGGGATCCATATCATTAAATAATGCGCTGACTAATTTCCATGGCAATTGGTTACGCTATCCCGGAGGGAAGAAATCTAACTATTATCGCTTTGCTTTACCGCCATATGATGAAGTGAACCCACAAACGCTGGGATGGTACGCTACGCAAAGGAAAAATGACGTACTTGATTTCGACGAATATGTTACGCTGGCAGCAAATGTGAATGCCAGCATGTATGTAGTTGTAGCATATGATAGGGAAAGGATCAATGATAAAACCACTACGCTTCAGGAATATATTGATCATGCGGCAGGCTGGGTAAAATATGCTAAACAGAAAGGAGCGAAAGTAAAATACTGGGAAATCGGAAATGAGAACTGGAACAATTTCAAAGGATCAACCTGGCCTGAAGTAGTGCAGGATCTTATTGAGATAGCCAGGGCTATGAAAGCAGCAGATGCTGAAATCAAACTGGGGACTAACTTTGACAATGAAGAACAGCTCAATGAATTACTTAACCAAGGTGGCACAAAGCTGGATTTTGTTTCCTGCAGTAATTATTACCCCGGTACAAAATGGGGAAACCTTGGCTTTAAATTTTATGAAGAGCAGTCTGGCGTAGGGGTGCTGCTGCAATATGAAGCCTTTAAAAAGGTAACGAAAAACCTGGGGCTACATCCTGAATTTGTAATTGCTGAATGCAATGCTAAACAATGGGAAGGAAGCTGGACAGACTTGAATGACACCGGCCACGCGCTGGTCTGTTTTGACCTCTGTGCCCAGATCAATCAGGCCTCTGAAATTACAACTGGCATGTTCTGGAATACTTCCTGGTTTGACACGGAGAACAATTCTTTTAATCTTTTTACCGGTAAAAATGAGCTTCGGCCGAATGCCAAATCTGTAAAAGTTTGGAACGACTTCTGGAAACCTCATGCTGTTAAAGTAGAAAGTGTATTGGGACTGGTTACTTATGCACTGAAAAATGATTCAGGAGCTTTAACGCTGTTTGTGATCAATAAAACAAGTGCAGAGAAAAAAGCTGCTGTCAACATTAAGTCCACCTCTTCTTATACTCAGAATAATGTTCAGCTCTTTGCCGGTAATTCTGGAAAAGATACGGATGCAAATCCGGCATTACAACAAAAAGAATCCGTTAGCCTGAAGAGTAACCAAATGAGTAGCGTTTCCTTTCCCGCATATTCTATCACCATAATTGATTTAAAATAGCAGGAAGAAGTATTAACAATATTCAGATTGCATGAAGAGGCATTAAAAGATGCCAGATAGTTTGAAATAAGAAGGCCATTATAAAAAGATGAGAATACGGCCAAAATATATTGATTTTTTGATAACTGATACCAGCGAATATTTTGATATGCACATTAGAAATTATATTACCCCCCTTCTATTAGTTTTAGCACTGAACAACTTACAGTTACTGGCACAAGTACCAGCACAAGCACAGCCGGAGATGGAGGCACAATTACAGGCACAGGTACGGCAGGATATCCTGCTGGAGAAAAACTGGAAATTCACTAAGGGCGATCCTTCCGGGGCATCAGGCATAGGTTTTGACGACCGCAGCTGGGAGAAGGTGACCGTTCCGCATGACTGGGCTATAAAGGGTCCTTTTTCAAAGACAAACGATCTGCAAACTGTTCAGGTAGTGCAGAACGGGGAAAAAGTAGCTTCTGAGAAGACCGGTCGCACCGGTGGTTTGCCTTATGTCGGCGTTGGCTGGTACCGGACCACCCTTCCTCTGCAAAACTGGAAACCACAGCAACGTGTATTCCTTCTGTTTGATGGCGCAATGAGCCAGTCGCGCGTGTTTGTAAATGGGAAAGAAGCCAGCTTCTGGCCTTATGGTTATAATGCCTTTCAGGCAGAGATCACTCATTTGCTGAAGAAGCCTGAAGGCAACAACATTGCTGTACGTTTAGAAAACCAGGATCAATCTTCGCGCTGGTATCCCGGAGCAGGATTGTACCGGAATGTCCACTTGATCATTACCAGCGATATCCACATTCCTGTATGGGGAACCTGGGTGACCACACCATCGGTAAGGAAAGACCTAGCTCAAGTCCGCCTCCGCACAACAATAGATATACCTTCAGTAAACGAAAAAGTAACAGGGACTGAAAAGGTAGCAGGGACTGAAAAGACCCTGCGGCTGCACACAGAAATACTAAACCCTTCCGCTCAGGTTGTTTCCTCACTCACAACCTATAAAAGTGATAAATCTGCAATTGCCGACCAACATTTCACCATCCCCAATCCCGTTTTATGGTCTCCGGAACATCCTGCATTATATACTGCGGTGTCCAGTCTTTATGATGGCGACAAATTAATAGATAAGTATACCACCCGTTTTGGTATCCGGAGTATATCATTTGATGAAAACCTGGATTTCCGCCTCAATGGGGAACAGCGAAAGTTTAAAGGTGTATGTAACCACCATGACCTGGGGCCGCTGGGTGCCGCTTTGAATGTATCGGCTTTACGGAGAAGATTATTGTTATTAAAAGATATGGGATGTGACGCAATCAGGACTGCACATAATATGCCATCTCCTGAGTTGGTGAACCTATGCGATGAGTTGGGCATTATGCTCATTGTTGAATCATTCGATGAATGGAAAGCCCCTAAAATGAAAAATGGGTATCATCAGTTTTTCGATGAATGGGCAGAGAAAGATATCGTGAATATGGTACATGCGAACAGGAATCACCCCTCAGTTGTACTGTGGAGCATTGGAAATGAAGTGCCCGACCAGCGCACTAAGGATGGGCAGGCTATTGCCTCATGGCTGCAGGATATCTGTCACCGCGAAGATCCTACAAGGCTGGTGACTTTGGGAATGGACCAGATAGATGCCGTACTAAAAAATGGATTTGCCGCTGTCCTGGACGTGCCCGGATTTAATTACAAGCCTTCAAGGTATAAGGAGGCTTATGACCAATTACCACAGGGCTTTCTGTTAGGCTCTGAAACAGCATCTACAGTAAGCTCAAGGGGAACTTATCACTTCCCGGTAAAGAAAGGACCAGATATGATCCATCCGGATAACCAGAGTTCCTCGTACGACCTGGAATACTGTGCATGGTCCCAGACCCCGGAAGATGAGTTTATTGCGCAGGATGACAATAGGTTTACGCTCGGAGAGTTTGTTTGGACTGGCTTTGACTACCTTGGGGAGCCTTCTCCTTATGAGTCAAACTGGCCATCACACAGTTCTTATTTCGGTATTCTGGATCTGGCCGGCATCCCTAAAGACCGTTTTTATCTGTACCGGTCACGGTGGAATACGAAGGCCAATACGCTACATCTTTTACCACACTGGACATGGCCGGGCCGTGAAGGTGAAATAACCCCCGTATTTTGTTACACCAGTTATCCCGCAGCAGAACTATTTGTAAACGGAAAAAGTATGGGCATAAAGCACAGGAAAAACACAGGCATACAGGAAAGGTACCGCTTAATGTGGAATGACGTGCGATACTCCCCAGGCACCATTAAAGTTGTAGCATTGGACTCGCTGGGCAAAGCTGTTGCCGAGCAGGAAATCAGAACGGCCGGAAAGCCACATCATATTGAACTCATTGCAGACCGCAACACGCTGCAATCAAACGGTAAAGATCTTGCATTCATCACTGCCCAGGTAGTTGATGCAAAGGGCAACCTGTGTCCCCATGCCAGCAATGAACTGCTTGTCAGCCTTGAAGGCAATGCTTCTTTTAAGACCATCGCCAATGGGGACCCAACAAGCCTGGAGCTGTTCCATGAGCCGCATATGAAAGCTTTCAATGGGATGCTGGTGATTACAGCTCAATCGGGAAGGCAAGAAGGATCAGCAAAACTGATCGTAAAAAGTAAAGGGATCAAATCCGCCAACATTAATTTGTATATCAAATGATCATTTAATATATTGAGTTGAATTGCAGATCGTTTTGGTTTTTGTTATATTAAAAATTGTTTTATTAAAGGCAAGGCTGTTCAGGTCAGCCTGATTAGCGCGGCCCATTCCTATTAATGGCTGCGCTAAATTAAAACTACAGGTAAAAATAAACGATTAGCTCACTAAACCTCTTTCTTCTGGTTAAGCTCCTGCAGATACTGTGTAGGCGTTTTGCCGAATTCTTTTTTAAATGCTTTTGTGAAGTAAGACTGTGTTTGGATACCTATCCTGTACATCACCTCGGTGAGTAACACATCCTCTTGTGTCATAATCTCGAGTGCCCTCCGCAGCCGGATTGACCTGATCAATTCTCCTATCGACTGCCCGGTAATGGCATTGATTTTTTGGTATAGCTTAGTCCTGCTCATCCCCATCTCCGAACAGAGGAATTCGATATCTAAGTCTGGATTAACCAGCTGAACATTAACAATCTCCAACAGCTTATCCATAAACTGCCGGTCCTTTGTGCTATGCACAAGATCCCTGAGTTCCGTCTGATGATTCTTTGAGTAGTGTTCCTTCAGTTTCTGTCGCTGATCAAAGATCTTTCTTAAGCTTATCTTCAGCAGATTGATATTAATGGGCTTGCTAAAGTAAATATCGGCACCAGAAGCGATGCCCTCAATTTCCGCCTCAACACTGTTTTTTGCCGTCAGCATCAAAAAAGGAATATGATTGACCTCTATATCATCCTTTAAAAGTCTGCAGAATTCTTTGCCGTCCATGCGTGGCATCATCACATCACTGATAATCAGGTCAGGATTTTCCTCCTTCACCTTTGTCAGTCCTGCGTGCCCGTCTGCAGCCTCAGAAACATGATAATCCTGGCTCAGCACCTCCTTAAGGAATGTCCGCAGTTCCTCATTATCGTCTACGATCAAAATATGCCTTTTCACATTGATCATTTGCTTTTCAGAGTCCGCAGTCTCCGTTTGTACATCCTGAACAGTCTCAGGTTCTAGTTCAGGTACAAGTCCGGATTCGGGCTCCTGCTCGTCCTTATAACTGATACTTTCCAGCCTTATACCGCCCGCTTCGCTATTTTCCTCCCATAACTCTTCCTGATCATAATTATCCTTATCACATGGCAGGGCGATAATGATTTCAGTACCTTCAGATTTTTCACTGGAAACATAGATCTTTCCTTTGTGCAGCAGGGTAAGGCTTTTCACAAAAGCCAGTCCCACGCCCGAGCCCAGGTGAGAATCCGTAATCCTGTAGTAGCGTTCAAACAGGTGATTGATGGAATCTTTGGAAATCCCAATCCCTGTATCGGCCACTCTGATATAAATATAGTTTCCGGCCTTGTAATTACTTTGAATAACCAGTGAATTGGCAAAACGCGGATTAAATTCTTCCATAGTACTCCAGATTTCCAGGCTCAGCGAGCCGCCAGGCTGGGTATACTTCAGCGAGTTATTGATCAGATTGAGAACTATTTTTTCAATAATATGCCTGTCGAACCATACTCCGTTGAAGGAGCCGTTTTTTTTCACGTCAAAACGGATATTTTTATCCATTGCCATTTCGCGGAATTCTTCTGCCACTTCATCTATAAAGAGACTGAGGTTCCCCTGGATTACTCTCAGCCTTAATGCTCCCGATTCAATCTTCCTGAAGTCCATCAATTCATTGATCAGGCTCAGCAGCCGACGGGCATTTTTGTGTATAGTTTTATAATAATTTTTAAAAGCAGTCTTCGAATCTTCTTTCAGCAGGTGCTCTATAGGCCCCAGGATCAGTGACAATGGGGTACGGAACTCATGGGAGATATTGGTGAAAAACTGTAGCTGGATCTGGTGCATCTCTTCCCGTTTCCTTTCCTCGACCTCCCGCACCACCAATCTCCGCTTTAAACTAAGCAAGATATAGGCGATATAGCTGATTACACCAGTCACCAGAAGCCTGAACCACCAGGTGGCATAAAATGGAGGAGCGATACTGATAGCAATGGACGTGCCCCTATTATTCCATACATGATCGTTATTGGACGACCTTACCTTCAGGACATAACTGCCGGGGTCAAGATTTGTATAAGAAGCCTTTCCCGATTTACCGGCATAGACCCAGCCTTTGTCAAATCCCACCAGTTGGTACACATAATTATTATTCTCCGAAGCTGTATAGTTCAGTCCGGCAAAGCTAAAAGAGAAGGTCGACTGGTTATGCTTCAGCTTAATTTCAGTAGTAAAACTAATATCTTTCTTCAATGGAGAGCCTTTGCACCCGGCAGCATAATATCGTTCATCACCCTGAATTCTGTGAAATATACCGGGG
>JAATFQ010000100.1 GCA_015655115.1 Sphingobacteriales bacterium
AAAATGAAACTTCCAGTACTGCCTCACAAGCAACTTCTGGTACATCAAATAAAGTTTGGTTCATCACAGGTGCTTCGCGAGGGTTTGGACATGTTTGGGCTGAAGCCGCCCTTAAGCGTGGCGATAAAGTCGCTGCTACCGCACGTAAGCAGGAAAGTATTGCTGATCTGAAGGAGAAGTATGGTGAAAATGTGCTGACGCTGGCGCTCGACGTCACCAGGCCTGAGCAGGTAAAGACCGCTATTGAGCAGGCTCACGCTCATTTCGGAAGGCTTGATATCGTTTTTAACAATGCCGGATATTCCCTTGTAGGCACTATCGAAGAAGCCAGCGCCGATGATATTCGTGCGCTTTATGAAACCAATGTCATTGGCCCTGTTTCAGTTATTCAGGCGGCCTTGCCTTTGCTGCGTAAACAGGGGAGCGGCCATATACTAGGTACATCAAGTAACCTTGGCCATGTAACATTACCAGTTATCGGATATTATTGTTCATCAAAATGGGCGTTCGAGGCAATTCATGAAAGCCTTGCGGCTGAGGTTAAAGACTTTGGAATCAAAGTAACGATCATTGAGCCTGGTGCTTATGCCACAGAGTTCGGAAGCCAGGAGTCTTTGAAGTTTGCACAAGGTCTTGATAGCTATTCAGATTTTAAAGCGCAGTTTGTTGAAAGTTTAAAAACAATGGAAAGAGGTGACCCCAATGCGACGCCCGAAGCTATCTTTAAAATTGTTGATGCAGAAAACCCGCCGCTACGGTTTTTCCTGGGCAGCCATTGTTTACCCTGGGTGCGCAAAGCATATGAAGAGCGCCTGGCAACCTGGGAAGCATGGGAAGACGTTTCCAACTCCGCTCAAGGCACATCCAAATAAAAGAATCAATCAATTTACTTGAAAAACAGGAATGATAACCGATATTTAACAGCTTATCGGTTATCATTTTGTTTAGCTGCTCAAATATGAAAAAGGAAGAAAACGGTCCCCAGAAAATAGCATCTCTGTCAGAGGCATACAGGACATTTGGTTTACCTCAGCCTCAGCACCCATTGATCGGTTTGATTAGCCCCAATATACAGATTGATCTAGCTAAACTTCCTCAAAACCATGTATTGGGCTTTTATAAAATTTCCTATAAACCGAGACTTGGTGGCAAGTTAAAATATGGCCAGAGCTATTATGATTTTGATGAAGGTGGTTTATTATTTGCTTCCCCTGGTCAGATTATTGGCAGCAATGACAATGATGCCAGCGTATGTTCCGAATATACATTGCTCATTCATCCAGATTTCTTTTTAGGATATCCACTGTCCAAAAATATTAAACAATATGGTTTCTTTTCTTATTCAACCAATGAAACCCTGCATCTTTCAGAATATGAAAAAACAACTATCATTGAGATTTTTAAAATGATCGAAAATGAACTTAACAGCCGGATTGATGACCTTAGCCAGGATTTGGTGATTTCTCAGATCGAGCTGTTGTTAACTTACGCGAATCGTTTTTACAAACGCCAGTTCATTACCCGAAAAGCGGTGAACAACGACTTGTTGCAAAAACTGGATGAAATTTTAGAAAGTTATTTCGCGGGCGAAAGAGCTGTAAGCCATGGAATCCCAACGGTGCAATATCTTTCGGAAAAGCTGAATATTTCACCAAGTTACCTGAGCGATATTCTGCGTTCCCTGACAGGACAAAATGCACAGCAGCATATACATCATAAACTCATAGAAATAGCAAAAGAGAAATTATCTACAACCAACCTGTCAGTAAGTGAAGTTGCATACGAGCTGGGTTTTGAACACTCCCAGTCTTTTAGTAAGTTATTCAAAACAAAAACTAGCTTATCACCATTAGAATTCAAGCGCTCTTTTAATTAGCAGCTATAAGTATCAGTATTGTTTTGATGGCTTAGCAAATGTGCTGACAAAGTTAAATTATTTCAATCCTGGTGCAACATTTCGCATATTCCCGGGTCTTTTAGATATGAGAAAAATAATTGCCATGATATGGGTAGCCTTCATTTCATTAACAGCGGCTGCGCAAATAAGCCATTTGAAAGTCCCTACAGATAATCCAATACAAACTTCATTTGACTCACTGGTACATACTTCAGCATCAAGGTTTATGAAGGATAGCGCTAGAGTTGGTATTTCCATTGGTATTATAAAGGATGGTAAGCAATGTTATTACAATTATGGATCTACTAAGAAAGAGGGTTCAGAAACGCCCACGAGTAGTACTGTATATGAATTGGCATCTATTGGTAAAACGTTTAGTGCAACGTTACTTGCCAGGGCCGTTTTGGATAAAAAGGTGAAGCTGAACGACGATATCCGCAAATATCTTAAACAGGATTATCCTAATTTAACCTATAAAAATACACCGGTTACCCTGCTTAATCTGACTAATCTTACATCCGCATTGCCGAACTGGATGCCAGATAATAAAAACTTTTTTAATAAGGTGAACCCAGATTCCATTCCTTACCTGTTAGATGATTTACATCAGAAATATAGTAGGGAACAGTTTTACCTTGATCTGCACAGTGTGAAACCAGATACGTTACCTGGCTCGGTTGCAAGGCACTGCAATACCGCCGCGCAACTTCTTGGTTATATCATGGAAGTGGTTTATGAAAAACCCTTTGATAAGCTGATCAGGGAACAGTTTACTGATCCTCTGGGAATGCAAAGTACCTCAATCCTGAAGAAAGGTAGAACTCCTCTAAAAATGGCAACGGGATATGATGGAAAGGGGAGAGTGATGCCCTACATTAACTGGGATGACTTACGGGTAGCAGCAGGCATAGTTTCTTCCACTTCGGATATGGTAAAATATATGGCATTCCAATTAGATGATAAGAATAAAGCAGTGCAATTAAGCCACCAACCTACCTTCGGAAAAGTTGATGAGGGTGCCATTGCTTTTAATTGGAAGGTCAGCAAATCACCAAAGGGTACAACAAGAATTTCACATACTGGCGGAAGTTTAGGATTTAGTACTTATATGGTCTTTTATCCTGGCAGGAATACTGGAATTGTATTGCTTTCTAATGAGGCCGATCAGCAAACACAAAATGAACTGATAAATCTGGCAAATAGCATATTAGATCTTTAAAGCTGCTCAAAGAGCTATCCTGAAAAAAATATTATCTATTAATTTCCATTAGAACATATATATTGTTTTATCAGTAGTATATATTGTTCTTATTAGTCTTTTAGCTGCCTTCGGCGGTTTTAAAGGTTATGAAGCTATCACAACCTTAAATTCATGTCACACCAGCTTCATAGAGAGCACGGGAAATGATTTTCCAATAGCATCAGTTTCAGAACGGTCTGTTACTTCAAAACCCAGGTGCCTGTAAAAATCATA
>JAATFQ010000004.1 GCA_015655115.1 Sphingobacteriales bacterium
AGTAAAGTGGTGCTGGAAGATGGGTTATGGAAAGTAACCAACAGGCAGGTAGCCATGCGCCACCGCCTGCACATCGGCACCATTGTGAGCGATGCTATGCTCAAGGTAAAATACCTGACGGGAGGTTATGTAGGCATGCTGGAGGAATCGTTAATCGCCAAGATTAAACCGGGCAACAGTTTTACCCTTGCCGGCAGGGTGCTGGAGTTTGTGATGATGAAAGAAATGACTGTCCTGGTGCGGAAGAGCAAGCTGAAAAGTGCAATTACCCCAAGCTGGATGGGCGGCAGGATGTCGCTCTCGGCAAACCTTGGTGCTATATTGAGAAAGAAGTACAATCAGGCACTGGATAAAACACATGATGATGAAGAGCTGGATATTATATTCCCTCTTTTTGAGCGGCAGGCAAAGGTATCGCATGTGCCGAAGGATGATGAGCTGCTGATAGAGTTGATTAAAACCAGGGATGGCTATCATTTCTTTGCCTATCCTTTTGAAGGGAGGCAGGTGCATGAGGTGATGGCGGCATTGATTGCCTACCGCCTTGGGAAACTGAAACCGATCAGCTTCTCCATTGCCATGAACGACTATGGCTTTGAACTGCTCAGTGAGCAGCCCATCCCCCTGGATGAAGACAATATTAAGTTGCTCTTTAGTCCGGCCCACCTGGGGGAAGACATCGTGGCCAGCATTAACGCTACGGAAATGGCCAGAAGGAAATTCAGGGATATTGCCTGTATATCCGGACTTGTTTTCCAGGGTTACCCCGGGAAATATGTAGCCAACAGACACCTGCAATCTTCATCGGGATTATTTTTTAATGTTTTTAGCGATTATGATAAACATAACTTATTATTGCGGCAGGCTTATGATGAAGCATTTTACCAGCAGATAGAGGAACCACGCCTGGCTGCTGCACTGCATAGGATACAGGCGGGAAAAATAGTGCTCATTAAAGCAAATTCGTATACACCACTATGCTTCCCTATTAAGGTAGACAGCTTAAGGGAGAACATGAGTACGGAAGAATTAGGAGAAAGAATTGCGCGGATGACAGCAGAAGCAGATAAAGCTGATGCAAAACCGCAAAGGAGAAAGAAGAATGACCATCAGCTGTAGAGGAGAAGAGTTAATATTAAGTAAAGACAGGGCCGTTTACTGGGCATCGAAAAAAATGCTGATCATCAGCGATCTGCACCTGGGCAAATCGGCCACATTCAGACAGGCAGGCATCCAGGTGCCTTCAACGGTCAGCGATACAGACCTTTATCAATTGTCGGCCCTGATCGCGGAGTTCCTGCCGGAGGTATTATTGGTTACGGGTGATATGTTCCACCACGAGATGAATACCGACGTGGATGCCTTCTGTGTTTGGAGGGCAGCATATCCGAAACTAAAGATTATCCTGGTTAAAGGTAATCATGATCAGATCGCTGCGTATAATTATGCTTGTATGGATATCGAAATCTATCCTCAGGAGCTGCTATGCTGGCCTTTCAGGTTTATTCACGATCTGCCCGAGGTAAAAGATGAATATTATAATATAAGCGGACATATCCATCCCGGTATTACTATTTACGGCAAATCACGTCAACGCCTGCGCCTGCCATGTTTTTACTTCGGAAAGAAAGGTGCAATATTGCCGGCATTTAGCCGCTTTACTGGCCTCAGTAAAGTAAAAACTGAAGAAGGCGACCAGTTTTATGCGATAACACCTTCAACAGTTGTTGCTGTTCCTATTACTGATTAAACATACTTGCTGAGTAAATAGGCTCAAATTTAATATTTAAACATACTGCTAAGATCATTATGGGCTGTATGTTATTATGGACTTACCTGCTTTGTGCTATTAGGGACAATAACATGGTCACCACAGTCTGATCTGTCTTGAAAGTCACATCTTCTTCTTTCAGCTCGTCTAATGCCACCCAACGGAAGGATTGTACCGTATTCTCATCAAAATCGAACACTTCTGTCTTGAAAACCATCTTCAGCGGATGAACTTCTTTCACCAAATAGTAGATACTCAGAATCTGGCTATCATTAAAAGACGACTTCTCGTAAAAGTCAGTGGTATAAAAATGACTTAAAACTTCAATTTCAGCATCGCACTCTTCCATAAACTCACGTTTCAGGGCGTCAATTAGTCCTTCACCATACTCTAGTCCTCCGCCAGGAAATTTACTGAAAATCCTGCCGCCAGACTGCTCATCGCTAACTAATATCTGGTTATTGTTATTAATTAATAAACCGTAGACTCTTACATTGAAATAACTCATCGATTGAAATGTTTTTTGTTTTTAGTAGTATTTTCTACTGTCCACTCGATCTCACCTTTAAAGGCTTCCTGGCGGACAGGGCAATTTGATATTTTGCAATAGTTACAGCATTCCGGGAGACAAGGGTCTGCATGTATAAATAATTCGGTAGTGTGCGCGCCATGGCCATTGATCATGTCGTCTATATCTGATATTTCTTTATGTACCCTATTCAGATCAAAATAATAAGGAAGGGTAATATGGCAGTCAATATGCAGATCGGCACCATATTGCTGCGCCCTGAGGTTATGCACATCTATCCAGGCATCCTGCCGGTTGCCCTGCAGCATGTCTACGATATTTTTGACCAGGTCTACATTGCTCTCGTCCATTAATCCGCCTACGGACTTTCGCGTGAGCTTGTAGCCGCTATAAATAATATAAAAGCCAAGGAGGATGGAAATAATACTGTCGAGCATAAAAACACCCGTAGCCTTGATCAAAAGGATGCCGATCACCAGTCCCGCACTGGTTACCGCATCGGTTAAAAGATGTTTACCGTCGGCCTCTAAAGTGAGTGACCGGTGTTCCTTTCCTGTACGGATCAGGTAAAATCCGACTCCCATATTAACCAGTCCGGTAGCACCAATAATAATTGCACCCTCAAAAAGCTGAAATATTTCTTTAGGAAAAATTAAATCATAACCCGACTTAAAAGCGATAATGAGTCCGGCGAGAGCAATTAGCACCCCTTCCACAAAAGCAGAGAAGAATTCTACCTTGCCATGTCCGTATGGATGATTTTCATCCTTAGGCAAAGTAGCCAGGTAAATACTGTAAAATGCAAAGCTGCTTGCCAATACATTAACGATACTTTCTGCAGCATCAGTCAGGATAGCATTGGAATGGGTGATGAAATAAGCCCCGAATTTTGCCAGCATGAGTATGATACTGATACATAATGCGATTAATATAGCTTTCTTTTTAGGTTGCAAAGTACTTATTTTAGGTCCAAAAATACAATTTAACGACCATATAACATTAAAAGTATTTTTTTTAGTTGAGAATGCAGTTAGGTTTTTATATTTGCTTTCTTATAATAGACCCATGACATTTTTATCAAAAAGAATCAACAACCTATCAGAATCACAGACCATTAAAATGGCGAAGCTGGGAAGAGAACTCACAGCAAAAGGAGTTGATGTAATTAATTTAAGCTTTGGTGAGCCCGACTTTTTTACACCGGAACATGTTAAGGAAGCAGCAAAGAAGGCCGTAGATGAGAATTATTCTTATTACACCCCTGTTTCCGGATATCCTGAACTGAGAAAGGCTATTGTAGAAAAGTTGAAGAAGGAGAATGGACTAGACTACACTTTCGATCAGATCGTGGTATCGACCGGAGCAAAACAATCACTGGCAAATGCCGTAATGTGTCTGGTAGATCCAGGACAGGAGGTTATTGTACCTACCCCTTACTGGGTTTCTTACTCTGAAATGATCAAACTTGCAGAAGGAGAAACAGTATTCATTGATTCTACAGTAGAGAACAACTTTAAAATCACAGCAGCACAACTGGAAGCGGCTATTACGCCAAACACTAAGCTGTTTATGTTTTCTTCACCATGTAATCCTACAGGATCGGTATATACACATGAAGAACTGGCCAGTCTTGCTACTGTTTTTGAGAAATATCCTAATATATATATTATCTCTGATGAGATCTATGAGCACATCAATTTTGTAGATAAACATGCTTCTATCGCTTCTTTCGATGCGATTAAAGACAGGGTAATCCTGATCAACGGCTTTTCAAAAGCGTATGCCATGACAGGCTGGAGAGTTGGCTATATGGCCGCTAATAAAGAGATTTCGAATGCATGTGATAAATTGCAGGGACAGATCACTTCGGGTACTTCTTCTATCGCGCAGCGAGCTGCCCTGGCAGCTTATCAAAGCGGACTGGAAACTGTTTATGCGATGAGAGATGAATTTAAAAAACGCAGGGATTTAGTATATGGCTTGCTGAAAGAAATTCCGGGCATTAAAGTGAACCTTCCTGATGGGGCTTTCTATTTCTTCCCGGAGGTTAAATCTTACTTCGGTAAAGGCGTAGATGGCAATGTGATCAATACTGCTGATGAATTGTGCCTGTACCTGTTAAATGAAGCACATGTTTCTACCGTAACAGGTGAAGCTTTCGGTAATGATGATTGCATCCGTATTTCTTATGCTGCTGCTGAAGACCAGCTGGTTAAAGCAGTATCAAGGATTAAAGAAGCTTTAGCAAAACTGAGCTAGATTTTCACACAATACTATCTACTAATAAACAGAAACTGGCTTATCATGATGAATGATAAGCCGGTTTCTGTTTATTAGTATTTGTGATATAGCTTCTTCTTTGGTTAGGAGCGTATAGCTTCTACCGGATCCAGCCGGGATGCCGAATAGGCAGGCCAGAAACCAGATATGGTACCTATCACCACCGAGATACCGATTCCCAGTACAATATTGCTGAAGTACAAGACAATCTCCATGTCTACAACATAGGTGAATACCAGCGTGAGACTGTAGACGAGCAGCAGGCCCAGCATCCCTCCCATGATACATAAAGCCACAGATTCAAACATAAACTGCAGCAGGATAAAGTAGTTCTTGGCACCGAGCGACTTCTGGATACCGATGATATTGGTTCTTTCCTTTACGGACACAAACAT
>JAATFQ010000231.1 GCA_015655115.1 Sphingobacteriales bacterium
AGCTGTACTGGCATGTGCACGTATCGGTGCCGTCCATTCGGTCATATTCGGAGGCTTCTCTGCGAAATCTATTGCAGACAGGATCAACGATTCTGCATGTAAGCTTGTCGTCACTGCAGATGGTGCTTTTCGTGGCAATAAACAGATACAATTAAAAGAAGTTATTGACGATGCGCTGATCGGGTGCCCGACTGTAGAAAAAGTCATCGTTCTTACCCATACACGCACCCCGGTTTCTATGTTAAAAGGGCGCGATCTCTGGTTCGAAGATGAAATTAAACATGTAGATACTAACTGCCCTGCCGAAGAGATGGATGCAGAGGACATGTTATTCATTTTATATACTTCAGGGTCTACCGGTAAGCCCAAAGGGGTGGTACATACTGTTGGTGGATACATGGTGTATGCAGGATATACTTTTTTAAATGTGTTCAACTACCAGCCCGAGGAAGTGTTTTTCTGTACTGCAGACATAGGCTGGATCACAGGGCATTCTTACATAGTCTACGGGCCTTTGTCTCAGGGGGCAACGAGTTTGATGTTTGAAGGTATCCCGACCTATCCTACACCTTCCAGGTTATGGGAGGTCATAGATAAACATAAAGTCAACATTCTGTATACCGCGCCTACCGCCATACGTTCCCTGATGAGTTTTGGAAAAGAGCCTGTACAGGGGGCCGATCTGAGTAGTTTAAGAGTACTCGGTTCTGTTGGTGAACCTATCAACGAGGAAGCATGGCATTGGTTCGATGAAGAAGTGGGTAAAAAGAAGAGCCCGATCGTAGACACCTGGTGGCAAACAGAAACCGGGGGTATAATGATCTCTCCGATAGCCTTTGTTACCCCTTTAAAACCGGCTTATGCTACATTGCCATTACCCGGAATACAGCCTGTATTGGTTGATGAGCAGGGGAATGAGATTGAGGGCAATGATGTTAATGGTAATCTCTGTATTAAATTCCCGTGGCCTGGAATTTTACGCACTACCTACGGAGACCATGAACGCTGTAAGCAAACTTATTTCGCCACTTATCCAGGCTTGTATTTTACAGGCGATGGCTGCAGAAGGGATGAAGATGGATATTACAAAATTACAGGCCGTGTAGATGACGTGATCAACGTATCCGGACATCGTATTGGTACTGCTGAAGTTGAAAATGCCATTAATATGCACGCCGGGGTAGTAGAGAGCGCTGTGGTCGGCTATCCTCATGATGTAAAAGGACAGGGAATCTATGCTTTCGTCATCTTCCCTGAACTGCACAGTGAGGCCGAATTGACAAAAAGAGATCTTTTACAAACCGTAACCCGGATTATTGGTGCTATCGCTAAACCAGATAAGATCTTATTTGTGACAGGCTTGCCTAAAACACGGTCGGGCAAAATTATGAGAAGGATTTTGAGGAAAATTGCCGAAGGCGATGTAACTAACCTGGGGGATACAAGCACTCTGCTGGATCCTGCGATAGTGGATGAGATCATTGAAAAGGCTAAGGCCGAATAGTTTTATCCTGCATTTAAAATAGTTTATCCTGTATTTGAATGAGCAATTCCTTTATTTAAATGAGTATATCCCTGATTGTTAAAAATAGGAACGTAGCAAACAATATCATTTTTTACCTGTTATTTATGCAGTTCAATAATTTTATACTAAAAAACATCAACCATGGATAAGTTAGAATTAAAAGGTAAATGGAATGAAATAAAAGGTAAAGTGAAACAAGCTTACGGCGATCTTACCGATGATGATTTGAAACATGAAGAAGGAAAAGATGATGAGTTGTATGGAAGAATACAACAAAAAACAGGTAAAACCCGTGATGAAGTAGTTGACTGGCTGAAGTCGCTCTAGTGAATTCAATTAATTTCAGGCTCTTCTGCCTGCCTTGTTAATAATCATTTTATACATAAAAAACCCGTTTCCAGTTTAATCAGGAAACGGGTTTTTAATTATCTGGGGTAATATCCTTAGAGAAGAATATTGCTTTTTGAATGTATCAAAATACAGTTGCCTAGCAACGTATTTTTAACAGCATATCAATTTTAACCGCATATCAGGCAATCCTGCTAGTATCCGAAAATCTGAGTCAGGGTCAGTGTATTCAGCGTACCAAATTTCTGCAGGTCTTCCATTTTAACTTTCTTGTCTGATGCAACAACGCAATAATTGTAAGCTTTGTTAGCAACATTATTAGCGTGGAAGCTATTGGTTTGTGCAAAGGTGAGTGGTTTTAAGGCCTGGTATTCATCTATTCTTGAATCATGGTCGATACCCAGTTTTTTGTCTGCGAAATACGTAGTGATGATATCATTCTTTGTAATCCTAGTAGTCTCAATCGCATTCATCGCGCTATATTTAGAAGATTCGAAATTCTTGTCTGATTCTGGTAAAACATTCAGCAACTCGTTCATACCTGCAACAGCCTCATTCATTTTATCCGCCTGGCTCCCTACATAAGCAATCATTGCATATTGCTTTTCTTTATTATCCGGACTTGCAAATACGGCGAAGGTAGAATAGGCTAAAGCCTTAGATTCCCTGATGGTTTGGAATACAATAGAACCCATGCCACCACCAAAATAGCTATTGAATAAAGTAATTTGTGCTGCTTCTTCAGGATGATAAGCACCGCCATTTCTAACCCAGCGTACTTCAGATTGTACCATATCATAATTTGCAAAATACACCTGGTTTGTTGCTGAATTGCTATAGCTGAAATGCTGCGCAGGGGCGGCTTCTGTAAATTCTTTAGGCAAAGCGTGTATTTTTACAATTTCAGCGTTAAATGCTGCCGGAGTTTCAGGGCCGTAATAGGTAATTGTATGTTTGTAGTTATTGATGTTGTGCAAAATATACAACAACTCTTTAGAGGTCATGTTTTTTACTTCCTCATTGGTCATTCCATAATTAAAAGGATTAGCCTGCCCGTATTGTGCATAGCTTGTTAAGCCCGACATGATGGCTGATTTATTCAGCTTATTGTTCTCTCTCGATTTTAAAATACTACTTTTCAATTCTGTGAGTGCTTTTTCATTGGCCTGGCAATTGGCGAAGATATGTTCAACTAATTTCACAGCCTTGTCAAAATTCTCCTGCAGTCCAGAGATATTGATGGTGGTAACATCATTGCTTACGTTGAAAGAATAAGTACATGCTATAGTATAAAAGGCCTTGCTGATCTCTTCAGCAGTATATTTATCGGTGCTTAAGAAAGCAAGATACTGTGCCGCAAAAGGAGCCATTTTATAATTCCATGTGCCCATATCAAAACGATAAGACAGGTTAAATAAGCTATTTTCTTTGTTTTGCACACTTACCACATCAGCAATACCCGCTTTACCAAATGTCAGGTCTTTATTGTAATCCAGGAATTTAGCCTCAATAGGTTTTGAGGGGATGGAAAGCAGGTTTTTTGTAAATGAAGAAATTTCATTTGTATTGGTTTTTACTGGCGTAATAGCCGGTTTTTCTACTTTTACAATGCTTTTATCTTCACCTTTATGTTTAAGTATAACCACATAGTTATCCTTGAAAAACTGATTTGCAAAATCTACCACTTCTTTTTTAGTGATGGCAGCCATAGCATCATTGGCATTCAGGGAGAGGTCCCATTTTTTGCCGCGGTTCAAAATAAATGAATTAGTGATAGCCTCCACACGTGAACCATTGTCATCTAAAGATTTTAATATCTCCAGCTTATTGTTCGCTACCGTCGCTTTGATCAGGCTTTCTTCAAATTCACCTGCTTTCAGCAATGCAATTTGTCCCAAAAGCAACTGTTGTGCCTGCTCCAGCGTCTGCCCTTCTTTTGGTGTTGCTGTCAATACAAAATCACCGTAATCTTTCATCTGCTGGTAATAGGCATTGGAGCGGAGTACTTTTTGCTGTTTATCTAAATTAATGTCCAGTAAACCTGCTTTTCCATTGGCAAGGATGCTGGAAATTAAATCCAGGTACATGCTCTGTTTGGTGTTTTCTGCATATCCCCTATAGGCGATACGTACACTTTCAGCACTTGGCCCGTTAATGTTTGCCACCTGGATTGTCGTTAATGGTTTTTCCGGTGCCGGATTATAGAGCCCCACAGGTTTGGTTTGCATGTAAGCAAAATCATGGTCTACTTTTTTGATCATCTCATCAGCTTTGAAATCGCCCGACAGGATTACAGCCATATTATTAGGCACATAATACTTATTGTAATACTTGCGGATTTCAACTAATGAAGGGTTTTTTAAGTCCTCTATAGTTCCGATAGTAGTCTGCTGACCATAATTATGTGTTGGATATAACAATGCATTCATCGTTTCTTCCACTTTCCATCCGTCATTATCCAGTCCACGGTTTTTCTCTTCATAAACAGCTTCCAGCTCAGTATGGAAAATGCGGAAAATAGGGTTGCGGAAACGTTCTGCCTGCAGGGCTAAAAATTTATCAGTTGCATTAGAGGGGAAATCCTCATTATAAACCGTTTCCTCATACCAGGTATGCGCATTGGTAGACTGGCCACCTAAAGATTTCATCATTTTATCATACTCATTCGCGATAGAGTAGTTGGAGGCTTCGCCTGATGTTCTATCGATTTCTGCATAAATAACCTTACGTTGTGCCGGATCTGTAGTTGCATGATATTGTTCATACAGCTTTTCTATTTTATCCAGCAGCGGTTTTTCCTTTGCAAAATCCATGGTGCCAAACCGGTCTGTTCCTTTAAACAGTAAGTGTTCCAGATAATGTGCTAAACCAGTATTCGTGCGCGGGTCGGTATTACTCCCTGCTCTTACTGCCATGCGGTATTCAATGCTTGGTGATTTAGAGTTTTCGGATAATACTACCGTTAGCCCGTTTTTAAGCGTGTAAAAACGCGCTTTGGTAGGGTCATTTGTGACGTACTTGTAGGTATATCCTCCAGAGGAGGCCGTTTTCCATTGATAGCTTGTTTGGGCCATCAGGCTTGATCCGGCGAGCAGGAAGCAGGATACAATAGATAAAGTTTTTTTCATTAGTATATATTTGTTTTTAAATTGTCATGAAGCTATCATGATCTTTCATTTCTGTTTGTGACCTGCAAGATCATGATGGTTTCATCAGTATATGTTTTTTTTAGATGATGAGCTGGTCATGAGTCTTGTTTGTCGACAGGTATACGCATGATCAATCATAATGTGTTAGTTCGGTATCAAATATAATCTGAAATGGTAATTTATCACTCATTATTATACTATATTCTTTATTTTTAGCCAATATGAAGAAAGACCAGTCAAGACCCAATATTTTAGTTGTAAATGATGACGGCATTACTGCGCCGGGTATCAGGAATCTGATCGAAGTAGTAAAAGAGATAGGTAACGTGGTTGTAGTGGCACCAGATGGCCCTCAGTCGGGCATGGGCCATGCGATAACTATTGGGAAACCCTTACGCTTTGTTAAAGTAGAGTTGTATGAAGGTGTAGAAATGTATAAATGTTCCGGCACGCCGGTAGACTGTGTAAAGCTGGCTGTAAATAAAATATTTAAGGGCAAAAAGCCTGATATCTGTGTTTCAGGGATCAACCACGGCTTAAATGACTCGATCAATGTCATCTATTCAGGTACCATGTCTGCTGCCGTAGAGGGTGCGATAGAAAACATCCCTTCTATAGGATTTTCATTAGATGATTTCGATGAAGAGGCCGATTTCAGCCACTGCAAGAAATATATAGCCAGCATCGTAAAGCAAGTTCTGGCAAATGGGCTGCCACCGGCGACATTGCTCAATGTAAACTTCCCTAAAGGAGCGGATTTAAAAGGCATAAAGATCTGCAGGCAGGCCAATGCCAAATGGGCAGAAGAATTTGATGAACGTAAAGATCCGCACGGACGTCCATATTACTGGCTAACAGGTGTTTTTCAAAATAATGACAAAGGTGAGGATACCGATGTATGGGCTTTGAACCATGGTTATGTATCTGTTGTTCCTGTACAGTTTGACTTAACGGCTCACCATGCTATCCCTGTACTCAACTCATGGACATTTGATGATTAGGGAACTCAAAAACAGCGTATGGGCCGGTTTTGGCATCGGACTGGTAATTCCAGGCGTGCTTGTTGCTATCATATGGTTTGTGATGCATCGCTTTGCCTTTCTGGCTAAAGCCGATTTATTGCTGATAGGGTGTATCGGTATCAATGCCGTATTGTTAAAGTACTTTTTTAAAATCAATAAAGAAAACACAGGAAGGGGAATTTTGAGCGCCACCTTTATCTGGGCTTTCTTGTTTTTCTTTTATAAAATATCGCAATCATGAGATACTATCTTGTAGCCGGTGAAGCCTCGGGGGATCTTCACGGGGCCAACTTGATGAAGGCATTAAAAGATGAAGATGCAAGCGCAGAATTCAGGTATTATGGGGGCGACAAGATGCAGGCTGAGGGCGGCACGCTGGTGAAGCATTATGCCGAAATGGCATTTATGGGCTTTACTGAAGTGGTGCTTAACCTGCTGACGATATTAAGAAACATGAAAGCCTGTAAGGCCGATATTGAAGGCTGGCAGCCTGATGTACTGATACTGATCGACTTTCCCGGCTTCAATTTAAAGATTGCGCACTTCGCAAAAGAAAAAGGTATAAGAGTATGTTATTACATTTCTCCAAAAGTATGGGCATGGAACCAGAAACGGGTATTGAAAATTAAACGGGATGTAGATAAAATGTTCTGTATCCTGCCCTTTGAGGTCGACTTTTATAAAAAATGGGGTATGAATGTAGATTATGTCGGCAATCCCCTGCTGGATGAAAAGACACAGTTCGTGGTGAATGCGCAATTCCGTGAAAATAATAATTTGACAGATGGTGATATCATTGCGCTGCTTCCCGGCAGCCGCAAGCAGGAAATAGAGCGTCTGCTGCCCGAAATGCTGAGTATTACTGAAAGCTTCCCTCATCAGCAATTTGTTATTGCCGCCGCACCGAGCTTTCATAAGGATTATTATACGCAGTTTATGGGGACAAAAAATGTGAAACTGGTATTCTCACAGACCTATGATTTATTAAATGTGGCAAAAGCTGCGGTGGTCGCTTCGGGCACTGCTACCCTGGAAACAGCACTTTTCCATGTCCCGCAGGTAGTGGTATATAAAGGGGGTACAATTTCCATTGCTATTGCTAGATTACTGGTGAACATCAGGTTTATCTCTCTGGTCAATTTAATTATGGACAGGGGAGTAGTGAAAGAACTGATACAGGAAGAATGCAACACAAAAAATATCACTGAAAATCTTTTGATGCTTTTGAGTGGTTCAAAGAGAGAGGAAATGCTTGCGGACTATAAAGAGTTGGCTATATTAATGGGCGAACCCGGAGCCTCGGGCAGGACTGCAAAATTGATCACAGCGTATCTGAAAAAATAAAAATAACCTGCATATAAGGCGTATGCAGGTACACTCTTAATTCTTGCGCCTTACGCCGTCTTTTTAACCAGCAGATTGTTGATACGTTTCACTACGTCATCCAGGTCGAAAGGTTTACTGATATAATCATCAGCGCAAGCCTGGGTACTCATTTGCTTGCTCCTGGGGTTGGCAGACATTACAATAACCGGAATATGTTTTGTAAACATATCGTTTTTAAGATCATCGCAAATCTCAATGCCATTACCATCCGGCAGCATTACATCAATAATAAACAGGTCAGGTAAAGAATCCCTCAGTTTACTTTTAAGCTCACTCACTGTAGAAGAAAGGTGCATTTCGTACCCTTCATTTTTGAGTAAATACTCAATGATATATCTTATATCACTGTCGTCTTCAAGCACATGTATCCTCTTGGTCATAATTAAAGGTAGATATATTTGGTTATAATTCCTATAACTACCGCAAAATTTGTTCCAACATATCTGGATAGTTAATCTTGTATTTATGTAAATCTTGTAAAGCCCAGGTAATTGCTAAATCTCCAGTGCCAGATAACCAGAATTCTAGAATTTGACGGATGCTTTAGGTGGTGGGAAAAAGGTATAGAACATGTGCGACTTGTTTCGGGGCAGTGTTCTACTGAAGCTGTGCCCAGGGTATAGCTGATGGTTACGATTTACCTCATAAAAAACGGACGACTCTATAGGGAGCCGTCCGTTTTTTATTTTAACTGAATTCAGCTTAAACTGCGTCAATAGCCTCGCGCAATGCTTTAGCCGCAGCAGCAGGATCTTCAGCGCCGTAAATAGCAGCACCGGCTACAGCAACAACAGCACCTGCTTTAATCACCGCCTGTACATTATCTATATTTACGCCACCGGCAATAGATACAGGAACACCAGCACGGGCAGCTTCGTCAATTAACACCTGGATAGAATATCCATCTGTCCATTGCTCATCTAAACCAGCATGAAGCTCAACAAATTCAGCACCAAGAGCTGTAACTTCCTGTGCACGTTTAACACGGTCGGCTACGCCAATCGTATCCACAACAACACCTTTACCATGTGCTTTACCTGCTTTAATCGCACCAGCAATAGTTGCATCTCCGGCAGCACCTAAAACAGTTACTAAATCTGCACCTGCTTTAAATGCAATATCAGCCTCTAATTCCCCAGCATCCATTGTTTTTAAATCGGCAAAAACCAATTTGTCAGGATGTGCCTGTTTCATCGCTGTTACCACGCTGATACCCATATTTTTGATCAGTGGAGTACCTAATTCAATAATGTCAATATAAGGAGCAATTTTAGCTGCTAAAGCTAATGCATCTTCTGTAGTTAATAAGTCTATTGCAACTTGTAATTTAGCCATAATATATATAATTTAATTTTATTCGTTTGTTGTTAGTCTATGCAGCCAATGATTTTCGTAGTCTGGCTGGGGCATTTAAAGCCTACTCAAGGTTGGCATGTCTTTTCCACATTTCTTCAGCAGGTTCATTGTCTATTCCCCAGAGTGTTTGAAAAATAGCATCTGTAAGCAGTAATAAAGACTGCTCAAAAAGACTTCCCGCATATTGCAGAGAGATAGTTTTTTGATGGTCCTGTTTTTGTGCTGCGGGTAAAATGCAGACTAGTGCAGCTAAGTTTGCCAGTGGCGAATGAATAGTGGTTGACAGTGCCACTACATCAGCACCTGCGCCAACTGCTTTTTCTGCTGCTCTTACGATAGTGCTCGTAGTGCCCGATCCGGAAGCAGCAATAAGTAAGTCGCCTTGCTGAATAGCAGGTGTAGTAGTTTCACCCACAACAAATACCGTCAGTCCGAAATGCATTAGCCGCATAGCCGCAGCCCGTAAAGCCAGGCCGGACCTGCCTGCACCGACAAGATAAATACGCTCTGCATTTTGAATGAAAGGTATGAGTTGAGCCACATTATCAAAGTCAATTTGCTTTGCCAGTTTTGTATTCTCCGCTATGATCATGTCCAGATTATGCTGCATTGCTGCAGAAAGTACTGCCTGACTGGTGTTGTTGGTTATCTTATTTTTCATCCTGATCAAAGGTATCCGCATATCGGATGCGATACGTTACACTATATGCGCATTATGTGGGATTATCTGGAAAG
This sequence comes from Sphingobacteriales bacterium, assembly GCA_015655115.1. Classification (GTDB taxonomy): domain Bacteria; phylum Bacteroidota; class Bacteroidia; order Sphingobacteriales; family Sphingobacteriaceae; genus Pedobacter. The sequence continues at coordinate 9,522 of JAATFQ010000231.1, forward strand.
ACTTAGTGGTAAAGATCACGGTAATGCCATAAAAAATGGTTGTTTAGCTGTTTGTACACCATAATTTCCAAATAGTCCAATGCGCTAAATCTTTATCATCTATATTTGATTTATACCTTTTGAAATAGAAATATATAGCAAATGAACACTTCAACACCCGGGCTGGAACAATCACTGATATACATCCGCAATCTTGCAAACTGTCCGCCCAGTTACCTGAACGATCCTGGCAGAAAAGATTTCTTTGAAATTGTATGGCTCCAGAACGAGTTTCCCTTACATGCGATAAAAGAACAGGAAGAGCCCGGCAGGGGTGACTGGATTTATCTTATTCCCCCTTACCGGGTACATCAGCTCAATAAAGCCGGTAAAAATGGCATATTATTGTCCTTCAAGAGAGATTTCCTGGAAGAAGAGGATAAAGAATTCTATCTGGATATCTTTAAAATATTTAATATCCAGGGAGAATTTTCATGTTTACCGCTTACAGCAGAGACAGCTGTAGAACTTTCTAAGATATATACCCTGCTGGAAGAAGAATACCTGGAAAAGCATAATAGTTTTGTGATCCTGAAGGCGCTGCTCAAAGTATTCCTGTTAAAATTGATACGGATCAAAGAGCATGTTTTTACCGCACAGGATGTAAATCAAAAACGCGTTTATGAATTTATGATGCTTCTGGAAGAAAACTACCAGCTGGAGCGTAATGCAGCATACTATGCAGACAAGTCGGGTTTCAGTGCCAAGCGATTAAATCAGATATTAAAGGAAAAGCTGGATAAAACAGTGATGCAGCTGATTCATGACAGGATTATTCTGGAAGCAAAGCGGCAGATTATACATAGTGAAAATACGCTTAAGGAAATAGCTTATGCTCTGGGATTTACAGACAGGCCATATTTCAGCCGTTTCTTTAAAAAGCAAACGGGGCAATCTCCTGAAGAATTTCAAAAGCTTGCAAAAAATCATATAGAGTCAAAGTTCAATACGCTTGTAGAATAAACAGCGAATGCCTGTTTGTTGAAAGGAGCGGCGATCGGGGAATGCTAAACTGTTAATCGGACAATAAATCTTTTATGGCACTAAACCATGCCTGATTTTTGGAAGTGCCCATAAAGTGATAATCAATGATGAGGTAAATAGAATGATCGTTACCGTTATCCTCATAATTAATGCGCAGCGGCTGAAATAAGAGGCCGAAGTTTTTAACCAGCGACCGTGTATATATCTCGTCATACCCTAGAAAAAGCTGTTCTATAGCGGTATGAGGGATCTTGGTAATTTCGTCTCCTTCTAAATAGATAGCATTGGTACATAAGATAATATTGCCACTGTGCTTGTGGAAAGGGCCGGCGCCAGAAAAATGTGGTGCTATACCCTCATAAATATTTCTGTCCAGGATTTCCTGATCAGAACACCATAATGCTATCCCCGTGGCCAGTTGTTGCATGTTATTCAATTTTATATAAAGATAACAATAATAAATTCCTGGCTAGGCTAACTGGGCTTCAATCCTTTTTAACAAATCATTCAGATCGAAAGGCTTACTAATAAAATCATCAGCAAAAGCAGTCTTGCTGCTTGCTTCTGCCGGAGCATGTGCCGACATGATAATTACTGGAATATGTCTCGTATCCAGGCTCTGCTTCAGCTGTCTGCATAATTGTATGCCATCCCCGTCTGGCAGTTTTACATCCATCAGAATCAAATCCGGCAAAGTATTGAACAAATTGATTTTAAATTCTTTAGCATTTGCAGCAACATTAACCTCAAATTCCGATTCCTGCAGAAGATATTCAATCACATCACGAATAGCTTCATCATCTTCTATGACCTGTATAAGTTTAGACATTCTCAAATATAAGCACTGTCTAAGAAAAATAGCATGTTAATAAACAGATTTCTGTAAATTATCGGCCGTTTTGCACGAGGCTGAAATGAAACCAGATGCGCTGCTTATTCAGCTTGTTCAAAAAAATGGATCGCTGTATCTATAAAGCGTAAAGAGATTCCTGAATATTTAGCAGAAGAAATTTCTTGTTTCTTCTACATTGTTTTAACTTTCAGCTCTCTAAGTCCCATGAATTTCATCCTATGAAATATTACTTATTATTTCAATGGTCTGGGGGCTGATCTTTTAAAATTAAGGTAGAAAATTCCGATGATAAAAATCCATATATAGATAAAGTAACGCTAAATGGTAAATTGCTGGATTGTCTGTATTACCCATGAGGAAATTATGAAGGGTGGCGATCTTGTTATTACGGCATCGGCAAAGCCTAATAAACAGATCCGGCAGGCTAACCAATGGATATCAGATCTGAAGAGTTAAATTATTCCTTAGCCGAAGTGTTAACTGAGCTATAGCTGTTATTATGAGCTTTTTATGGTTGTTTTTTGTTAAACATTTGATTTTGGGGAGCATCTTTCAGACTGATAATCTCTGTATCCAAAACCCTGGTTTGGAATTCTGTAATAGGTCTTTTTGTCTCGATCATCTGGATCAGGAGTTCGGTAGCTACCTGTCCCATTTCGAAAGCAGGCTGCCTGACTGACGTTAAAGAGGGTGAAAAAAGATTGACTACATTAGAATTGGTAAATCCTGCAATGGCTATGGGATGTGATAAAACCGGGCTTACATTTTTTAATGCGGTCAGGCATCCTGTTGTCAGGCGGTCATTCGCAATAAATATCCCCTGTGGCTTAAGCAGCAGGAGCTGCTTAACGGCCGCATCAAGCTCCTCAATGAGCATTCCGCCATGCTGGCAATATTTTACCAGATCTGGGTTAAATGGAATATGGTGTTTAGATAAAGCGGCCTGATATCCTTCCAGCCGTTCTTTGGTGTTTGACAGCATTTCTGAACCCGTTAAATGCGCGATAACCTTATTTCCTGATAAGATAAGGTGTTCGGTGGCATCGAAGGCACCTTTAAAATTATTAGCAACAACTTTATGCGTTTCAAACTCCTTGGGCACACGGTCAAAAAATACAATGGGCAAACCCTGTGCATATAGCTCTTTTAAATAGGTAATATCCTGAGTTTCTGCCGAAAGAGAAATCAGAAGTCCATCTATGGAACGGGACGCAAGGTGCTCTACATTCAGCTTTTCCTGCTTAAAAGATTCATGGCTTTGAGAAATAATTACGTGGTAATCTTTATTATAAGCGATAGATTCGATGCCGTTTATTACCTGTGAGAAAAAGTTGTTGGCAATTTCACTGACAATAATACCTAAAGAATAACTCCGGCGTTCTTTTAAGCTGCGCGCAATAGGGTTGGCTCTGTAGTTTACCTTGTTTGCATAAGCAACTACAAGCTTTTTGGTCTCCTCACTAATTTCATAGCGGTCCCTTAAAGCCCTGGAAACCGTTGAAGTTGATAGTCCTAGCGCTTTAGCAATGTCTTTTAATGTAGCTGTTTCAATTCTCATTTGATGTAACCTTGCCCAAGGTACAAAAAAAACAGGCCTCTAATATATTATTGTTGAAATTAAGGTCAGTCAGTAAATTAACTACCGGGAACGATTGCACATTTTTTCTATCGAAATTAAATTAATCTTCCTTTTTTAATGTGTAGAATTGTCACACCAATATAAGCCATATGTTAACCAATACTCCATTTCAGGAAGTGATATTGCGCACAAAATTTCGCAATCAAGAAACAGCAACCAAATAAATTTCAATAATATAATATGAGTAGGGTCTTATTCTTTTTAGCATTTTTCTATTTATCTGTATGTAGCATCGGGGCAAAGGCCCAAGGCAAACAATTAACAGGTACAGTTACCGATCAGTCGGACGGGCTGCCGCTCGTTGGTGTAAGCGTTAGTATCAAGGATACTAAAACCGGCACCTCCACAGA
>JAATFQ010000101.1 GCA_015655115.1 Sphingobacteriales bacterium
GTCTTTCCGCTTTACTGTCCCATATCCTACTACAGCTACCTCATTCAGCGTTTGCTGATCATCCTGCAAGGTAATGTTGATCTCTGTGCGGTTACCGATAGTCAGTTCAGATTCGCGAAAGCCAATGTAGGAAAATACCAACATACTTTTTTGATCGGCCACAGCGATTCTATACTTGCCATTAATATCCGTAACCACAGCCACGCTGGTGCCTTTTAAACGAATACTAACTCCTGGAAGAGGCTGACCATTTTTATCCTTCACTGTTCCGGAAATCATAATCTGTAGCCTTCTATCCTTAAAAACAGCATTTTTATCTGTTCTTTCAGACCTGGCCTCCACTACAGAATAATTAGAAAAAAGGGCAAGCAACAGTAGTAACCTACCTTTGCTTATAATTTTACCTTTGTAGATTTTATTCATTTAATTAAATATTAAGTTACATATTAAGACAATAATATCATTCGTGTACGTACCCGAAGTAAGATAAAAAAAGAACACAAGGTCTGACCTTATGCACAAAGGAGGATCGGCTAAATCAATACAACAATCGGTAACGTACACGAAGATATAAATTTAAAAGAGAAATCAAAAACAATAATTAACAATAATTAGTTCAGATATTCGGATTTAAGACTGAAAGAAAGCATAAAAAGCTAATTCGTATTACATTTATTTGAATTAAGTCAAATATTGATAGGTATAACTATATATGCTATTACATTTCTCTGAATTTTCATAAAAACACTTATCAATAAATATAAAAAAACTAGTTTTTACAAGAAATCCTTTCCTTTGTAAAGATATATATAGTTTTCTTATTTTTAGATACTGGATTCGCTGTTCAAATACTTTAAAATAGCTAATATTTCACCCATAAGCAGATAATCTTGATCTTAAGAGAACCTGTACCTTTTTTCTATTTCCATGAAAAAAATAAAAAAAAAAGCTTAACCGTATGCAATATTAAATATTTATATATATAATTGTTTATGGGAAACTTTAGTTCGATTTTGCACCACCTTGGAAACATCATTATCTATTTGATACCGACATTAATCACGATTTCTATGATTGCTATTTTTCTTTTCAGATTTAACAGACATAAATAAGAATTTCAATTTCGTTCTAAACCGAAGCCATCAATGTGTAATTGCTGCTGCTAAATGCTTTTCTTACTATATTTGCTTAAGTAGATTGCAGAAGATATCGTAACTTCTCCTCTCCCATTTTTAAACGCATATTCGAGCTAATCTGTAATGACTTCATTAAGGATTGAGACAACAGGTATAGCGATACTTCTATCAAGCTGTACAGGCTAAATAAACATCTTAAAAGAACATTGCCCTTGTTATATAAAACTGTGGAGAACTTATACGCATTTATCTTAATTATCGCATACTGAAGATTGCTAAACAAATGCCCTTCATTGATTGTAATAGATATCAATATTAAAACATCAATCTATGAATAGCATTAATCAAAACCAACAAGAACAAAATCATCAGGATTTTGATAACGCAGCTGCCGTAAAAAAAATCAAAGAATTAGTGGATATAGCTAAAACTTGTTTTTTATCTACAATGCCTGCTACATTATCCTCAAATGGCACACGTCCTATGAGCGTACAGCAAGTGGAGGAAACTGGAGATCTCTGGTTCATGGTTTCCAACGACAGTAGCACGTACGCAGACATTAGTCCAAATGAGGAAGTAAAATTGTATTTCCAGGGCTCTGCACACTCGGATTTTCTATATCTGGAGGCTAAAGCTACGCTGTCAGCAGATAAAGATAAAATTAAGGAATTGTGGGAGCCGGTATTAAAAACATGGTTCACTGAAGGTGAAGATGATCCGCGTATTGCATTGATTAAGGTCTCGCCTACTACGGGCTATTATTGGGATAATAAACACGGAAATATAGTTGCGGGCATTAAAATGGCCCTGGGGGCTGTTATGGGTAAAACGCTTGATGACTCTATTGAAGGAGAATTGCGGGTTTAGCTGTATTTCTCAATAGATTTAAAGATTCAATATGTCTAAAGAAAAAGTCCCGGAAATTGGGGCTTTTTCAATTAAGGTGAGTAGATTCACTTTCCTGTTTATATACATTTATATCCAAGCCATTTTAAAAACATGAATAATAGTATAGCTTTATGGAATATAAGATCCGACAGGATCATCTGTTAAAACTAACAAAGAATGAACTTCAGCTTATACTTATTATTATTTAGTCTTTCGGCCATCCTTCCTTGTAAATCTTCTGCACAGTTTTATTTAACAGATCATCATTTTACTCATGCAGATACCCTCCGTGGGAGCTTAAGTCCACTGCGTACCTGCTATGACATCAATTACTACCATCTCGATCTGAAATTTGACATATCAAAACGGTCTGTTAGCGGAAGTAACTTATTTAAGTTCACCGCTACACAGGACTTCAGGAAACTTCAGTTTGACCTGTTTGAGAATCTGCATATTGATAAAATAGTATTTCACGCCTCATCGCTCAGCTATATCCGCGAGGGTAATGCAGTTTTTGTTTCTTTTCCATTTACACTAAAGAAAGGGGCTTTAGAAGCATTTACGGTATTTTATTCAGGACAACCGATGGTCACCCAAAAGGCGCCCCGCTTCGGAGGATTAGTATTCTCTAAAGATTCTTTAGGCAATCCATTTGTAGCTACCGCATGTGAAGCATCCGGTGCCAGTATCTGGTGGCCTAATAAGGATCACCTTGCTGATGAAGTCGACAGTATGCTGATTAGCATCAGTGTCCCCAAAGGACTAAAGGAGGTATCTAACGGAAGATTACGTAAAGTGACATCGCTAAAGAATGGATTCACCAGGTTTGACTGGTTTGTGGCCAACCCTATTAATAATTACAATGTGGCAGTAAACATAGCCAACTATACACATTTCAGCGACCAGTATAAAGGTAAAAAGGGCGTACTTACTTTAGACTACTGGATGCTGCCAAATCACAAAGTTCAGGGCAGTATACAATTCAAAAAGAATGTTAAACCTATGCTGACTGCTTATGAACATTGGTTTGGTCCTTATCCTTTTTATAAAGATGGTTATAAATTAGTGGAAACCCCTTACCCCGCTATGGAACATCAAAGTGCCATCAGTTATGGCGGTTACCTGAAAGGCAGTCCCCCGAATAAATTAACCGCTGTGCCCGGCAGGCCTTTCTGGGATTTTATCATAGTTCATGAAAGTGCCCATGAATGGTTTGGCAATAGTATTACAGCTAAAGACTTAGCTGATTTATGGATACATGAGGCTTTTGGCAGTTATGCAGAATCCTTGTTTGTGGAATATATAAATGGAAAAGAAGCAGGACAGGCGTATATATATCGCACGCGTCCCAGTATATCAAATGATTACCCTATCGTTGCTCCATACAATGTAAATCAAATGGGATCGGGAGATATGTATGCTAAGGGGGCCGCTCTTTTAAACATGATCAGGACAATTATGAACGATGACCACAAATGGCTGAGTATATTAAGGGGGATGAATGAAGAGTTTTACCATCAAACGGTAACATACAAACAAGTTGTCGGCTATTTTAATACACAGACAGAAAGGAACCTTACCCCTGTGTTTGATCAGTATTTAAAGTACCATACCCTTCCGGTAATGGAGCTTGCGGAGAAGGAAGGGCGGTTAAATTGCCGCTGGATTGCAGAAGCAAAAGATTTCAATATGCCGGTAAGGGTTAAAGTGAGAGACGGCGGTTATCAAATGATTTTCCCCACTAATCAATTCAGTCCTGTAGCGATCCAAGGTGCTACAGCAGAAAACATTAAGGCAGATACCTTCAATTATTACATTGGTATCCTAATCGATTAATGCCGAAAAACAGCTCAACAGTAGAAAAAATCGATTAAATTTGCGCAATGACTAATGGGGCGCCTTCTAATTCAATCTTCGACAAGATCTTATCTTTTATTGACTACACCAATCAGTCTATTTTTCTTACCGGAAAGGCCGGAACAGGAAAGACAACGCTTCTTAAACGTATAAAAGAAGAAAGTACGAAAAAGATGGTGGTGGTGGCACCAACCGGTGTTGCTGCGATGAATGCAAAGGGCACAACGATCAATTCATTCTTTCAGCTACCAACGGGATCCTTTTTCCCGGGCGACATCAGCCTGGAGAACCTGCAGTCTGGCATATTGTCTATCCAGTCTATGGTTTCAGATTTGAGTTACAGCAGGGATAAGCTGACGTTGCTGAATGAACTGGAGCTGCTGATAATTGATGAGGTATCTATGGTACGCTGTGATTTAATCGATGTGATAGATGCGATCCTTCGTACAGTAAGAAAGACAAGCAGCCCTTTTGGTGGAGTGCAATTATTGCTGATAGGAGATTTGTACCAGCTTCCCCCAGTAACGAAAAGAGAAGACTGGGCATTCTTAAGCCGTGCTTATGCATCGCCCTATTTCTTTGAAAGCCATGTGATCCGCAGAAATCCATTGTTACAGATTGAGCTGACCACCGTGTTCAGGCAAACTGAACCAGAGTTTATATCTATTCTGAATGACATCAGAAATAACAAGATCAGCGAAAGCGGGCTTACGTTATTAAATAAAAGATATGATCCTGATTTTAGTGCTTCAGAAGAGCTAAACCCTATTATTATAACTTCGCACAATGCGGAAGCCAATGCGATTAACAAGGATAAACTCGACAGGCTGCAGGGAGTAGAATATGCTTTTGACGGTGAGGTAAGTGGCGAGTTCAGGGATGCTGGATTACAGGCAGAACAGGTGCTGAAATTGAAAGAAGGCGCCCAGATCATGTTTATTAAGAACGATACTGGGGAAAACAGGAAATTCTACAATGGAAAGATCGGAAAGGTGAAGTCGATCAGGGAGGGTGAGATCTATATATCCTTCCCTCATGAAGAAGATCTGCTGCTGGAGAAGTCGTCATGGCAATCTTTTGAATATAAAACAGATCCTGAACAAATTATTGTACAACAACAGGTAGGTGAGTTTTCTCAATACCCAATAAAACTGGCCTGGGCAGTGACGATCCACAAAAGCCAGGGACTTACATTTGACAGTGCTATTATTGATGCCGGCAAATCTTTCGTTGCCGGACAGGTGTATGTGGCCCTGAGCCGTGTAAGGACGCTCAACGGGCTCATTTTAAAATCAAAAATCAGTACTGAGAGCTTGCGGTCTAATATAGAAGTAATCAATTATATGAAACCGGTAGATGAAGAAGAGCTGGACAAAATCCTCCTCAATGCGCAGGAGCATTTTATTGTTCAGCTGGTGCTGGATCATTTTTCTTTGCACCAGCTTTCGACGGGACTAGATATGGTAGGCTCTTATCCCGAGGTGGTAAAAGCTAATCTGCCAGAGTTTAAAACCCTGTTTGCACAGCTCAGCAAGTCGGCCTCAGATCTTATTGTTTTATCCGAACGGTTCCAGCAGCAGGTGAAAAAGCTGCATAGGGAAAGTAGTTTCAAAGAGCAGCAGCTATTGCAGGCAAGGATTGAATCGGCGCAAGCATATTTCATCAAAGAAATCACCTTGCTATTGGTCAATCCCATCAATAAAAGTATCAGAGTTAAGCCTAAGAACAAGGTACAGCAACAGATCCAGCATTTATTTCTAAAATATCGGCAGGTGATCGAAAATAGGATTTCGATGATCAATTATGCTTCAGATTTATTGAAATCACCCATTAATGCTGAAACATATATGGCCTGGATAAGTAAACATAAATCGCAAATCAAGATTAAAAGAGACCCAGATGGTGGCAGTCAGCAGTCAATTACACTCCAATTATTCTAAACTGCCTGGCACAAGATAGTATAAACCTAATATCCCTCAATCGTCATATATTCCAATCGTTGATTAGTATTACCATTGCGTTTTGTTCATTTCAGATAATGACATCAAACTTTATGTAATTGCGTTTGTTAATTGCTAACATAGCAAAAATGCTGAGTTTTGTCCCTCTTTTGTTTTCAGGCAAAAGAAGGATAAGTTTTACTACCTACGAAAACAAACTTATATTATGAAAAACGATTTGACAAATACCATTTTCCGCACTCTTGATCAACTAAGCCTAAAGAAAACAGGGAAAGAGAATATTGATCAGGGCGAACGTGCGCTTTCAATTGTTGCAGGTTCTTACCTTTTTTACAAAGGGTTAACGAACATTGTTAAGCATCCTTTTTTGGGTTTACAGGGAACGGCTGCAGGTGCATTGCTACTTTATCGTGGTGCTACGGGAGTATGTCCAATTTATAAGCAACTGGGCAAAGATACTACTGATCCCGAAGCAATCAACATTACCGAAGATATTACCGTTAATGTATCACGGGATGATGTATACGAGTTCTGGAGAGACTTTTCAAACCTGCCTAAGTTTATGAAGCACCTGAAAAGTGTCACGGAATATGCGGAAGGAGAATCACAATGGGTGGCCAATACGCCGGGAAACCTGATAGACCTGAAATGGAATGCTGTAATTACGCGTGAAGAAGAAGGCCTGTATATTGGATGGCAGTCTGTAGAAGGCTCCATGATTGATAATGCTGGTAAAATAGAATTTAGCGATACTTTAAATGGTACAGGTACTGAGCTGCATATAGAAATCGATTATTTTCCACCTGCAGGTAGTGTAGGAAGGGGAATTACAAGTCTCTTCAACGGAATTTTCGAGAAGATGATCCGTGAGGATATACAGAATTTCAAAACTTATGCTGAAGTGACTGATTTTAAACGATTTGCGGGCATAAGCCAGGAGGATTAATTCTTTCCCCCCAACCTTCTTTGCTCGGCATCAAGCCCTGATTCTCTTGATCGGCAGACTTCACCGTCGTCTTTCCAAAGCGGTAGCTGAAGGTTAACCTAACAGTTGTGGTGGTCGAATATTGCTGCAAAAAATAATCATTACTGGTTATAACGCTATATACTTTTGCAATCTGGGAATGAAAAATATCACTCATTCCCAGTTTTAAACTACCATTTTTATTGGGAAAACTATAGCGCATGCCGGCATCGGCATTAAATATACTTCGGATTTTATAAGCACCCTGAATTTGCGGAGTGCTATAAAAGAGACCTAAATCGGCACTGAATAGTCTACTGAGCGTAAAATTATTTTGTGCAAAGAAACTACCACTGAGTTGTTTTGAATTGAGCGATTCGTCATTTATAAAATGGGGCGACTGGATCTGCTTGTAATATCCCAATAGACTAGTGGATATATTCCACCATTTACTTAACGTAAGCGGGAGCGTGAGAGTAAGGGATAGTACATCACTTTTACCGAGGTTAAGCAC
>JAATFQ010000096.1 GCA_015655115.1 Sphingobacteriales bacterium
AATAATAAAAAATAGCCGCACTGCTGGTAACAGTGCGGCTGGCCCCAATGAATTGGGGTAATCTTAACGTGATAATTAAAATCAATGCAAATTAACAAAATTCTGCTAACGGGGATATTATGTGCCTTTTATTTCTTCTCCGGCGCACAAAACAAAGGGACAACATTAAGAGGTAAGGTACTGGATTCGGGTAATTTAGCCGTTGAAGGCGTCTCTGTCTGGATTAAAACACTTAAAATAGGTACTTCTACTGGCACTGATGGTATTTATGTCCTTACAGGTATAAAATCGGGCACTTACTCGATTCAGCTTACTGCTGTAGGTTACCTTAGCCAGGTCATCACCGTAAAAGTGGGTACTCAGGCTACAGTAGTCGTTAACACTGTGCAACTGAACAAAGACAGCCGCCAAATGGAAACGGTCAATGTAGCTGGTAAAACTGAACGTAGAAAGTTGGCTGAAAGTGGCTTTAATGTCAATGCTATAGAAACTAAAGCATATGCAAATACGACGGCCGACCTCAATCAGGTGCTCAGCCGCAATACCGGGATCCGGGTTCGTGAAAGCGGAGGGATGGGGTCTGATTTTAATTTTTCCATCAACGGGCTCTCCGGCAAACAGGTTAAGTTTTTTATTGATGGTATACCGATGGAAAACTTCGGCAGTTCAATGTCGCTCAATAACATTCCTGTAAACCTCGCAGAAAGGGTGGAGGTGTATAAAGGCGTTGTGCCCATTGATCTTGGTGCTGATGCATTGGGCGGTGCGGTAAATATTGTAACCAATCAGCAAGTCAAAAAATACCTGGACATGAGCTATAGTTATGGTTCCTTCAACACGCACAGAGCTAATCTCAGTGGCCGTTATACGGACGCAAAAACTGGCTTCACCATCAATGCCAGTGGCTTCTATAACTATGCAGATAATAATTACCTGATGAAGGATGTAGTGGTACAGCAGGCTGCAGGAAATGTGACCAAAGATGTGAAGCGCTTTAATGATGGCTACCATTCGGCGATGGGGCAGACAGAACTTGGCTTCAGGGATAAAAAATGGGCTGATATTTTATTGGTGGGCATGCTTTACTCTTCTAATTATAAAGAAAGGCAGACAGGGGCAGAGCAGGACCTGGTGTATGGCAAAGTACATGCCCGTGGAAATTTCGTAATGCCGAGCCTCAAATACAAAAAAACAGATCTTTTTGTGAAAGGGCTGGATGCAAGCTTTTTTGCTTCCTATGCACAGGATAAGACCACTTCTATAGATACTTCAGCGGCAAATTACAATTGGGAAGGACAGGTGATCTCTACCGATAATAATTTTGCAGAGCAGGGTGCTTTCGCCATTTATAAATACACAAATAAGTTTGCCATCATCCGTTCCAATCTGGGCTATGTAATTGATTCGCATAATTCCCTGAGCCTCAACTATGCGCTGAGTGCCGGCAGAAGAAGCGGGATAAATACCTATAATGGTGCCTCGCAAGATGGAAATGCGCTTGATGTTCCCAATAAACTCGATAAAGGTATTGTTGGCCTGTCCTGGCAAAATCAGAGTCTCAACGACCGTCTGAGTACTTCCATATTTGGAAAACAGTACCGCCTCCATTCGTATATCCGCACAGCGGTTTTTTATAATGGAAGCGGTTATGCAAAAGAGGAAGCTGACAATACGAGTAATTTCTATGGCTACGGTATTGCCAGCAGGTATAAATTGACCGGAGATGCAGGCATTAAAGTTTCTTATGAGCATGCCTATCGTTTGCCTGAAGTGGAAGAGCTGTTTGGTGACGGGATTATGGTGCTGGCTAACCCAGGGCTAAAACCTGAGGAAAGCGACAATGTTAACCTCGGTTTTTACTATGGCAAAACTGTAGGTAAAAATCGCTTTGCAGCAGAAGTGTCCGGCTTCTACAGAAATGCGAAAGATTTTATCAATTCTATCCCCGGCGGGATTTATTCTTCCTATACCAACATAGGCCAGGTACGGATTACGGGAATTGACGGAGAATTGCGTTACAATCATGCGGACCTGCTGTCTTTTACAGTAAATGCCAGTTACATGAACGCTGTCAATACAGATAAAACTTCAACTGTATATGAAGACCGTATCCCCAACCAGCCCTGGTTGTTTGGAAATGCGGACTTCAGCATTGGAAAAAACGATTTGCTGGGCAAAGACTCCAGGGTTCAGTTTAACTGGTTTACCCAGTATACACACTGGTTCTATCTGTACTGGCCAAGCCGCGGAAATGCCGGGAGCAAAAGCTTGATTCCCAACCAGGTTATCCACAATGCTACACTGAGCTATTCTATGAGGAATGGAAAATACAATGTATCGCTTGAAAGCAGAAATATCTTTGATGCGAGGGCTTATGACAGCTTTAGGTTACAGAAACCAGGCCGTTCTTTCTTTGTCAAACTGCGTTATTTTATCAAATAGTTACTCCTTAATTTTTAAACAACAAAATAATTTATACACATGAAAGCACTACAAGTAAACAGTTTACAAAAGCAATGAATGTTTGTGGCAGCTTCCTATTAAAAACAAATATATAAACATGAAAAAAAAGAATACATTTCTTAACAGGATGATGTTGCTTACACTGAGCGCTGTAATTTGTCTTTCATCCTGCAAAAAAAGTAGCGATACCAATACTGATTCTGTACAGGATGGCAATGCCTTTGTCATCGTTGGTCAGGTGAACACCCCATCTGCCTTATACATGCTTACTGCAGGGGCCCTTACCTCAGGTTCTGTAACTGCAGCCGGAGCGGGTGTCGAAATGACCGGCAACGGGAGGTTATTTAAAAAAGGTTATTATTATACCATCGTAAATGGTCAGTTGGTTAAATACAAATACGAGAACCAATTGTTGAGCTCTGCAGGACAGGTAACTGTTACCGGAAACACTTTATACAGTTATTGGCTAAATGATACTACGCTGATCGTGTGGAGCGGAACCTCAACAGCACCAAGCAATACTATGACTTATAACATCGTCAATGTAGAAACGATGACCAGTACAAAATCAGGAAGTATTGTGCTGACCGGATTAGCTTTAACTGATAAAGCTATTTATTTAAGCGGATGTATCCTGCGTGGAAGCCGTTTGTATATCCCTTACGCTATATACCACTCAGGCTGGACAGCAACTGATGTTTCTTATCTTGCTTCTGTAGATTATCCTTCTATGGAAAACCTGATCATTACATCAGATACAAGGTCTGCCTATGCAGGTTCATTTTCCAGCGTAATTCCATCTACAGCTTTGCTGAATGGCGAGATTTACATGATCACTAATACGGGCGACCGTTGGGGAGCCACTCCAAATAAACCAAGTGCAATCTATAAGATCAAAGCGGGTGAGAATACTTTCGATACCGGCTATTTCTTCGACCTGTCCGCAATCAGTGATGGGAACAGAGAATACTATGGCTTATGGGACCTGGGTAATGGCAAAGCGCTGACCCGTGTGGGAAGACCAGGGCTGCTGACTACTTTTACTGATTATACCGATACTGATGTGTTTGATTATTATGTGATCGACCTTGTTGCAAAAACAAGAACTAAGCTAGAGCTTCCGTTGAGCAAGGTTGTTCATGCGTCAACTGTTGTGGTAGATAATGGTGTGGCCTATATCGCTGTTGCCTCTTCAACTGCCGGCAATTATGTGTGGTCATATCAAATTTCTTCGGGAACGCTGACCAAAGGGTTGGAAATTAAAGGGGTTGATAATGTAAACTGGATTTCTAAATTCAACTAGATGTTCAGAAGGGCCAATAACTGGATCCATCTTTGGCTGGGTTTAATTTCTGGTGTGATTATGCTGATTGTTTGTCTTACCGTGCCATATGGACATTCGGAGATGAAATCAAAGCCGCCATATATGGCACTATACCCGTTCATACGAAAGACAGGGCGGTAGTGCTGCCTTCTGTGATTCAGCATAAATATCCGGGTGAACCGATTAATACCGTCTTTTATAAAGCCGGATTACCGGTCGAAGTTATTGTGAAGAAGTGGGGGAATAACCCACTTCTTCTTCATTTAGATCCTTATAGCGGGAAAATTATGATCTCCATGTTGGTCAAATTCTGGGCCTGCCAGGAAAAATCATTGCTTTTTTTGCTTCTCTCATTGGTGCATCACTTCCAGTGACAGGTTTTATCGTCTGGTATAATCGAAAATTTGGTAAGAAAAAAAAGAAACGCTGATCGGCTGTATTTTGCTCCTGACCGTTCTCTAATACCAGTTTGTTTATCAGATGTTTTTATATTATGTGTCAAAAATGGATGTTTTCAGGATGAGACTATTTCTGTTGGGAATAAGACAAAAGGAAACAGAAATGTAGCAGTAAGATGAAATGGCTATGATTGGTTTTTTTTGACATCGGTAAATTTTATCTCCATCAGTTTTCTTTCAAAATCTTCTGCGGGAACGATGGCTTTAGATTTTATTCTGACTTTGTAGGTGTAAACTGTGCTTACTCTGTAATTAAGGATTTTTGCAATCGTATCAAGGTCATTTATACCAAGTCTCATCAAGGCGAATATCCTCAGATTGGCATTAAGTGTTTCGCCTGCCTTAGGCCATAACTGGTCTTCTTCGCGTAACAACAGGTTGAATGATGAAATGAAGTTGGGAAATAAGGTTAAAATCATATTATCAAGTGTTTGATAGAGAATTGTCCTTTCTCTTTCGATTTGAATATTATTCAGCACAGCGTTTACTTGCTGATAATTTTCGTGTTTGATATTGTGCTGAATTTTGCGCTTGATCTTTTCAAGTGTCTCAATAGATGTTGATACACTCGAAAAAAATAAACCAATAAATTCCTCTTTTATCCTGGATGATTCCCATAGTTTCTCATTGAGACTTTCTAATTCTTCGTTTTTTATAGAGATGATTCTTTCGTTTGCCTTTATGCGAATCATTTGATTCCTGTAGATAAATAAGGCGAAAAAAAGAAGCACTGCGATAATTAAAAATACTAAGGAGCCGATTAGAAATTGATCTCTTTCATGCTGTTTCTCATCTAATAATTTGCTGGCTACAATTGGTAAAACTGACTGTATTTGAACCTCATGACCTCTTGCGCCATAAAATTTTGCATTGCTGACAGCCTCCTGAATACAAAGATAGGCGTCTGTTGAATTGCCTAGCCTGAATAGCTCTTGCCCTAAAAGCAAGATGGCCAGTGTTTCTTTAGTTGACGACCGTATATCATTTATAGCGGCGAGTGCCAGGAAACGAATCTTGTCTTCGCTTTTAAAGGCATAGCTGATCCTTGTAGAGGCCATCGCCAGGTTGCGCATACTAAGCTTACTATGCGTAATGAAGTCAAAGAAGAAATCAGCATTTAAACCTTTCTTTTTTAATGAATCCGGATGGAAGGCTAAGTTGATCGTTTTTTCGAAACTATTAGAAGGACTATTAGATTCAGCGTTTTTGAAATCCTCTTCCGATCTTTTCCTGTAAATTTTTGAGAATACGGCATCATTATCGTACGCTGCAATCCCCGCGTTTATCCTCGCCCTTAAGATAAGATAATCAAACCTCAATGAATGTGACATCCCAAAGGTTTCAACTTTTTCTAACTCATCAAAAGACTCTTTAAACATTCCGGAGTTGAGTAATACAGTGCTCAATGAAATAGTGCTGTGGATTAGGCGGGCTTTATCATTGTGCACCTTTGATAGTTCGATCATCCTGCGGGCATAAATAAAAGCTGAATCATATTTAAATGATCTGTATTCTTCGAAAAGAATTGAATCCCGTCTGAACTGACTGATAAAGCCTGAAGAATTGTTTTGCTTTAATTGCTTTTTTAGTTTTTGTATGTAGCTCTCTTTTTGTTGAGTATAATATTGTTCTTTATTAATTTCCGATTTTAATACGGTAAGTAAACTGTCTGATTCCGAACTTCCTGAAAAACTGCTGAATAATAAAAAAGCAACAATTAATAGAATATCTATCTTAATTCGGTTCATGTGATTGGTATTAATGTGTTTTAAATATGCAATTTTATATGTCGTTTATCGCTGATGTTGTCTACTGTACCTGCCAGGTAAAGAGGGTAGTACTGCAGGCCAATTATAAAGATACGCTGAATGAGAAGAGCTTAATCTTTTAAGGGAAGAATAGTCGTCAAAAACATCAAATTCATTGGACTCTAATGGGGAATCCTGGTTTAAGTCCTTAGATTTTTCTTCTCTTATTAAATGTTAAATTTTTGATAATGTTGTGGTTGTGAATTTTTTGATCTGGATTTTATCGATCAGCATGCCGACGGATAGCAATGAGAGTAAAATCATGACTTAATTTGAACAGCCAATTCAAGAGGCAGGATACTTTACCTATTTGCAGGATACCAAATATTAACCAATCAACCAGATGAACATGCATAGAAAAATTTACCTGTTCCAGAAGAAATCTATTGAAATCAGAACAAAGATCAGTTGTTTATTTTTAATAGCATTTATTTCTTATTTATCCGCTATCCATGCCGCAACAATTCCTATAAAGCGATCTGCAATGGTCGGACGTGGTATTGCGGTTTTTATTCCAACGGGATTTAGCACCTTAAAAACTCCTTCACTGATGTTGAAGAAAGAGCCGGCTAACATTGGTAAGTTGCCGGATACCTGGTCTATGTTTCCGGAATTTGATTTGACTGATCACAAAGCCAGTGCTGTTGTACAGTTGCATGGAGAAGTTAGCTTATATGGTGGGGGCGAGGTAACGGGACCATTACTGAGAAACGGGCAGTCGATAAAACTATGGAATACGGACAATGGGGCGTATGGGCTGGAAAATGGTAAGCGGCTATACCAATCTCATCCCTGGGTAATGGGTGTCCGTAAAGACGGATCGGCTTTTGGCATATTATTCGACAGTTCATGGAAATCAGTGCTGACTACCAATACGGACAAGATTATTTTCAATACAGAAGGCTCTTTATTCCGTGTTTTTATTATAGACCGGAGCTCGCCTGAGGAAGTATTAAAGGCGCTTGCTGAACTTACGGGAACAATTCAGCTGCCACCACGCTGGGCTTTAGGATACCACCAGTGCCGCTTTTCATACACAACCCAGCAGCGGGTGATGGAAATTGCGAATACCTTCCGCCAAAAAAATATTCCTTGTGATGCCATTTGGATGGATATCGATTATATGGAGGGTTACCGTATCTTTACTTTTAATAAGCAAAACTTTCCCGAGCCTAAGAAATTAAATTCTTACTTGCATAAAAGTGGATTTCATTCTGTATTTATGATTGATCCAGGTGTTAAAGTAGACACTAATTACTCGATATATCAATCTGGTACAGCCAATGATGTATGGGTAAAAGATGCGAACGAAAAAGAATACCACGGTAAGGTATGGCCAGGATATTGTGCGTTTCCTGACTTTACCATGCCGCAAACCCGCACGTGGTGGGCCGGACTTTATCATCAATTCCTTTCTACCGGTATCGACGGTATCTGGAATGACATGAATGAACCTGCCGTGGACGACAGAGATCTCCCTGAAGATCAGCGATTGGGTACCATGCCTTATAATACCCTTCATCGTGGAGGCGGCAAATTACCAGGAGGCGCTCACTTATTATATCATAACGCTTACGGAAGGCTAATGGTTGAAGCATCTATGCTGGGTATTATGGCAGCCAACCCTACCAAGCGGCCATTTGTTTTAACACGGGCTAACCTGCTGGGAGGACAACGTTATGCGGCAACATGGACCGGTGACAATCTGGCGGATGAAAAATTTATGAAACTTTCCGTACCGATGTCAATGACCCTCGGACTTTCTGGACAGCCATTTAGCGGACCGGATATAGGTGGTTTTTTAGGTGATACCAGCGGTGATTTATGGGCAAATTGGGTTGGCTTCGGCACATTCCTCCCCTTTGCGCGGGGGCATGCCTGTGCGGGAACGAACAATAAAGAACCATGGGCATTTGGTGATCAGATAGAAAGAACGTCACGTATAGCGCTTAACAGGCGTTATCGCCTGCTCCCTTATTTTTATACTTTGTTTTATAGGGCTTATTTAACGGGATTACCAGTCATGTCCCCTGTGTTTTTTGCTGATACCAGAGATTTACGCCTGAGAGCGGAAGAGCAGGCATTTCTATTGGGCGATAACCTGCTAGTTATTCCTTCATTTGCCAAGCAACCGGAATTGCCTTCTGGGATTTGGGAAGACTTACACTTGGTAGATGGAGAGGAATCCGATCATTATCAGGCAAAATTAAAGATAAAAGGCGGCAGCATTATTCCCGCTGGCAAAATCATTCAAAATACCAATGAGAAATCGTTTGAACCCCTAACTCTTTATGTCTGTTTGGATCATAACGGAAAGGCAAAAGGACAGCTGTACTGGGATGCAGGTGAGGGCTATGACTTTAACTCTGAAGGTTACAGTTTGTTGTCTTTCCAGGCAACTGGGGATTCTAAATCAGTGAAAGTTTCGTTAAAGTCCCGGAAAGGAAAGTATGCAATCAGCAAAGAAATTAGAATGTTAGAAGTGATTTTATTGAAAAATGGTAAAACTTATACCGGTGCCGGATCACTTGCAAATGGTGTAGAAATCAAAATTTGAGAGATCCTTCCGCGGCAAACGCAACAATAAAATAATAATCATGTTTTAGTTCATCGTCAGGAATCCTTATTCAAAAGGGTTCTTGACGTAATGGCTTTGTATCTATACCAACAAGCACTGGATTTTGCATTTTCAGCATCTTAAAACTCGGGCATCAGGCTGGAATAAAAATAGTATACTAAATTAGTAGATTATGTTTGTTTTTTGTTAGCTTTGCTATTATAACATATTGACATGAACACGATACAGAATGCTTTCCGGAATTTAAATTCGATACCTTTGGTCCAGTTGTCTTCAAAACAATGTATGTGTTGTTATAAGATGTTCTTCTAGTACCAGCTACGCCGTAACAGGCAAATCTCTCCAATTCCTTTTTGTTTAACATACCGGTAAATACGGCATAGGCATTATTATGTCCAGTTTTTCAGGTAATTAATCCCTTCACATGGAACTAAAATTCTACAAATTCCTATTTGTTTTTTTGCTAAGCTGTTTTTTTATGCGGTCAGCTTTGGCACAATCCCGGCAGGTTACAGGAAAAGTAATCTCTGCAGCAGACCGTCAACCCTTGCCTGGTGCTATCATTTCGGTTAGAGGGTCTGATCAAAAAGCGGTAACTGATAATGATGGAAAGTTCAGCATCTCTGCTCCCGCAAACAGCACTTTTGTGATCAGATTTATTGGTTTTCTGGACCAGGAAGTAAAATCTACTTCGTCTGTGCTGAATGTTTCTCTGGTTGAAAACTCCTCTTCTCTTAATGAAGTTGTAGTGACGGGGCTGGCATCCAGTATAAAAAGATCGAACCTCGCAAATGCCGTTTCCAGTATTTCTGCAAAAGATTTGATGGGTTCTACAACCCCTCAAACGGTAGACAAAGCCTTATATGGTAAATTGTCTGGCGCGAATATACGTGCAAATGGCGGGGCTCCGGGTGGTGGACTGTCTGTGCAGTTGCGCGGTATATCGTCATTACAAGGGGCATCTCAACCGCTTTATATCATTGATGGTGTTTATCTGAACAATAATTCTCTCCGGAATGGTAAAAGTAATGCTATAGGCATCGCTTCTCCAACTCAGGATGATAGCCAGAACAGGCTGGCAGATATCAATCCTGATGATATTGAAAACATCGAAGTGTTAAAAGGTTCATCTGCTTCTGCCATATATGGAACGCGGGCTAACGCCGGAGTGATTATTATTACTACTAAGAAAGGCAAGGCTGGGAAAAGCCGTATCAGTTTCTCGCAGGATGTCGGAATTGCAAAGGTGCAGCGGTATATGGGGAGTGCAGACTGGGATGAAGCGAAGATCAAACTTTTCTTTCCCGCAGCAAGACAGGCGGAGGAAATTGCCAAATATAATGAAGCGAAATCTTCAGGAAATATTTACGACTTAGAGAAGATCTTATACGGTGAAACTCCGGTAATTACTAATTCAAGGCTTAATATATCTGGTGGTAATGAGCGGACAACCTTTTATGTTTCGGGCAATATAAGTTCGGAAGGAGGAGTTATCAAAAATACCGATTTCAAACGTAAATCACTGCGTGTAAATCTGGACCATAAATTAAATGAGTGGCTTAATTTCTCACTGAATTCCAATTATCTGAATACGAATAGCAACCGGGGCGTGACAGGAAATGGTACTGCAAGTATGGGATATACAGCAGCATATATTCCTAATTATTTCAATCCCTATCCGGATGCCGCAGGCAAGTATCCTAACAGCCCATATTCTGCCGATAACCCATTGGCATTGCGTGATAAGGGTAAAAACAACGAATCTATTAATCGCTTTATTGAATCCGGTTCTGCTGTTGCCAGGATATTTCAGACTGATAAATCTCTCCTGAAATTGTTGGTACAGGGCGGTGTGGATTATTATGCTGGCCAAACCTTCGTTTATATGCCAGAAGATCTGCAGTCGCAGGTTGCACAGGCAAATCCCGGTGATCTTTTTATCGGAAAAAACAACAATATCAATACTAACCTACAGGCATTCCTTGTTTATACTCATAAAAACAACGATTTCAGTTTCAGCAGTCAGCTGGGGTCAGTTTATCTGAAGACTAAAGAAGATGCGATAATTACCCGCGGCAGAGGTCTTGTTGCCAAACAAACTACTATACCACAGGCAGCAGTGCAGGAAATATTTTTGCAGAATAAACAGGAAGTGGAAGATTTTGGCCTCGTTGCACAACAAGAGGTAAATTATAAGGATAGGATCATAGGTACCGTAGGCGTACGCTTTGATAAATCTACGCTTAACGGTGATGCCAACAAATATTATGCTTTTCCGAAAGCATCATTGGCAATTAATCTAACCAACTTTGACTTTTGGAAATTAGATGTGGTCAGTCAGTTTAAACTGAGAACTGCTTATGGCCAGACGGGTGGACTGGCTACGTATGGCAATGTGTTCAGTGCGCTAAATCCTGTAGTTAATGACGGTAAAATCGGTTCTGTTCTATCTACTGCTGCCGGTAATTCAGCAATTAAGCCAGAACGTGCGGGTGAGATAGAGTTTGGAACGGACCTGGGCCTTTTTAATAACAGGCTTTCTTTTGAATTTACGTATTATAATAAAAAGGTTACTGACCTGATACAAGACCTCAATCTGTCTTATTCTTCCGGGCTTCTTACTAAAAAAGTTAATGCTGCGGACCTTACAAACCGCGGTATCGAGCTTTCGGTGGGCGGTACTCCGGTTAGTACGCAGGCATTTACATGGACCAGCAGACTGCTTTTTTGGAGAAACAGGACAAAGCTTACACGCCTGAATATTCCGTCTTATTTGTCTGGTGCATTTGGTACGCCTTATGGAACATATTTATATAAAGAGGGATATTCGCCAACTACCATTGTCGGTGCTTCGGAAACTTCTTCAGGGGTATATACAGTATGGGGAGATTCACAACCTGATTTCGAGACTTCACTGACGAATGATTTCACGTTTTTAAAGAACTATACGCTTTCCTTCCTTCTACATTGGAAAAAGGGTGGCGACAACATTAATACTACACTTTATAATACAGATAATGGTGGCACAACAGTGGACTGGAATGAGGACTATAACAATGACGGTGTACCCAACGGTAAGGATAGACCTGGCAAGGGAGGAGCAGGCGTATATGTTCAGGATGCAAGCTATTTACGACTGCGTGAAGTAAGTTTATATTACAACGTTCCGCTAAGAGGGGTAGATAAATGGGTAAGCGCTGTTAAAGTTGGTATTTCTGCTAATAATCTATTTACTGTCACAAAGTATAAAGGGTACGATCCGGAAGTATCTAATTTTGGTACTCAGGCGATCAATACGGGTACAGATCTTTTCCCATATCCATCTGTGAAGAGATATTTTCTACATTTTAAATTCGATTTCTAAAAATAAATAGCATGAATAAGTTTTCATATATACTATTTGCAGTGGTACTATTAAATTCCTGCAAGCTGGACGACCAGCTGGATCCTAATAATCCTTCAGTTTCCAGTGTTACAAATAATGCAACGGTTAATCAACTTCAGAATCTGGTTACTGGCCTGGAGGTGAGAAGTAAAGCGTATATCGGCACTGCTGCCAATGCTTACGGCGTTTTTGGAAGAGAAATATGGTACTTTAACCGTACAGACGCACGGTATAATCAGTTCTGGCTGGGGCAGGGAGGCAGAAAGCCTAATTCTACTTTTTTTGGAGTTGACGGGGCTTTTACTGCCGCCTACCAAACGATAAAACAAGGCAATCTGCTGATTAGTGCGCTGGCCAATACAAGTTCAGTTACAGACGTACAAAAGCATGCTTATTTAGGGTTTGCTAAAACTATTCAAGGCTATCAATACATCATCCCGGCAAATTCACAATATGAAAACGGTATCAGGATAGAGGTATCTGATGAACAGAATCCGGGGCCGTTTGTGAAATATCAGCCCGCATTAACAGCTATTAGAAAGGTACTTGAAGATGGTTATGCTGAACTGAAACAGGCTGGAACGGTTTTACCATTTACGCTTAGTTCTGGTTACGCTGGGTTCAATACGCCAGACGGACTGATTAAAGTTAACAGGGCATTGGTTGCGAGAGTTGCCATCTATCAGAAGGACTGGCAGGGAGCGCTTGATGCACTGTCTCTTTCTTTTTTTAATATTGATGGAAGCTTGACGGCAGGTCCTGCGCATACTTTCTCCGCACCTCCTGATACCTATAATCCATTGTTCTATGTTTTGAATGCAAGTCCGGCAACCATTACTGTTGTACATCCGTCGCTAATTGAAAATGCACTTCCCGGTGATTTGCGTGTTACCAGTAAATTCTATAAAAGGACCTCTGTTTTAACAAATACACAAGGTGATGTGCCTTTAAGTAGCCAATATCAGGATAACCGGTGGGCTACGAATTCTGCTCCGATTACATATATCAAAAATGAGGAATTGGTATTGATTTATGCTGAAGCAAGTGCCCAGCTTCAACAGTTTGATAACGCTGTTAAAGCAATCAACAGGATAAGGACTGCTGCGGGCTTATCTGCCTATACTGGAGAAAGAAGTACTTCAGCTTTAATCACTGAAATTTTATTCCAGCGCAGGTATTCTTTGTGGTATGAGCCTGCAGGACACAGATGGGTAGACCTAAGACGGTATGACAGGTTAAGTGAAATCCCTGTAGCCGGTGATAATGGAACTGCTTTCACGCAAATGGAAACGCCGATCAATGAATTGAACTGGGACCTGTACTCCAGATAATAAATTGCAGGCTTCATGGCGATAAAAATTGGCTTTTGCGACGTCTTGAATGCAAATAAAAACAACAAGTACTACTAAAAACAATATACTAATGAAAAAAGCACTATTTGGCTGTATCATAATCCTATTTATAGGTACAGTAAGTTTTTCGCAACAGAAAAATGGTATAAATGCAATAAAAGAGAGTGACCTGAAGCGTGATCTTTATGCGTTGGCAGATGATCACTTCAGAGGCAGAGAAGCCGGAACTATAGATGAGCTCAAGGCAGCGGTATGGCTTGCTGATCAAGCTCGCCTTGCACATCTGGAACCTGCAGGTGACGACGGGACTTATTTTCAGTTCTTTTCCCTCTGGAGAAATAGAATTGCAGAAAATAGTTCTGTAACCGTCGGTAGCAGGACTTTAAAGTTGTGGCAGGAAGCTGCTATCCTGCAAACGGCTCCTGCTAAGGTGGATGCTGACCTGGTTTTTATTGCAGATTCTCAAACTAATCAAACAGATCTCAAAGGTAAGGCTGTAGCACTTATCCTTTCATTCAAAGGGGATAATGACCCTTATGTAAAGATTAATCCAAGAAGATATGTTTTGCAGCTTATCAGAACTAAGTCTGCCAGGCTTATTGAACAGGGAGCGTCAGCGGTTTTCGTGGTAACAGATGATTCCATTGACAGTACGTTTTTTCCACGTTATGCAGTTAACCTTGGGCGTGGGCTATATGATATTGACGGTGGCTTGAATGTAAGCGTAACTACTAAAGTACCTGTGATTTGGCTGCCGGCGTCCTTTGCCAAAGAGGTACAAGAATCCGGCAAGCACATCCGTATAGATGTAAATGTAGAGCGTTTCCAGTATCCTTCTGTAAATGTGGTTGCTAAAGCAGAGGGTACAGGCACTGAATTAAAAAAAGAGTACATATTATATAGTGGTCATATCGATCATGACGGTGTTCGTTATGCACTGGCAGGTGACTCAATTTATAACGGTGCAGATGACAATGGAAGTGTGAACGTTGCTCTGCTCGCAATTGGGCGTGCATTTACAGTTAAGCCCGCAAAAAGATCTGCATTGTTTGTCTGGCACGGCGCGGAGGAGAGAGGCCTGTTAGGCTCTTATTGGTATGCTAAACATCCTACAGTGCCTGCAAAAAGTATCATTGCTGTTTTGAATGGCGATATGATCGGTAACAATCATCCAGATTCTGCAGCTCTGTTGGGATCCAGCCCTGAACATCGTAATTCTCCCGATCTGGTTAATGCTGCATTAAAGGCAAATGCCGACGGACCACGATTCAAACTAGATCAGGCTTGGGACAGTGAAAGTCATCGTGAAGGATTTTACTATCGCAGCGACCATTTGCCATATGTAAAACAGGGCTATCCTGCCATATTTTTTACAACACTGACACATCCTGATTATCATACTCCAAGGGATGAGGCCAAAACTATTAACTATCCAAAGCTGAAAAAAGTAACTGACTGGATGTACTTAACTGGATGGGCTGTCGCGGAAGCAGCAGAAAAACCAGCTATCGATCCCGGTTTTAAGCTTTTACGCTAAAAAATTAGCGGCGGCTTGACGAAAGCTGCCGCTTAAATAATTCTGCTGACATAAAAAGTCCGCAGCGAAGTTGAGATTTGATTTTTCATTATCAGGAATATTGATATTATTAAGTACCGGTCCGGTTAGATGACGTCGGCTTAATTTGAATTAGCCGTCTTTATTGGAAAGTACTAATTTAAAGATAAAAGACCTGATATGATTTTGATGAAGACCCTATTGATAGGGATATAATAACATGTACACGTTTATGATTAGACTGATTTTTATTTGGATACTTTTTATAATTGGCACTTACATCTTTTGGATTTTCTCCTATTTCGTACTGGTAAAGTTTGCGCTGGGTGAAATCAATGAATTCAATTTTACTGATGGAAGTATTTATAAGCATATTTCACTAAGTCATATTTTCTGGTACCTGGCGTATTTTGGGGGGATTGCACTGTGCATGTTCATGATGAAGCAGCTTGTTGTGAAGGCTCCCGATCCAAAACTTGCAGCTGCAATTTATACTATACTAATCACTATTTCTGCAGTAGTAATGATTAAAGCGTTGGCTGAAACAGCTGATATCGCACATATAATGCCTCACATTTTTGTCAATGCATGCTTTTTAATTGCCATTATTGTCTCCTGCCTTAAATTCAATACCCACCATTAAGCGCCAGATTGTGCTGTGGTTATCCCGATTTCGCCTAAATCTTTCTTTTGGATACGAGATATAACAGTTCTGCTAAATCATCTCATTCGGAAACACTGTAGCGATTCGCTGTAACAGAATACCCTCAGTCATTCAATAAACTGTTTAAATCAAAAACGGATTCCTCACCACTTCAATTCCGGGTATTGGTGAAAGTATATGGTTTATGCATGTTAATTGATTGTATAATATAGTATAATAGACCGAAAGGTCATATTTTATCATGTTGTCTTGTAGGATATGAGACTC
This sequence comes from Sphingobacteriales bacterium, assembly GCA_015655115.1. GTDB lineage: Bacteria > Bacteroidota > Bacteroidia > Sphingobacteriales > Sphingobacteriaceae > Pedobacter. The sequence goes on from JAATFQ010000096.1 coordinate 15,855, forward strand.
AATTTGATTCATTTTTAATATTCGATCATTCCATTTATTTGATGTAATAGTCTGTTTTATAGTGTTTTAATTTATTAATAGGCCATTGTGTTTGTCAGCGCGTTGTAAACATGATGTTTTGTCTATATTTAATTTATATGTATGTGTTAATATGACCAAAAGGTCATTTATATTTGTCGTGTTGATAATTTGAATCGAAGCGCATCTAGAAGCGGAGGGACTTATTATTGGACATAGATTAATTCGGTTAGTCATACTTAAAGGAAATCGTGAAAAAGACATATACATTTCTTCTCCCGAATTAATACAGGAAATTGATTGATCGGTGGCATGGGATAGGCATTAGGATGTAAACAATAGAAATGCGGTTTAATAATAATTTCGATTGCGTAAAAATAGACCGTACGGTCAATTGCAGGTCTATTTCAGTAATGTGTTGTCAAGCAATGCGGTATACCAGCGAGAATTTAATTAAAAATACTATTTATCATATCATTACAAATTATAAGCAAAATTATTATCATGAGAAAATTAGAAAATAAAGTGGCGGTTGTTACAGGCGGTAACAGCGGAATTGGTTTAGCTACAGCCATATTATTTGCTGAGAACGGTGCAAAAGTTGCAATAACAGGCTGTGACCAAAGAACTTTGGATATTGCAGTAAAGGAAATCGGTAATGACGCTATTGGAATCATCAGCGATGTTTCAGATATTAAAAACATAGAAGCCCAATTTAGGAAAGTGACCGATAGCTTTGGAAAAATTGATGTGCTCGTAGTTAATGCCGGGGTTTATATTGCTGGGACAGTGGCCGACTTCACGGAGGAGCAGTTTGATCAGGCTACTGATATTAATTTCAAAGGTGTATTCTTTACGGTTCAGAAAGCATTACCTTATCTCAATAATGGGGCATCCGTAGTTCTCACATCTTCTTCTGTAAGTAATATGGGGGTAGCTGGTGTATCTGTATATTCGGCTACAAAGGCTGCGGTGTATTCACTTGCTAAAGCATTTTCTTCCGAATTGGCCGACAGGAATATTCGCGTTAACATTCTTTCTCCTGGGCCAGTTGAGACGCCTATAATGAAACGTGATGGTGCTACTGAAGAGCAGCTTGAAGCAATAAGAGCATTTGCTGGTGGAACAACGCTGATTGGTAGAATGGCACAACCTGAAGAAATTGCAGAGGGATTTCTTTACTTGGCTTCCGACGATTCTAAATATATGTTAGGTGGTGAATTGCTGCTGGATGGTGGTATGAGGATTAAATAAGACGGGCCTATTCATAATTAATAAGAATTGACCACATGGTCGGTTATCTTTGGGTTATATTAATATTAACATGACAAAAGCGGAAAAAACACGGCAGTATATTATTGAGAAATCAGCTCCTATTTTTAATACTAAGGGGGTATCTGGAACAGTGATGACTGATATCATGGAAGCAACGAAGCTGGCCAAAGGCAGTCTCTATGCACACTTTGAAAATAAGGAAGATCTCTCTTACGCAGCTGTTGACTATAATATGCAAATATTAAGAACTATAACTAGTAAGGTTATTAAAAAGCATAAAACTGCAAAGGGGAAGATTATCGGATTTCTGAATTTATTTAGTGACCCGCTTAATCATCCGGTTTTTGGAGGCTGTCCGATGCTAAACTTTGGGATGGAAGCAGATGACACCAGTCCGATAATCGTGAGCAAAGTTGGTGATATGATCAAAGAAGTTCAGCAGGAACTTAAAGAGATCGTTGACACTGGAATATTAAACGGGGAATTTAAAAAGGATTGGGATTCAAAGAAATTTGCTGTAAAGGTTTTTGCCCTAATGGAAGGGGGTAATCTCATTTCAAGGACAACCAGAAGTAATGCTCAAATGAAAATCATTGTGCAAATTATAAAAGATGAAATAGCGGAAAATACCCTTTAATGTATTCTTAAATACGTATTAACAGGTAGTGGAGGCATAATCTCAATATGAAATCTGAAGAACAAATAGAACTATTAATAGAAAAAATCAGGCTTTTTATGCCATCTTCCGGTCTTTGGCCAGTTACAGTGATTGGCTTAAAGAGAGAAGAGCTTAAATGCTTAAGTTTTGAACCTTCTGTGCTCTCATCCCAGCAGCTTCTTTTTCTAATTAGAACGGATTTCGGTGTAAATGACCTGATAGATTACATTTCAAATACGAAGGAATTTCTTTTGATTCCAATTGCCCAGCGAGATGTTTTTCTCAATAATTATCTCGAAAGGGTATACGAGAATTCTGGTATGATCAATTGGAGCGAGAAGATTGCTAATTTAAGCATAGGGATAGCTATAAAACTATCAGAGGATCTTGATTTGTGCATTGAACCTATAGAGGCAGGGCTATCGGAATTAGATGATCACTTTGGATTTTCGGACCGGCATTTAAAAGCATATCGGTTATTTGAAATTTATAGCTGTGCTTTTTAATATGAGATTAGTGATTATAAAAGAATATCCATCAATTTATTAACGATTTCTGATACCAATCGTGCAGCCTTGGTAGATGTTCGGCAGGGGCGCAATGTAACTATTAGCAAATGGCAAAGTTTTGCGAACGCTTAATCTGGCAAAACTTTGTCATTTCGTGTTTAATAGTTCAGATTCTTAAAGAGGTTTTGCTCCACCCTCAATTATATGATCTGAACCATTGATAGTGAAGATGGCGATTAAGGCTGCGATCAGGGATATGCCAGCTGCAACTAGAAATGAAGCATTTAGTCCGGAAGAAAAATCCTGCGGGTGCAGATTGGCAGTATAACTGCTATCCAACCCATGGCTATCCAGCCAGATTATAATGCTGGCATGGCAGCAAGACATAACTTGACGGTGTCATTGGCCAGAGACCTGAAAGGTTCCGGAATTACTTCCAATACTGTTGCGCCTGGAGCCATGCTGGTAGAATCTGTAAAAAGTCTTATTTTGGGGATGGCCCTACAAAATAACTGGGATGAGATTGAAAGAAATGCGGCTGCCCTGTTCTTACAAAATGACTCGGGAAGATTTGGTAAGCCAGAGTAATTGGCGGGTGCCATTGCTTTCATATGCGGATAATATAGCGGGATCCATTATACGCGTAGACGGCGGCCAGACCTTGTCTATTTAAGCTATTTTTTGCCTTGAATTGTAGTGTTCATCTAAGGTATTATACTTACTATGAAATGTTTTATATAAGAAACGTTTGTAGTAAATAGTTCTTTGTCATTCTTCTAGCAGCCTGCTGCCAATTCTTAACTGGTAATATTAAATATGCGGGAATTATATTATCTCTGTTTTGGATACAACTTAAGCCTATTCGGTTAACTTCAGACTTATTGAAATGAACACCTTTGTTTATTATTTAATATTAAATAGGATGAAGATGTCAGAAATTAGCATTAGCCAGAATGGTACTATATTTATTGTTGACATAAGTGGATACACCAGGTTTGTAAAAGAGACAGAGCACACAATTGGATTGCTGATAGTTGCTCAGCTTTTAGATGAGATAATAGCTGCCAATAAGTTATCATTTAACGTTTCTGAGATTGAAGGAGATGCTATTCTTTTTTACCGTTATGGAAAGCCTTATGCTGTAGATACTATTCTAGAGCAATTTGATACGATGTTAACAGCCTTTAATAATAAAGTTGCGGAATTTAAATTGTGCGTTAGTGGTGTCAATTACTTGTCTATTAAAGCCGTCGTACACTATGGTGAAATCGGACGGTTTAGTATAGGCGAATTTAAAAAGCTTTACGGGCAATCTTTAATTGAGGCGCACAGGCTCCTAAAAAATACAATTCATGGAGATACCTATTCATTAATTACTGAGCAGTATATGGATGCTTATCCTGAAGACGAGATTACAGCGATAAGTGGTATCCACCAGTGCGAAAAATATGATGTAGGGGAAATTTGTTACACTTATTTTCCAATTCCCTTGCTTGCAAACGCTGCTGCATTAATGTAAATAAAAAATCATGTATGGACTGTATGTTTATCTTGCATGATAAACATACAGTCCATACATGATCATCATACCCATTGTCTTCTCTGAAAATGGAAATTTTGTAGATTGCGTTTAACTAATCTGGAATACCGCAATTTTAACGGGGAATACGGTATTCTAATTAGCAAACGTCTGTGGCAGCAATAGATTAATGTAGGTTTTCTAGTTAAAAATCTCTGCTAATTTCTTTTCAAGCGCCTCACCTCTCAAATTCGTTGCAGTAATCTTTCCGTCCGGGCCTATTAAAAAATTCTGGGGAATACCTCTTACATGATAGAGTTTTGCAGCCTGATTGTCCCACCCCTTTAGGTCAGACACCTGCGTCCAGCTAAGGTGATCATCTTTTATTGCTTTTAACCATGCGTCTTTAGATTTTTCTTCATCCAGTGATACACCTAATACTTCAAACCCTTTTATTTTATAGGTTTGATAGGCCTTTACTACAGTTGGATTCTCTGCGCGGCAGGGAACACACCAGCTTGCCCAAAAGTCGACCAATATATATTTGCCCTTAAAATCATGTAAAGACACTATTCTTCCACCTGTGTCAGTTTGCTTAAACTCAGGTGCTGTTGCCCCAATAGCGGTCGACTTCAACTCTTCTAGCATTTGTCCGAAAGCGGCAGCCTGTTGGGTAGACCTGACTGCGGGCGACAAAGAAGCGAAAATTGGAATTAGCTCTGCTACATCCGGGGAAAAACCCGCCAGCTCATCTTTTAAAAGGATAAAGCTCAGTTGCGCATCTGGATTATGTAAAATAAAATTCTTCTTTATGGTTCGGCTTTCCTGCTCAATCAAAGCCCCTCTGCTTTCAATAGCTTTACGGAAAGCGGGTGATTTTCTTTGTAGTGGAGAGGCTGCGCGCAAATCAGCATTTAGTGCACTTAGTTGGCTGTTTACATGGGTCAGTGCTTTTTGCAGTCTTGAGTTGGCTTCATTTAGCGGATCACCGGTTACGACTGCATTTTCGAGCCTACCGGGTATATTTACCTGTGTGGGCTGCTCACCAAGGTACAGTTTCAGTCTTGCTGTATCTCCAGCCGCTAAACTTTTACCAATAACCAGATAGGCCACTCGTGGGCTTCTGATTTGACCGCTGAATTTGAAAGCCCCATTTGTGATTACTGCGGAATCTGCCGAGAAACCGTCTGGTTTTACGTAGGATAAATATGCTTTATTTGAAGAGGATAAATCTCCTGTTTTGCCATTGAGTACGAAATTAAGCGTGCCCGACTGAGAGAAAGAATTCT
>JAATFQ010000294.1 GCA_015655115.1 Sphingobacteriales bacterium
TCCTGGATGGAATTAAAAAGGGCTACCAGGCGGAAGTTTATATCTCTTTCGTGAGCGACGACCGCAAAAACATCAGTGATAGTTTGCATCTTGGACAATTCATCTGGTAATCCTGGCTTCGGGAAAAGACGATTCTATTATCGGACATACAACAGGAAAAATTGCCTGAACGGTAAGCAAAATTTACTGACTTTTTATTTTCAGTAGGCTGGCTCTTGCATAAAGTTCTGCTATACATGCTTCATCCAGCAACCACTTGGGTTTAGTTTTAGCGGTCTCATCCTGTTTCCATTTTTCCGTCAGCAACCCATACTTATCCCTTGATTTTTCCCATGCGATATCCAGATCCCGGATCACTGCAGCTACATATTTGGGGTTGCCATCAATTCGGTACAGTGCCTCATATCCCCTGAACAGAACAGTCAGGAACCATGGAAGATCGACCTGGAATACAGGCTGACCATTGTTCCCCGGCCGGGAGAAATGTTTAAAAGAGTTTTCTGCGATCAGCCTGGCTTCTGTAAGATAAACATGGTCTTTAGTAAAACAATAAAGCAGAACAGCGGCTTCCAACATTGACCCGGTATTATAGGTGTAGTAAACTTTGTTAGGTATACCATCCATTTTTACGTCATTGTAATAGATGCCTTCAGGATTTCTTAAATGATCATGCATCCAGTTATAAAATTTCTTGCCCCAATCTAAATAATAGGCATCTCGCGTGCATTCATACAACTTCAAAGCAGTAAGCGTTGCCATGCCATTACTACAGGCGGGCTTTTGATCTTTATGTCCTTCCAGCCAATACACACCACCATTGAGCTGATCATCCCAGCCGCTCAGAATAAATTCAAAAACTTCTTTTGCACGCTTTAAATAAACTGGATTTTTAGTATTTAAATAGGCCTGACAGTAATCAATTCCGACCAGGCCATTGTCATCATAGTACCGGTCTGCATGCTCCAGGATGGATGGATAAGCCTGGTATCCTACTGGTTTCCGTATGGTATCGCGATATTGCTCAATGCCTGTACCCAGTGAATCCAGGTACAGCAAATATTTCCCATGTAGTTTAGGCGACCTGAGCAAGACGTTTGTAGCAGAAAACATACCCGAAAAAGGCCATAAAAAGCTCACTTTCTTTTCCTGGACATCGTTACCCTGGAAATATGTAAGTTGCTGGCCATTTGCGGATGGATAATACTCTGAAAATAAACCCGTAAACTTAGGCACACGGTAATATTTCCAGATCCTGTTATACATCTCTTCGGCCCTTTTCTCGTAAACAACGGTCGATTTCAGTTGCTGCGAAAAGCTTACTGTACTATATATGAATACCATAAAACAGGTAATAAGTGTTGATTTAAACGGCATGACATGAAATTTAAATGACATGATAGGAATTGATTGATAAAAATTTCGGTTTATCTTATTACTGATCGGAAGGAGGTGGAGTGTTAACACCCCAACGGGTATTTGGCTTACTGCCCATAATCAATACCAGCTTACCCCCCTTCATTAACTCATCTCTATATATCCAGCAGTTATTTAATGGTTTACCATTAAATGCGGCCGATTGAACGTAAATATTTTCCGAAGAATTGTTTTGTGCATCGATGATCAACGTTCTTTGATTGCCCAGTGTGATTGTTGCTTTATTAAAGACAGGACTTCCTATTTGTAAGGTAGGCCTGAAATCAGTGAGTCCCTTAACATCAAAAAGCCCTAAGGATGCCATTACATACCAGGAACCAAGCTGCCCCTGGTCCTCATCCTGTCCATATCCATAACCATGAATGCTTTCAGTTCCATAAAATTCATTACAGATAGCACGTGTCCATTTCTGTGTCAGCCATGGCTTTCCCGAATAGTTAAATAACCAGCTGATATGCAGATTAGGTTGATTCCCATGATTGTATAACGATTTTATACCTGCAAAGGCGTCTATCGTTTTACCACCACCGAAGGCATCTTTCTGTGAAGTTTCAAAAATCCCGTTCAAACGGCTGTTGAATGTATCTTTACCGATCTCTGCTATGAGTCCCTTTGGATTCTGGGGCACATAGAAAGTGTACTGTATGGCATTGCCCTCCTGAAACCCTCTCCATGGCTGATAACTGTCGAAGTTATCGATAAAAGTGCCATCGGCATTCTTCGGATGAATCAACTTTTTGTCCTTGTCGAAGATGTTTTTCCATCCATTGGAAAGCCCTATCAGTTTCTTGTAATCGCCGGTCTTACCTAAAGATTTTGCCATCTGAGCAGCAGCGAAAGCGCTGAAGCTATATTCCATTGTATGCGAAGCGGAAAACGTTGATCCTGTAGAATCTGTAATAAAGTTGTTGTCATCTCCTTTAATAAACGGAACGTAAGAACGCTCGGTGAATACCTTTACGTCCATTTTCCCTGCGCCTACAACCCTGTTTTTATAAGCGAGTTCATTGTCCAGAACCGCCCGGTAAGCCAGGGGAACATCGAAATCCCTGATGCCAATGTTGTAAGCTGAAGCAACGGCTAAACCTACAAAATTGGTTCCTACGCCTGAAACAAAATTGCTGTTCGCAATTCCATCGCCGAACCAACCTCTTTCTTTATAGATTTCTAATTGTGTGTGCACAAAATCGTTGAAATGTGATGGATAGGAAAGTGCCCACAGTTGGGTAAGGTTCCAATATCCTCCCCAGATAGCATCGGTATTCATAAAGTTATAGCTGAATTTCCCATTTTTATCTTTCGGCAGCTGACCGGTTGTTCTGTCATGTTTAGGGAAATTTCCATTTACATCACTGGCAACTCCTCTGCCCAGCAATGCATGAAATAAGCCGGTATAAAACTTGGTTTTATCTGCCTGGCTATTACCCTGTACCTGCAGTTTACCCAATTCACGTCTCCATGTATTCTGTGCCAATAGTTTGGCTTTTTCGAAATTTAATCCCGCAGACTCTGTGATCAGATTTAATTTGGCATTGGCAACAGAGGTGTAAGACATCCCTACCTTGATTTCCACCGACTCCTGCGCCCCGGTATGGTATCCCAGGAAAAGTCCGGCACCTACACCTTCGGCAGATCTGGAGTCCATCTCTGTTTTTTCAGCAGTGAAGGACCCAACTGATACTGGTTTTTTATTCAGTTCTCCATAAATGTACATCGCCACTTCTCCCTGTGGATCATAGATTTTCACATATTTTGGATAGGTCACCACGCATCCTTCAAAATGAGTTTCATCGACCATCTTAACCCATGCTTGTTTCACTGGTCCGCTTTCACCCTGCACGCCTCCGATATTTAAGATAATGCGCGACTGATTATCCTGAGGAAAAGTATATCTATGGAACCCTACATGTTTTGTGGCTGTTAATTCGGCCCTGATTTTATAATCATCCAGTATAACACTGTAATAACCCGGTTGAGCCAGCTCATTTTTTCTATCAAATTGAGAACGGTAACCGGTTCCGGATTGCTCCAGCAGTCCCGGACTCACCTTCAATGGCCCTGCAGTCGGCATAAAACTAACTCCCCCAACCTGCCATTCATGAAAATGGACAAAACCCTCGATAGAATTATGCCTGGTATCATAACCTACAGCCTCCCATCCTTGTGCATTACCATAATGCCCGTTGGTGGATGGTGCAAGCTTGGCCATGCCATAGGGTACGGCGGCTGGTGTATAAAAGAACCATCTGCTGTGCGCCGTACCTATATTGGGATTAACATATTTCAAGACATCCTGACTTGAGGCGCATTGAACGCCATAAAGAGACAGTACTGATAAAAGGCCTATATATATTTTTGTTTTCATGTTGAGAATACACATTTTGTATGAGCTAAAATGAATAAAATAAAGAAGAATTAATACTTTGATACCAGCGCCTGTATCCGCTGCATCCAGGCCTGGTCTACCCCTTCAATTTCCGGAGACCTGCTGGTGCCGTCGAATGCCGCGAAGTAATAATAAGCATGTGCTGTTGCATTCCTGTTTGCGATATTTAACCTGTCTATATTATTTTTGGCATAAGTAAGCCATGTACTATTTTTATCGGCTTCGTATAAACGTACCATTGCCTGCGAACCCCAACCGCACCAGGCGGGATTAATCCTGCTATCACTGGTATTAAATATATAGCCTTTATAAGTGGCGTTCCAAAGTGTTATGTTCATCGCATTTCCCAAAGCCTGGGCCTTAGTGAGATAGGATGCATCATTGAGAATCTGGCTGTAAAGAATGTAAGCTTCAACCATAATCGCATTGTCGTACGTAAATTTCTCGCTGTGCCGCACACCGGCACCACTGCCATCATACTTCCAGATAAACAGGCCACTATTGCTGTCGTACATTTTCGTAGTCAGCCAGCTGTCGACCGACTGGGCCCATTCTCTGTATACTGCCTGCCCGGTAATTTTATACAAGCGCAAAAAAAGCTGCAGCGCTAGCCCGTTGGACTGAGTCGGCTTTTCTGGCTTTGCAGTATTCCAGTAGAATCCGCCGCCATAAACATTGTCCCATAACCCACTATTGATCAGCCAGTCGCCACAAGCTTTGGCTTTGTTTAAATACGCCTGTTTATCGGTGCCGCTGGTTACATCGTAAGCTGCTAAAAAGACCATTCCGCTGAGCGCATTATCGTCTACATACTTATCGCCTGCAGCCCCTGTCCCATCTAAATTCACCGATGCAAAATAACCACCTCTGGCATCCGCCTTGTCCCACATATTTTCCATAAACCTGAAGGTATTGTTCATGTAGGGAAGATAGGACGACTCGCCCGCAGCAACCATAGCGGCATCAGCATAAATCTGGCTAACGTTATACCATTCATAGCAATTTGTAACATGCGTTGTCGTATTGGCGCGATAGCTGAAACTGGAAGTCATCAGATTGCCGGTAATAAAATCATGTGTTTCTTTCGCAAGCTGAAGATAGGAAACAGGAGTATCCGGATTGGTTGGTGGCGGCACAACAGGAGCGGCCGGCGTCGGATCCGATTTACTGCATGCTGTCATTAGTACAATGGCAGTGGCTATATAGCTTATTAACAACTTTGTTTTCATAGTCTTGATGTTTTGAATGCCGGCAACTGTTTGCCGGCATTTTGTTAATTGCTGAAACCTATAAAGTAGTCACCTCATGCGTATAGGAACCGCCAGCACTGAGTGTTGCCGTTACTTTTACATTGTGATTATCCGCTGAAGGATTAAATTTATAAGTGTTATTCCACTGGTCGCTGGTCACCTCATTCAGGTAGAAATAGGATGCACCCTGGCCAACAGGGCTGCCATTGTCTACATTGCTGCTCCCTAAATACTGAATTCCATTGGTGGTATGTATGGCGAATTTATAACGCTCATCTCTTCCCCACGAAAACTGATAGAAAACAACCGGGATAACACCAGACTGCCAGACGCCGTTCCCAACATAGTTAAGCTGTCCGATTTCGGCCCCATAGGCCGACATGTACAGGCCAAAACTCTGGATTTCGGAAGCATCAAGCACTGTTGCTACATTGAAGTCGTACTTCAGGTGGTACACTTTTGTTGCTCCCGTAACTGTAACAGCCGTTATGCCTTCTTTTACCATTGCGCCATCAATATAAAATTTCTTGCCATCGGCACCAGTTTTATCTGTAAGCTGATAGGTTCCGGGTTTTAACGACGTATAGATCTCAAATACACCGCCCTCAAGTTTTTTCAGCTTTAAAGCCTTGCTGATATCCTCGCCGCCTTCAGTGGCCGAACCGGTGATATATAATTCGTTTGGCAGTTCCGCAAAACCAGCCGGACGCTCTAACTGCAAAATCCGTATTTCAGCACTCACTTTTTTATTGCTCGCTTTTGAGACAATGACTGCCCATTTAATCTTGCCGGTGGCAGACGAAGCAATGCCGCCCAAAGCGGCAATCTTTGTCAGGTCTTTATGCGTCAGCCTGACTTGCGTCTGAACGCCGCCACCATCGGACACCACTTTATAAAAAGGATTGCTGAAATCACCATTCTCTTTATCAAATGCAATTTCGTACAAAACCAGTTCTCCATCTGCTGCGCTGGCAGCATCCCACTTAAAAAGCAGGCTGGCCGAGGCATCTGTAGGGGTTAGCTTTAAGCTGGCCTGATTTGCAGGCAGAGACAGCTGCCCTACTGCGCTGACATTTTCATTGAGCTCTTTGACATCCTTTTTGCAGGATGTTATTATCACTATTAACAGCAGCAAGTAACTGCATTTAGATAAGTATATCATATGTATTATACTTTAATTAATATCCTGGGTTTTGTGTTAAGTTCTTGTTCAGATTTGTCTCATTCGAAGGAATTGCCCACAAGTAATCCCGCTGTGCATTGAACTTCCTTTGCTGTGTCCTGATATATCCGTTGTCAGTAGTCTGATCGGAAGAAAATTTCGCACCATGCGCATACCCGTTCATCGTAACTTCTGCTGTTTTCCATCGGCGTATATCATCGGTCCTTAGCCCTTCCATAGCCAGTTCAGCTCTTCTCTCTCTTCTGATGATGTTTACCATATCTGCGTTTCCCGGATAGGTTAATGCCCCTGCATCTGTAAATCCAGCCCTGGCACGCAAAGCTCCTATGGTCTTTGCCCAAATCGTTGCATCCATCTGGCCCAGGCTGTTTTTGGCCTCAGCATAGGTCAACAATACTTCAGCATACCTGAAAAGATGGAGGTTATTGCCAGATACAAAGTTTGCAAGCGCGCTGGGGTCAAAATATTTCCTCCAGTAGTACCCGGTTGCAGAAGCACTCTGTGAACCAGGGGAATATTCATCAAGTCCTGGCTGAACAGGGTCTGAGCCTGGTTTTATGTAAATGGTCTTGCTTGTATTGTTTGCATTTACCCAGTTATATCTGTCGTATACCACCGTCGCTGTTAACCGGGGATCTCTGTTGACATACGGGTTTGTCTCTGAATAGCCTGAGCCCGCTTCTGTGATGGCTTTGCCGTTGAGCATAATGTAATCGTCGACCAGTTCCTGTGTAGGGGCCATATTGCTAACCCTCCCTCCGACTGTTCTCGGTGCAAAGTCCCAGAAATTTTGCCATATTCTGATTGTCGGCACGTATTGAAGAGACAAAAGTGTTTCGCTGTTGGTTTTATTGACCACCGGATCACTGAATAAGGCACTATAACTTGTGGCAAGTGCATAAGCGCCATAGGTCGACTGCTGGTTGATTAGTTTTTCGCAGATGGCAGCAACTTCTGCCATTTTGTTTCCCTGGTACAACAGCGTTCTCATTTCGAGGGCAAGGGCAGCACCCTTCGTGATCCTTCCGTTTTCTTCTGCCGGAAGCTGGTCCTTTGACGGTAAGTCTGCCAATGCAGCATCCAGCTCGCTCAATATAAAATTAACCACAGTTTCTTTTGAAGAACGTGGTATCACCTGTGCTTCTTCTGGTGTAAGATCATGATCCGGCAAAGGCACATCTCCGTACCATTTGCTGAGATTAAATAGTGCAAAAGCTCTGATAAACCGGTTTTCAGCCTTTAACCTTGCCATAGTTGCTGCAGGCAGCGTTGTATTCTGGTCTACATTTGCCAGGAAGATATTTACAGACTTTATCGTTTGATAATAGCTGCCCCAATCGCCTTGAAATTTTGCACTGAGTGAAGTGGCATTTCCACTGGCAATCAGATTCAGGTCGCCCGACGGAGAATAAGCATTATCCGACAAAGCCTCAGCATCAAAATATAAAGAACTGTTATAAAGCAGACTATAATTATTGTTAAGCGCATTGGTTACATTGACATCTACTTTCCAAAAAGTAAGATCAGAAAACTTGTCTGTTGGCGCGATATCCAGCTTCTTACATCCTGATAATGCGACGAATGTAAGGGCTATAATCAAAAATCTATTTAAAAATTTCATATCAGTATTTTTAAAATATTAGCATTAAAAAGTTATATCCAGCCCTGCACCGTAAAATACAGGCAGCGGATACTGACGAACACTATTGGAAGCCGAACCTGTGCTTAAGTTATTGCCGAACTCGGATGTTTCCGGATCTACAAACTTCAGTTTTGTCAGTGTAAGCAGGTTCTGCCCGATCAGGGATACCCTGAGTCTTTCAATCCCTATTTTCTTTGTCATTGCCTGCGCAAGGGTATAACCGATATTCACATTTTTGAGCCTTACGTACGCTGCATCGTACTTGTATAGGTCAGATCCTGTGCGCCAGTTATTGGTATTTGATGCTGAACCTATATTGGCCAGTCTCGGATACCTGGCATCAGGATTTGAAGGCGTCCAAAAATCTGTCATGTGATCGTACAAGGTTGCTCCATATCCGTAATGGAAAGGCTCAACAAGTTCTCCGCGCAAAAAAGCATCCCGTTTACCCACACCCTGTATGAATAACTGCAGGTCGAAGCCTTTAACTGCCAGGCGATAGGTAAATCCAAAAGTATATCTCGGAAAAGGATTGCCTAAGACAGTTTTGTCTTTTGCATCAATAATCCCATCATTGTTCAGGTCTTTAAACTTTACATCACCGGGACCAACTACGTTTCCTGCAATCTTCGGAGAACTGTCAATATCCGCCTGATTTTGAAAAAAGCCGTTCATCTCATAGCCGTAATATTGGGTAACAGGCTGACCAACTTTTCTGATCAGCTGAAAAACATCCTGATTAATAATCTGCTCAGTAGCATCACCCGATAAGTGCAATAGCTTATTCTGATTGTCAGCAATATTGAAGCTGAAACTTTGCGTTACATTTTCGCCTCTCAGATTATAAGTTAAAGAGGCCTCCCAGCCTTTGCTCCTGACTTTAGCTACATTATAATCCGGAGTTGCAGCTCCGAAAATTAAAGGAATATCCTGCCTTGGCTGAAGGATATCCTTAGTTACTTTATTGAAATAATCAAAAGATGCAGTCAATTTATTATTAAAAAAAGCAGCCTCCAGACCAATGTTGAAAGTCGACGATTTCTCCCATGTCAGGTCCTTATTGGACAAGAGCGTACCTGCGCCACCTACGGGATTATTATTGAACCCATAGGCGCTTGCATAATTGAAATAGGTAGTCTGGTATTGATAATTACCTACATTCTGGTTTCCCAAAACCCCGTATGAAGCACGTAATTTCAGCAGGTTCATCGTATTTTTAACCTTCTGCATAAAGGACTCGTCAGAGATAATCCATCCGCCGCTTACCGATGGAAAAAAGCTCGCCCTGTTTCCTTTTGCAAATTTCGATGAGGCATCATCCCGTGCGGTAGCCTCAAAAAGATACTTGTCTTTATACGCATAGTTTACCCTGCCGAAGGCAGAAAGAAGACTATTGGAATTGACGGCTACACTGTTATTAGAATTGATGGCGTCGATGAGCGTTCCAGTAGTCGGTGTGCCCAGCAAGGGGTCTGTGAGGGTTTTCTGCAGCTGGAAACCTCTTTGACTATAGCTTTCGCTCGATACACCAACCTGAATCTTGAAATCATGGTCGGCAATTTTCTTTGCATATTCAGCTGATATTTTTGTATTGAATAACTGTGATTTACTATTCCCATCCAACACCGCGCGGTCATCACCGTATACACCTGAAGGCAAATAGTTAACCTGGGTTCTTTTGTAGAAAGTACCGTTATTCTGCAGGGTTCCCCCAAATTCACCTGTTAACTTTAAATCTTTGGTGATAGTAAGCTGTCCGTTGAAACTACCGAAGATTTCATCATTGTCGGCCTGGTTATAACCGCCTTTCTCCAAAACTCCATACTCGTTATATTGAGAGGCAAAAGGATTGGTAAGGTAATTTCCGTTTTCATCCTGCCAGCTGTAATTGTGCGGAACGCGGTTGGCATCAGCAAAAATATTGTTGCTGCCTATGCTATTGGATTTGTTACGCGTTTTAGTGTAATTTAAAATGAAGTTTGTTCTCAGACGTCCGACAATGTTCGTCTGGTTCAATCTGAGGTTATACTTTTGATAGCCGAAATCCGCTCCATCTCCGCCATTTCCGATCAGGTTACTTTTCTGGTCCTGAAAACCTGCAGATATATAATAAGAACTTTTCTCACCTCCTCCTCCAATACTGAGGTTGTGGGATTGCTGAGGCGCATTCTGCAACAAATGCTCAATATCCCAGGTGCCATTTCCCTGATCTTTCAATTGCTGTATCTGATCGGGTGTGTAAGCAGGTGCAAGACCTGAGTTGACCAGAGATTCATTTTTGTAATAGGCATTCTGCCATGCGTCAACTTTATGCACCAGTACA
>JAATFQ010000043.1 GCA_015655115.1 Sphingobacteriales bacterium
CTTGCGGAAAAAGCTTATAAATTTGCATGTTTGATTATCCCGTCCCGCATTTATCCGAAGTATGCTTTAGCAAAGGTCTTAATATCAAGAGGTAAGATTAACGATGCGAAAGTTCTCGCAAAAATAATATTGAACTCCAAGATCAAACTTCCAGACGAAAGCGTAAACAAAATGGTTCAAGAGATGAAGCTTTTTTTAGATAGCAATTAGGAATCTCTAATTGCACTTTTGGGATAATACAATACTATAATGGCTTTGGGGAATAACTCTACCACCAAATTTGTTTATCATTTTGATAGGTGAAAATTCTTTCTTCCTTACCGGCAGTAAGATTCCTGATCCATAACAATGCGTTTTTAGGTACATTATTATATTCCAGATACTGTGTTCTGCTCACAACTTTCCCTAAAGATTTCCATCCGTAGTCCCAATAAAAGAGTTCATAGCTGTTGTTTTCATAAATACCATTCATGTCTGTTCTTGGTAAAATCTGTAGGCTTGTGATACTTGTCACTTTACCTAAATCTAAACCAACCCAATTATTATCCGGTTCCATTGCATAAAAAAATGTTAGAGGGTTATTGTCAAAAGCGGCATATTTCGTTTTTGTCGGAGTGTTGGCCCAGGAACCGTTAGTACCTAATACTTCACCTTTTAATAGCTTGGTTGAACTATTGTTAAATAAATGTAACTCAGCGATATTTCCATTAGACCCATTGGGTGCAACGTATCTAACATATCTATATTTTACTTCTTTCGGAAGAATGATAATGTTGAAATTATCTTTTGGAATATCTTTGATTTTATATAGATCTTTTGGATTTCTGAAATCCATTGTATTAGACCCTTGAAATACACCACCGAGCATTTTTCTTACATACTTATCTGACGATAATAATGATGTAGGAAATTTTCTTGTTATTGTAATGCTTTCTCTGTTAGTAGTGTCAGGATTATAATAATGGATGGAGCCATCTTCATTTAGTAAGAATGGATAGGTCAAAGCATTCGTTTTGTTTTTGCTAATTTCCACCGGTAAATAAATACCTCCTGATTTTGCTATATTTTTAAAATTCGCACAGCCATCTTTAATATATCCAAAGTCAATTGGCGTCCACGCAGGGCAACTAAATACCGACAAGTAACATGTCTTTTGTGCGGCTGAATGATCCTTTAAAGATAATTTTAGATTAATCGTTGCAATGTATTCACTTGTCACATCCCTGATAAATGGATCATTAAAAAAACTAGGCAAATAATTGAACTCGCCATTATTATATACATGACTGATTTTATTTATCACAAATGATTTCCTGTAAACTTTTGATAATTTAAATGTTTCCTTTTTATAATTTCCTAGTTTATCATTTTCTATGTCAAATGGAATAATGTGGGTTGAGTCAATGATGATTGTGGACCATTCATGCCCGCTGTTTACGTTCGCATAATTAGGCACAAAGTCAAAGGTAGCAGGAATGGATAAGGCTCTTAGAAAAGATCCGCTGATTAAAGCCAGTTCTTTACATGATCCAACTTTTAGCTTATCGACTATATTAAGAGGTAAGGGAGGAATCTTTAGATCTTTTGAACCGAATTTAACTGCAAAGTTCTTTTTTCTATTTTCTATTAGCCATTTGTGTACATCCGTAGCTGCGCTTGCTAGATCCTTACTAAAAATCGAAGTGCCATTGGCTTTTATATATATACTTAAGAAGTGTTTTCTCCAATTCCAATTATTTATTGGTTCGTTATCAAATCTATAAGGTAGGATGTAATTAAAAAAGATTGAATCTGATAATGTGTTCTTCCAATGTACTTTATTTAAAGTTTCATAACTTAAGTTGATATCATTGATCAAAAAAGTTTTGTTTAATATAGAAGCATCATACACCTCCTTTGAAGGGGGGTACTTAAGTGTTTTTAATCTTTCTAATTTTTTCTGCAAGAGATTAATATCGTTATAATTTTCATTTATTGCACTAATATAGGCCTCGTTTATTTTTCCGAATTGAAATTTGTGAAATTTTATATTGTCTATTAAAAAGTTGACGGCATCAGATTTTATCGAGTCATTTTTAGTGAAGATAATTTTAAATAGAATGGGTTTCGACTTTATTTCAACTGCGCTTTGAGGTGTGTTTATGCAGGAATAAAGGCAAATAATAAATATCAGCGACACAAATTGTAAGGGAAATTTTTTCATAGCGCAGGATTATAATACAATATAGAAATTTTTCTAAATATTTAACTAATAAACCTAATTTACTAGATAAGATTGGTGAAGTTGATCTGGTCATCAAATTCAGCGTATCTATATCTTAAGAACTCCTGATTACGATTATCTGGATGTAAAAGTAAAAGTAAAGGTACAGGATATGATAGGTGTGCAGATCTATAATTCAATCCCGCGCTTATACAAATCACTTCTCCAAAATTGAAAAGCGCTTGAATCATAAATGACATTGGTGATGATGAAGCCAGTTTGTTCTGGCAATAAGATGCGCATAGAGCCCGTTCAGTCTATATCGATTATCACTCCCTGCTGGCCCATGCCCTCAGCTATATTAGAAATAAAGAGTGTCTGGAAAAACTCCGTTATTATGCTTCATTACATTAAAAAATGTTTATAACTTAATTAAGAATAAAATGTACATTTTTGTTCAGCATGAATAAATATTAAGCATTAAATAAAGCGGTGTTAAAAACCCGGGATACCATATAAATTAGAAACCGGAGTTGTATCAAAAATAATTATAACATTATTACTACATATTTACACAATGAACATTACATATTTCATTTCATGGGCAGCAGCTACGGCTGCCGGAGGAATCATCACCTTTTTATTTGCGTATTACTTTTTAAAAAACGACATACACCAATACCTTAGGCAAAAGTCAAGTGTCACTGCTGCGCAAGATCATGCGCATTTACTGCCCCTGCGCTTACAGGCGCATGAACGTTTAATAGTTTTCATAGAGCGCCTCAATCCGGCCAACCTGTTTGTCCGTTTATACCAGCCGGGCATTTCAGCAACAGTATTGCAGGCATTGATATTGAATGAAGTAAGATCAGAATATCAGCACAATGTAACCCAGCAGTTATATGTAAGTGCCGTCAGCTGGAATGTTGTACGCAAACTGAAAGAAGACACCATAAGTATGATCAATAATGCCGTATCCGGACTATCCGAAGAAGCAACAGGTGCAGAGCTTAGCAAAAAAGTATTGGGTCACCTGACTACGGTGGCGGAAAATCCGTACGATTTAACATTAGAATTAATTAAACAAGATATTCACCAGTTTTTCTGACATGGGAGAGAAAAAAGTTGTTACCACCTCAGGCATAGATATTAAGCCAGTATACACTACTGCAAAACCGATGACCGAACTGCCGGGAGAATTTCCTTATACCAGGGGGATACAGAAAGATATGTACCGGGGCAAGCTGTGGACCATGCGGCAATATGCAGGCTTCAGCACTGCCGAGGAGTCCAACCAGCGGTACCATTATCTGCTAAAACAAGGTACTACAGGTCTGTCTGTGGCATTCGACCTGCCCACGCAGATCGGTTACAACTCTGATCATGAACTCTCAGAAGGTGAAGTGGGCAAGGTAGGTGTAGCAATAGATTCCCTTAAAGACATAGAAATCCTTTTTGAGGGTATCGAACTGGAGAAGATTACGACCTCCATGACCATCAATGCTACAGCCTCAATCCTGCTCGCTATGTATATCGCCCTGGCAAAAAAGCAAGGGGCCGATCTCAGCCAGCTTTCTGGCACCATACAGAATGATATTTTAAAAGAATATGCAGCAAGAGGCACCTATATCTACCCTCCCAAGCCATCTATGCGCATCATTACAGACATCTTTGAGTATTGCAGCAAGGAGGTGCCAAAATGGAATACCATCTCCATTTCCGGCTATCATATCAGAGAAGCAGGCTCCACTGCTGTACAAGAGCTGGCATTTACTCTGGCCAATGGCAAAGCCTACCTCAGTGCGGCCATGGAAAAAGGGCTCGACATCAATATCTTTGCTAAAAGACTTTCCTTTTTTTTTAACTGTCATAATAACTTCTTCGAAGAAATCGCCAAGTTCCGCGCCGCCAGAAGAATGTGGGCAAATATTACCAAATCTCTTGGTGCTACAGATGAGAAGGCACAGATGTTGCGATTTCACACCCAAACGGGTGGCTCTACGCTCACCGCACAGCAACCCCTGAATAATGTAGTAAGGGTAACTAATCAGGCCATGGCAGCGGTGCTTGGGGGTACGCAGTCGCTGCATACCAATGGCTATGATGAGGCCCTGTCATTGCCTACAGAAGCGGCGGCGAAAGTAGCCTTGCGCACCCAGCAGATTATTGCTTTTGAGAGCGGGGTAACCGACACCGCAGACCCTCTTGCCGGATCCTATTTTGTGGAAAACCTGACCGACGAAATCGAAGCTGCCGCGCAACTTTATTTAGATAAAATTGAGGCTATGGGCGGGGCCGTAACTGCGATAGAAAACGGCTACATGCAAAATGAGATTGCCGCTGCGGCATACACCTATCAGCTGGCAGTGGAAGAGGGGAGCAGGGTCATTGTTGGCGTCAACAGTTTTACCCAGCAGCAGGAGGGGCTCACAGACACCTTAACCATCGATGAGTCTATCCGAACCATACAAATCGAAAAGATAACTCATTTAAAATCAACGCGCAACAATATCGCTGTAGATCTTGCACTGAAAAGATTATTACTCGCAGCCCAAACAAAAGAGAACTTAATGCCGTTTATATTGATAGCCGTTGAGGAATATGCTACCCTGGGAGAAATCGCAGATGTGCTCCGTAATATTTTTGGCGAGTATTAAGCGATTGTTAAAAAAAAGTTATCCACACAAAATATTTAGGTTAATAGGGGTATGGTCTTGTTGATTAGCTACTTACTAAATAAATGAAATTTTTGTTTTTTTTGTTGATAATTTTTTCAATCTTCGATCTCTCTAATCAACGAAAAATGTAGGGTCTTTTCGCCGATTTAAAACAACAATTATTAGAATACTCATGGAAAAAACTTGTACAGAAGTATGGAATAACTGTCTCCAAATAATTAAAGATAATATCCCGACCCAGAGTTTCAAAACCTGGTTTGACCCGATATCATCTTTAAAGCTGGAAGGTAAGGTTCTGACCATCCAGGTACCAAGTTTATTCTTCTATGAATGGCTTGAAGAACACTATGTAGGCTTACTGCGAAAAACAGTTAAGCAGCAGCTTGGCGAAGAAGGCAGGCTGGAATATAATATTGTGGTCGACAAGTCTTCAAACAGCGGTTCTCCATATACCACTAACATACCCTCCAATGGGAATGGGGCTGAAGCGAAGATCCAATCCATGCCTATACCAGTTTCCATTAACAAGGATATTAAAAACCCATTTATCATACCCGGCTTAAAGAAACTCAATGTAGACCCGCAGCTCAATTCAAATTATACTTTTGATAACTACATCGAAGGTGATTGCAATCGTCTTGCACGTTCTGCGGGATACGCCGTAGCAGCAAAACCGGGAGGTACGTCATTCAATCCACTGATGATTTACGGAGGAGTAGGTCTGGGAAAAACCCATCTTGCTCAGGCAATAGGTAATGAGATCAAGCGGACTATGCCTGATAAGCTGGTGATCTATGTTTCATGTGAAAAATTCTGTCAGCAATTTGTAGACTCTCTTAAGAATAACACCATAAACGACTTTGTGAACTTTTACCAGGCTATGGATGTCATCATCATGGACGATGTACATAACTTTGCCGGTAAAGAAAAAACACAGGACATCTTTTTCCATATTTTTAACCACCTCCACCAATCGGGCAAACAGGTGATATTATCCTCCGATAAAGCGCCTAAAGATCTGGCCGGACTGGAAGAAAGGTTGCTGAGCCGGTTTAAATGGGGCTTATCGGCCGACCTGCAAATTCCTTATTTAGAAACACGCATTGCCATTTTACGTAAAAAGATGCATGCCGACGGTATAGAGCTGCCACAGGAAGTGGTAGAGTATGTTGCCCACCATATCGACAACAACGTAC
>JAATFQ010000282.1 GCA_015655115.1 Sphingobacteriales bacterium
CCTTGCATTTTGCCGTGGTCAGTCATCTTTATTTCGTTATCTAAACCTTTCTGCCTTAATTTCTCTAAAATCTGGCTAAGTGTATTCATGTCTGCTGGATGTTCCATAATAAAGATTGTTTTTCTAATAAACAACGGGCTGAAGAAATGGTTTGGGTAAATTTAGTAATGCTTTGGACGGGTTTACACAAATGCTTTATTGGTCTGCCAGTTTATATTTTTTGATAAGTGTCAACAATACCCCATTTGTCCAGCCAAATCCATCCTGTGAAGTGTATTCTCCGCCACCAGCTGCCAGATGGGTATCTTCCACATTATATTTCTCCATCAGCTTACCTGTCCGCTGATATACATTTGCATTTAATGTAACCCATCTGCTAGCTATTTCTTTAGCATTGGCTTGAAAGCCATAATTTTCCATGCCTTTTATCGCCATCCAATGTAATGGTGCCCAGCCATTCGGAGCATCCCATTGCTGATGATAGTTTTGCAGTGTGGTAATCAATCCTCCGGCCTTCAGGAACTTTTTGGTAAGTAAAGTTTCGACAGATTTCGCCTGCTTTGCATTCGCTATATTAAAGAAGAGAGGAAATACACCTGCCAGGCTTAGCTGGGGCGACTGAAGTTTTGTTTTGATGTTGTAATCCACATACCAGCCTTGCTGTGTCGACCAGCAGTATTTCTGTATGCTTGCTTTTCTTTTGCGGGCCAGGTTATGGTATAAAAGTTCTTTTGCGGTATTCTTTTTCAGCGCATAGCATTGCTCAAGCGTGGTTTCGAGCTGGTATAAAAGGCAATTCAAATCAACAGGGACCAACTGTGTAGTCTGAATAGTTTTCAGCTGTGAAGGGTCACTGAACCAGCGGCTGCTGAAGTCCCATCCACTTTCTGCTGCCGACCGGATATCCCGGTATATCTGCGGATTGGCCTGGTTATTTTCCCTGGCGATGAGTACATCTTCTTTATATGATTCTTGTCTGGGTGTGTTCATCTGATCATAATAGCGGTTCAGGATACTGCCGTCGGGCATTCTTACAACATGTTTGGTAGCTGCCGATTTATCCATCCAGTAGGCATATTCCTTTTCCAGTGCTGGGAGGAAAGTTGTATATACCTCTTTTCCTTTGCGCTCTGCAAGCAGCTTAACCATCAGCGAGAAGAATGGGGGCTGCGACCGGCTGAGGTAGTAATTCCTGTTCCCATTGGGGATATGACCATATGTATTAATCAGATAGGCGAAGTTCTTCACCATATTTTCAATCACTTGATTTTCTCCCGACTCCTGTAGACCCAGCATAGTGAAATAGCTATCCCAGTAATAGACCTCCCTAAACCGTCCTCCGGGAACAATATATGGGAAAGGAAGATTGAGCAGGCTGCTGTTCTGCAATTTATTTGCAGGCGTACGGCGAAGGGCAACCCATAAATCATTGATATGTGCCACTAAGGGCTGTCCTGCAGTTATAGCAATAGTAGTGCTGGTGTCGGGAACTATGAAATTAGCTTCCACAAACGACTTAAGTTCGAACTTTTTCCCACTTTCCTTGAGCTGTGTGTAATCAGCAGCAATTGCTGCGGGATCCCGTCTTGGCTGGCAGTCTACAAAAGTCTTTCCATCTTTTAATGCATTTTGCATTTGAACATCAATAAACAGCTGGCCATACAGCAGGTCTGGTGTTTTTGTCTGCTGGCCAGTTGCTGTACCAAATTGTAAGCCTATAATTAAGGCGAATATAAGTTTGCGTATCATCATCTCTGGTTGTAAGTACTTAATCGTACTTAAACAACTGCGTTTGGCAAATAAGGTTTTAACCCGACTTGAATTTTGTATAATTTATACCGGATATAATGATCAGCGTTACAGCCGCTTTCAACTCAATTGTGTGCGCCAATATCAGATGCAATTACTATTCCCCTGCAAAAGTGAGTACATATCCGTTACAGTCTTTTATAGAAAACTCGTTAGCTCCGTAAAAAGTCTTTTGTAAACCATGTAAAACCGTTACGGCATCTTTGACCGATTCAAAATAGCGCTCCACATCTTTAACTTTAATATAGAATAACAGTGAGCCGCCATTTTGCCTGCTAATTTCAGGCAGTCGGCCTTCGATACTTTTAAAAGCTTCAAACATGATGGTTGCATTGCCATTTTGCATCATTGCCCATATCGGGTCTTCGCTGTCTTCAGGGACAGACATAGCCACAGAAAAACCCAGGTGCTTATAAAATTCGATAGTGTTCTTTACGTCTTCAACGTAGATGTTAGGAGATAATGATTCCATGTTTTGTTGATTTTAATTAGCCAAATCTAATTCAATTTTGCAATCCCCACTTGGAAAAATCCGGCAATGTTTACAATTGTGCAGGGCTCATCCCGGTAAAGGATTTTACATCATTACACAGATGTGCCTGGTCATAGTAGCCCGAGAGGCAGGCAATCTCGCTGAGTGTGCGGTTTGCGTGGTTCGCTTTGATATGGTGTAAGGCTACAGTAAATCTTTCGAGCCTGATCATGCCTATTGCGCTGATGCCTGTATGCTCCTTAAAGAGCCTTTCCAGTTTCCTTTCACTCATGGCGTGCCTGTCAATCAGTTCTGAAACTTTAATCTGGCCTTTCTTGATCTTTATATCTGCAATGATGCTGAGAAATGGGAGAGAAGAAGAGGGGCATTTGTTCAAAAAATAGCTATCCAGGGAGGCTATTAAATCCTTGTCTCTATAAATGATGTCATATAACTGCTTATCCTGGTAAGGCACAGCCAAATCGGTGACTTCGTTTAGATTGAGTTTATAAAATGCTGATATTCCTCCAGGTTTAAAGCGTATACCTATAGTAGAAACACCTGGGTTTTGTAAGATATCTATATAGGTTTTCATTGTATCTACAAGGTAGCTCTGACCGGTAGCCATTCTTGTCTGATGGCCGGCGTCATAAATGACTGCTCCCTTATTAAAAATAATATCTGTACAGCTATCCGGGAGAATACGGTGGAGCGTTGCATCATATTGATCCGTACTGGTGGTCCAGTAGGCATCAATGTAATTTTGCAAAGCGGGATGTGGAGTATATTCTCTATAAGCCATATACAAGTTTAAGAAAATTAATCACGAAAATTGTGTTAGGGATGATATTCCTCAAAGTCGTGCACTATGGTGGAGTTAAAATCTAATCTGGATGCAGCGTTTTAGCAAATGAAAAAGCCGTACGCCTCCTGGAGGTATACGGCTTTTAATTCTTGTTATAAATCTATCCTGACTTACAGTGCAAATGCAGCTTTTACCGCATCAACATAGTCTAATTTCTCCCAAGTAAACAATTCAACTTCTACAGATTTTTCTTCACCATTAGAAGCTTTGAATACTTTAGTGATCACTTCGTTCTTTTTACCGAAGTGGCCATAAGCAGCAGTTTCAGAGTAAATAGGGTTACGCAGTTTGAATCTTGTTTCAATGCCATAAGGAGTCATGTCGAAGATTCTCTCTACTTCTTTAGCAATTGCGCCATCAGTAAGCAATACGCCTGAAGCATCTTTAACTTTTGCTGTGCCATAAGTATTTACATATATACCCATAGGTTGTGCTACACCAATCGCATAAGATACCTGCACTAAAACCTCGTCGGCCACACCTGCGGCAACTAAGTTTTTCGCAATATGTCTTGTTGCATAAGCTGCAGAGCGATCGACCTTTGAAGGGTCTTTTCCGGAGAAAGCACCGCCACCATGTGCACCTTTACCACCATAAGTATCAACGATGATTTTTCTGCCTGTTAAGCCTGTATCGCCATGCGGACCGCCGATGACAAATTTGCCAGTAGGGTTAATATGGTATTTAATATCCTTGTTAAATAATTTGCTGAACTGAGGATATTGGCTTGATACACGTGGGATCAGGATATTGATAATATCAGCTTTGATCTTCGCCAGCATAGCAGGTTCTTCATCAAAATCGTCATGCTGAGTAGATACGACAATAGAGTCTATCCTTACGGGCTCATTGTTATCATTATATTCTAACGTTACCTGCGATTTTGCATCAGGGCGTAAATATTTAATTTCAGTGTCTTCACGACGGATTGCCGCAAGTTCAATCAGTATTTTGTGTGCAAGATCTAATGCCAGAGGCATATAGTTTTCAGTCTCTCTTGTCGCATAACCGAACATCATACCCTGATCTCCTGCTCCTTGTGTAGTTTTATCTGCTTTATCTACACCCTGGTTAATATCTGGAGACTGTTCATGAATTGCTGATAAGACACTGCACGAGTTGCCATCGAACATGTATTCGCCTTTAGTGTAACCTATTTTATTGATCACCTCTCTGGCTATCTTTTGTACATCAAGATATGCTGTTGATTTTACTTCACCTGCCAAAAAAACCTGTCCTGTAGTTACCAAAGTTTCACAGGCAACCTTAGATTCTGCATCAAATGCAAGGAAATTATCAATCAGTGCATCGGATATTTGATCTGCTACTTTATCCGGATGGCCTTCAGAAACAGATTCTGACGTAAATAAATATGACATTTTAAATAATTAGTTTTAAAAATATACAATTACATAAAATGGATAATGACCCTGCTTAACAGGCAGTAAAAGGAAGTGTAGAATGGTTAGCACTTTTTTTTACGTGGTTGCAATCCCGTCATGTTATCCATAACATCGCAAATCAGTCCACCTTAGGTTTGCAAAATTACTATATATATTCAAATTAGTCAAAAAATATCAATTATTTTGTACCCGTAATTAATTTCATAGCAATTGGCAAAGTCGAACATACTATTTATTATCAATCCCATCTCTGGTGGCAAGGACAAATTAAAAATTCCTGCTATAATTGATGCAAACTTAGATCGAACAAAGTTTAATCCGAACTATAGTTTTACGGAATATGTAGGCCATGCTGCAGAGATTGCAGAAGAGGCGGCCAATAAGAACTTTGATATTATTGTTGCCGTGGGGGGGGACGGTACGATCAATGAAATTGCAGCCAAAGTGATGCAGCAGCAGAAGATCCTTGGCATTATACCTTTTGGCTCTGGCAACGGGCTGGCGAGGTTCCTGAAAATCCCCATGGATACTGCAAAATCGATACAGGTGCTCAATGGCCTGAACGTTACAAAAATTGATACCGGCACGTTCAACGAGAAGTTTTTCTTCAATATGGCGGGGATGGGCTTCGATGCACATATCAGCTCCGTATTTGTGGGCAATAAAAAAAGAGGACTTTCCGGTTATCTGAAGCTGGGATTAAAAGAAATGCTGAACTATAAACCGCAGACTTACCATTTACTGATAGACGGAGTGCATTATACCCGAGAGGCTTTTGTAGTAAGTGTTGCCAATTCATCGCAGTACGGAAATAATGCACATGTGTCTCCACATGCTTCTGTAACTGATGGCCTGCTTGACATTTGTATCATTAAGGCCTTCCCCTTGTATAAAATACCATTGCTGGCCTGGTATATGATGAGTGCAACAACCGATAAGTCGGATATGGTAGAAATTATTAAAGGAAAAAATATAAATATCACCAGAGTAGATGACGGCGCTATCCACATTGATGGGGAACCCTATTTTATGGGCAGGGAAATTGCGGTGTCTATTGTGCCCTTATCTTTGAATATTATTGTGCCGGAAAGCAATATGCTTGTGCCTTTAACGTAATGGGGCAATAACTTCCATCAATGACTCTGGCTAACTATAAAAAAACAATACACAAACAGATGGCACCAAAAAAGAAATCACTGAGCGACCTGGGAGGGATCATGTATTCTACAGATCCGGCATTTAGTTTTGACGCAGAGGAGCAAACGCCCCAGGAGCGGCTACCAAATAATCAGCAGGACTTAAGGGTTATGCTCGACAGGAAAAACCGTGGCGGAAAGGCGGTAACGCTGATTACAGGGTTCAATGGAACAGAGGAAGAACTGGAGCAATTAGCGAAGGTTTTAAAGACCAAATGCGGGGTAGGAGGGGGAGCAAAAGACGGGGAAATCATCATCCATGGCGACTTCCGTGACAAGGTGTGCCAGATGCTCCAAAAAGATGGGTATAAAGTCAAAAAATCTGGTGGATAAAAGGTATTTAAGCTTCTGATTGTCAATATTATATTTGTTAGTGTTCATACGACAATAAGTAAAATATTTCTGATAATAATCATTATTTTTCAGCAATTATCTACTTAGCTTTGAGTACCAAATATTCAATTATGAGCAACATTTTATTGCCCACACTAGACCTTAGCCGGCTAAATCTGGGCGTTGAAAAAGCACTCTATCAGTTAGACGTACCCCAACTGGTAGAAGAAGCTATTAAAAATGGTGAGGGAACACTTACCGCTGAGGGTGCGCTGGCAATAGATACCGGAAAGTTTACCGGACGGTCTCCAAAAGACCGGTTTATTGTAATGGATGATATTACCCGCGAGGCCGTTTGGTGGGGGGAAATCAATATCCCATTTGATCCTGCGGATTTTGACCAGCTTTTAGAAAAAGCCTGTGATTACTTAAATCAGCGTAAGTTTTATGTCAGAGATGGCTTTGCCTGCGCAGACCCAGCTTATCACACGAGTGTGAGGGTGATCTCTGAAACGGCTTATCAGAGCCTCTTTTCTTATAACCTGTTTTTAAGGCCTGAAGAAGCTGAGCCAATTGAAGAGCCTGAATGGACGGTAATTGCTGCTCCGGGATTTAAAGCAGATCCTGCTGTGAATGGGACAAGGCAGCCGAATTTTGCTATCCTGAACTTTACGAAAAAAATCATTTTGATTGGTGGTACGGGCTATACCGGCGAAATAAAAAAAGGTATATTCTCTGCACTCAACTTTATTCTGCCTGAACACAGGAACACTTTGTCTATGCATTGCTCTGCTAATGTAGGAGAGAAAGGCGACGTGGCTATATTTTTTGGTTTATCTGGTACAGGAAAAACCACTTTGTCGGCCGACCCTTCGCGGGGATTGATCGGCGATGATGAACATGGCTGGGGTGACCACTCTGTTTTTAATTTTGAAGGAGGCTGTTATGCGAAATGTGTAGACCTTACTCCGGAAAAAGAACCTCAGATTTTTTCTGCCATCAAATTCGGTTCATTACTGGAGAATACCAATTATTTTCCCGGTACCAGGAATGTGGATTATGCAAATATCGAAAAAACCGAGAATACAAGGGTGGCTTACCCCATCCATTATATTGATCATGCGGTGCATCCATCCATTGCTGGCGTACCTAAAAATATCTTCTTCTTAACGGCCGATGCTTTCGGTGTTTTGCCGCCTTTGTCTAAACTGACACGCGGACAGGCAATGTTCCATTTTATCTCTGGATATACGGCTAAAGTTGCAGGTACGGAAGCTGGAATTACAGAACCGCAGGTAACCTTTTCAGCCTGTTTTGGAAAAGCTTTTATGCCATTGCACCCCACAAAGTATGCCGAATTATTAGGAAAAAAGATGGAAGAGCAGAACGTAAATGTCTGGCTGGTGAATACCGGATGGAGTGGCGGCGGCTTCGGGGAGGGCAAAAGAATGAAATTAAGCTATACAAGAGCGCTGATAACAGCTGTTTTGGATGAAAAATTATGTGATATTCGTTACAAAACGCATAAAGTTTTCGGATTGCAGATGCCTGTTTCCTGTCCCGGAGTGCCCGAAGAAATATTAGATCCGAGAGAAACATGGGCTGATAAACAGAAATATGATCAAAAAGCAAATGAGTTGGCGCAGGCATTTGTTGACAACTTCAGGCAGTTTGAATCCTTTGCAAATGAAGAAATACGTTCTTCATTCCCAAAAGTGGTCGAAAACATCGTCTAAATCAATTTATTTGAGGAAAAATTTGCATTTCAATTTTTTTTTAGTTTTCATTGTGAAAGATTGTCTCCCCAACGAGGCAATCTTTTTTAATATATATTAGTAGAAATAGACTTTTGTTGAGATAATCATAAAATGACCGATATTTTAATGTGGAATTAAAATCAAAGTTATAGATTTGCTATCACAACATTTGATTCTATTCATCGTTGTGTGTATTACAGAATATTAAATTTTCATTAAAAAAAACAAAGTACTAAAAACTCAAAAACTAAAAAAATGGCAAACGCACCAAAACCAACAACAGTTAAAAACGAAAGCTCAGCTACAGCTTCAAATTTATTCGCTACACTCGTTATTCCAATCTGCCTTATTATCGGAGCTTGTTTGTACAAATTTGTACTAGGAGATCCAAACAACTTTATCGACAACAACGTTGAAAACCTACCAAAACTGAACAACTTTGCTGGTATGGCTTACAAAGGTGGTGTTATTGTTCCTATCCTGATGGGAATGCTTTTAATGGTAATCGTTTTCTCTGTAGAGCGTTTTATTGTTATTGGTAAAGCAACAGGTGCTTCTGGCCTGGATACATTTGTTAAAAAAATTCAAGGACTTTTAAATGCTAACAACATCGAAGCTGCTATTGCTGAATGCGATAAACAAAAAGGTTCTGTTGCTAATGTAATTAAATCTGGTTTGAAAAAATACCGTGAAATGGAAGTTGAAACTAACATGGATACGGATCAAAAATGCTTAGCTATCCAAAAAGATATCGAAGAAGCTACTACTTTGGAAATGCCAATGTTAGAGCAAAACTTAACTATTATCGCAACTTTAGTATCAATTGGTACATTGATGGGTCTGTTGGGTACAGTAACAGGTATGATTAAAGCGTTTGGTGGTTTAGGTGCTTCTGGAGCTCCGGATTCAGCAGCGTTAGCAACTGGTATCTCTGAAGCCCTGATCAATACTGCAACTGGTATCGGTACATCTACTTGTGCGATTATCATGTACAACATCCTGACTTCAAAAATTGATAAATTAACATATGCAATTGATGAAGCTGGTTTCAGTATCATCCAAACTTATGCTTCTACACATAAATAAAAAATAATGTTATTTTTTTTACCGGCTTTATGGAAAACCGGAAGAATTAACATCATTATATAAAACATAAGTAATTTTTAAATATTATGTCAAGAGCAAAGGTTGCAAGAAAGAGTACATCGATTGATATGACCGCCATGTGCGACGTGTCTTTCCTTTTACTTACTTACTTCATACTATCAGCTACGGCTAAACAACCGGACCCTTTGAATGTCAATATTCCATCGTCTACTTATAAAATGAAAGTTCCTGAAAAGGATATCGCCATTTTGACGATCGGTGACGGAAAAGTGTTCTTTGAAACAGCAGGTCCTGATATTAAAAGAGCCACCCTTGAAAAAATGGGTGAGCAGTATAAGATCACTTTTACAGAAGAAGAGAAAAAACGGTTTAGTGTGATTGGATCTTTTGGCGTGCCTGTGCAAAGCCTGAAACAATTCATCATGATGGACGGAGATGGGCGGAAAAAATCAGGGTTGGAAAGAGGTATTCCTGCCGACTCTGCTAATAACCAATTATCTGAATGGCTGCTTCAGTCACGTAAAGCGGTTGCAGAGTTACACTCTCAGGGTATGCGCGTAAGTATCAAAGGTGATGCTAAAGAAGAGTATCCGGCGATTAAAAAGATCGTTGATATCCTTCAAAAGCAAAAAATCAATAAATTCAGTTTAATCACAACCGCTGAGGGCGGAAGCTAAAATAATATATCATGGCAGAATTAGATACCTCCGGCGGGGGTAAGAAAAAAGGTGGTAAAGTAAGGACCAAGAAATCTAATGCCAAAGTGGATTTAACCGCGATGGTGGATTTGGCCTTCCTGCTGATTACCTTCTTTATGTTGACCACTACGCTAAGTAAACCAATAGCAATGGATATTGCTAAGCCAGATAAGGATGATGTAAATGACACAAGGTTAGAATTAAGGGCTTCACAGACAATGACAATTTTATTGGGTAAACACAATAAAGTTGCATGGTACATGGGCGAAGCTGGTAAAACAGCACCTGAAATTCAAAACTTCAGTCAGATCAGAAAAACTATTCTGGACAACAAAGCAAGTGTAAAAGCTAAGACAGGAAAAGACATCGTAATGGTTATTAAACCTACAGATGGGGCTTCCTACCAGAACTTTGTTGATATCATGGATGAATTGTTAATTACAGGCATCAAAACGGCTCCTGCAATTGATGATGTAAATATTCTTGATAATGAGAAAGCATTCATGAAACAAGAAGGAATATTATAATATTATGAACAATTTAAATAACAAGCAATGTCTAAATTAGATATATTTAATAAAGAATGGCTTGATGTTGTCTTTGCTAAGAAGAATAAAGCCTACGGCGCTTACGAGTTACGTAGGGACAACGGCATTAATACAACCAAGGCATTATTCTGGGCATCGGCAGTTTTCATATTTCTGTTCCTTGTACCTAAGATTGTTAATTTGATCAAAGGGCAGCTGCCGGAAGAGCAGATAGTGAAACAGGTGGAAGTTGTGATGACACCACCACCACCAGTGGACCCTAAAACTCCGCCGCCGCCACCGGTAGAGCCACCGCCACCAAAAACGGATCAGATCAAGTTCCCTCCTCCGATTGTAAAACCGGATAATGAGGTGCGTGATGAAGAGCCTCCACAGATTGAGCAGTTGAAAGCAGCAGATCCAGGCCAAAAAACTATTGAAGGTGATCCAGGTGCGGACATCGTTGTAGTTGGTCCGGTTGGTGAAGGCCCGAAACAAGCAGCAGTAGTGGAAGATACTAAAGTCTATGACTTCGTAAGTATCGAAACTCAGCCAGGTTTCCCTGGAGGTATGGATAAGTTTTATGCTTACCTGCAGAAAACAGTAAGATACCCTCCTATGGCGCAGGAAAATAATATTCAGGGTAAAGTGTTCATGTCTTTCGTAGTTGAGAAAGATGGCCGCTTAACTGATATTAAAGTAGAGCGTAAATTAGGTGGTGGTACTGATGAAGAAGCTATCCGTGTACTTAAGGCTAGCCCGAAATGGACTCCTGGTATTCAGAATGGTAAACCAGTACGTGTGAAGTATAATATTCCTATTAGCTTTACATTGTCTAACTAAATTATTAGAATGTTTGACTTCAATACTTTTAAACAGAAATCGCCTCAACAGCGATTTCTGTTCATTTTAGGACTAGTGATGTTCATGGTTTATTTGGTTTTAGGAGTGTATCTGATCTTCTTTGCCCAACTTGACCCTGCTAGATTTCCGGCCCTTGCCCGTATAGGAATGGGTATTTTACTGATCGTTTATGCGATCATCAGGTTCCTGCGTTTAATCAATCAAAAAGAGGACTGAAAATGAAGAAATTGTTTTTTCTATTGCCCCTGTTTTTTTTTATCGCCTGTAAACATAAAGGAAAGAAAGAAGCAGTAGCTGAAACCGCTACTACAGGCACTGTTAAGATCCTCGTAGATGAAAGTTTTGCAGGTGTTCTCGCCGATCAGATTGAAGTATTCAGACTGGATTATCCTGATACAAAATTCCAGCTCATCCAGGGTAATGAAAATAAAATTATGCCCACATTTCTGAATGATAGTGTAAGGGTAGCTGTATTATCCAGAATGCTTAGTCCGGAGGAAACAAAAGTTTATACGAACAGAAGTATCCGGGTGTCTACTTCAAGGTTTGCGATTGACGGAATAGCTCTTTTTACAGGAAACGCTAATCCGGATAGTACCATTACCGTTGAAGAAGTGATCTCCATCCTGAATGGAAAGAATCCAGGTGGCAGGAACTTAGTCTTTGATAATGCCTATTCAGGTACTGTACGCTACTTTAAGGAGCTGGCGAAGATCAGTGTACTGCCCAAAACAGGGGTGTATACGCTTGAAAATAACAATGACGTGATCAAATACGTAACTGCTCATCCCAATTATATTGGTATTGCGGGAGTAAACTGGTTATTGAAAGGACATAGAGATATGGACGAGTTTATTCCTCAAGTGAAGCTGATGGCAGTAAAGAATATTAAAGGTAAGCCTGGTGATGATCAGTTTTATAAGCCCGAGCAGACTAACCTGATCAATGGCAAATATCCTTTTTTAAGAAATATTTATATTATAAATGCAGAGGGCCGAACTGGCTTAGGCACAGGTTTTGCAACATGGTTGACGAGCCAAAGGGGTCAGCTGATTGTCTTAAAATCAGGACTTGGGCCAAATAAGTTAACTTCGAGAGATTTTAATTTAAAAAGTGACAACTAAAATCTATATTTAGCAGATTAAACAGACGGTTTCGATCAAACTAAACAAAAATTAGAGGCCGTCAGCTCGATTATAATTAAAAACAAATAAAACCGAACCATGAAAATGACAAAGAAAGCAATAACCTTAAGTTTAGGTTTAGTAGTGATGGGTTCTGCCTCTTTTGCTCAGAATTTAGATGATGCAAAGAAAGCTATTGATGCCGAACAATATGCAAAAGCAACATCAATGCTTAAAACATTGGTAAATTCACAGGGAAGTAAAGGTGAAAACTACTTTAGCTTGGGTGATGTGTACTTGCGTAATGATTATATTGACTCGGCGAAAGCTGTTTTCACTAAAGGAATCGCAGCAGATCCCAAATATGCCCTGAACTATGTGGGTTTAGGTCAGGCTGACCTTTCGGCAAACAATGTTGCATCAGCAAAAGCGAATTTTGATAAAGCAATAGGACTGGCTTCAAAAAAAGACCATACTCCGTATTTATACATTGGTAAAGCTTACCTGGCACAGGAAAAACCTGATTTTACTGCTGCTTTAGCTGCTTTGCAAAAAGCAGACGAGGTGGATGCAAGTGATAAAGATCCAGAGACTTTCGTAAGTCTGGGTGACTTGAATGCTGCACAGAAAAAGAATTCTGATGCTTTAAGCAATTATCTCCGTGCATTAAATATGAACGAAGGTTTGTTAAGAGCCAAAGTTCAGATCGGCAGAATGTATAAAGAATCAAGAGCGTTTCCTGAAGCAGAAAACGAATTGAAAGCTGTAATTGCTGCTGACCCTAATTATGGCCCTGCTTATCGTGAGATAGGTGAATTATATATGCAATGGGCTAACTTTGAGCCTGCAAGTTTTGCAACTAAATCTGCAGAAGCAATCACAAACTTCAAAAAGTATCTTGATCTGACTGATAAATCTTTCGAGAAAAGATTGCGTTACGCACAGTTCTTATATTATGTGAAAGATTATGCTGCATTGGAAGCAGAAACTAAAGAACTTGCTGCTTTATATCCCAATAACCAAAAATCTTTAGTGATTAACCGTCTGCAGGCTTACTCAGCTGCTGAGAATAAAAGTCCTGAAAGCCTGAAATTGCTGACAGACTTCTTCGCTAAGAACTCTGGTGATACTTCGCGTTTGATAGCTTCTGATTACCTGTATTTAGGCAGGGCACAATTGGCCGCTGGTCAGGATAGCTTAGCTTTAAAAAGCATCAGAATGGCTGTAGTGAAAGATTCTACAAATGTTGAAGCGCTGGAAGAAGTGGGTAAAGCCTTATATGGTGCTAAAAAATATGCACAGGCTGCATTGGTTTATAATGATGCAATTACTTTAAACCCTAATGGTAAAGGTTCATTAACCAACTTTTACTACCTGGGATCAGCTAAGTATTATGAATATGGTGCTGGTTTAACTGCAAAATCGAACCCTTCAAAACA
Organism: Sphingobacteriales bacterium; assembly: GCA_015655115.1. GTDB lineage: Bacteria > Bacteroidota > Bacteroidia > Sphingobacteriales > Sphingobacteriaceae > Pedobacter. The sequence goes on from JAATFQ010000282.1 coordinate 13,595, forward strand.
ACTTTTAGTGGAGGCAGATTCAGCATTTGCACATATCAACAAAACTCAGCCTGAATTTACTTTGGCTTATATTTTTAGAGGACGTATCGCTAATTTAATGGATGATGCAGCTAATCCTAAAGGATTAATTGTAGCACCTTATGAAGCTTATTTAGACCTCGTAACTGTTAAAAAACCAGAATTGGGTGCGGCACCTGCTGAGAAAAGAAATCAGGTTGAAGCGTACAATTACTTAGGCTTCTATTATTCACCTACTGATAAAGCAAAAGCTGCTGAATTATTCAAAAAAGCTTTGGCAATTGACCCTGCAAATGCAAATGCAAATACAGGTTTAAAACAATTAACAGCTCCTGCAGCAAAAGCAGCAGGTAAAAAATAAATCTAAATAACAGATAATTGAAAAGGCAGGGTTGATATCCTGCCTTTTTCTTTTACTTTTGTACCAAAATAAAATTTTATGGAAACTCATAGCGTACCTTCAGATTTTTTGCCAATTATCTTCCAGGTAATTGTGGCCTTAGGTTTTGCCGTGGTTACTTTGGTGGCTACACACCTGGTCGGACCAGCTAGAAAAACAAGCGATAAGCTGTCTACTTTTGAAGCTGGGGTGAAAATGATCGGTAATGCCCGTCAGCCTTTCTCTATTAAATATTTCCTGGTAGCTATCCTGTTTGTTTTATTCGACGTTGAGGTGATCTTCATGTACCCTTGGGCGGTCAACTTCAGAGAGCTTGGATGGGACGGGATCATTGAGATGTTCATCTTTATGGGAACGTTGCTGTTAGGCTTCATTTATATAATGAAAAAGAAAGCGCTGGATTGGGACTAATTTGTTTAGAACGGTTCTAAATCGTGATAGTTTAGCTGTTTTTGCGCCTTTTATCGTAAATTTGTGGTTCATTCTGGTATTGGAATGAGCCTTTTTTCTTTTATAATATGAGTGACATCAATATAGTAGACGCGCCTCCAGGCATTGAAGGGTCTGGTTTTTTTGCCACCTCTTTAGATAAGGTTATCGGCTTGGCCCGGTCACATTCTTTATGGCCTTTGCCCTTTGCAACTTCATGTTGCGGTATTGAATTTATGGCCACAATGGGTTCCCATTATGACCTGGGCCGCTTTGGTTCTGAACGTTTAAGCTTCTCTCCGCGTCAGGCAGATTTACTCATGGTTATGGGTACTATCGCCAAGAAAATGAGCCCTGTATTGAAACAGGTTTATTTGCAGATGGCAGAACCCCGCTGGGTGATTGCTGTTGGTGCCTGTGCATCAAGCGGAGGTATTTTCGATACTTATTCTGTTTTACAGGGAATTGATGAGATTATTCCGGTAGATGTATATGTGCCGGGCTGTCCGCCAAGACCTGAAGCTATCTTGGATGGTTTCGGTAAAATTCAGGAACTGGTAAGGAATGAATCCGGGCGGAGAAGGAATTCTGAGCAATATAAAGAAATGTTGGCTTCATACGGGATTGAATAATGGCAGAGCTAACGAATAGTGATTTAACAGCATTACTGACCGGCAGGTTCGGTGAAAAGATTACAGGTGTAAATGAGCCTTATGGCTTGCTTACTTTCACCACGTCCAAAGATGTAATTATCGATGTACTCAGGTTTCTGAAAGAAAGTGAAGTGGCAAATATGAACTTCCTTACTGATATTACTGCCGTTCATTATCCTGAAAATAAACATATAGCCGTGGTGTACCATTTACACAGTATGGTGAAGAGATTAAGGATAAGGATTAAGGTCTTTATTCAGGAGCATAACCCTACAATCCCAACTGCAACGGTTTTGTGGAACAGTGCCAACTGGATGGAGAGAGAAACATACGACTTCTTCGGCGTTAAATTCGAAGGTCACCCGAACCTGAAAAGAATCCTGAATATGGATGAACTGAATGTTCACCCGATGTTGAAACAGTATCCTTTGGAGGATCCAAACAGAGTTGATAAAAAAGACGAATACTTCGGCAGATAACATATGGAACACAATCACCCTGTATATACAGACAACGATCCGCAAGAGGAGCTGGTTACCTTAAACTTAGGTCCCACTCACCCTGCCACCCATGGTGTTTTTCAAAATGTACTTCAGTTAGACGGAGAACGTATCGTTAGCGGAGTATCTACTATCGGATATATTCACCGTGCTTTTGAAAAAATAGCGGAACACAGACCGTTTTATCAGATCACCCCTTTAACAGATCGCCTGAACTACTGCTCGTCGCCCATCAATAATATGGGATGGCACATGACAGTGGAGAAGTTATTAAATATTAAAGTTCCTAAACGCGTAGATTACCTGCGTATTATCGTAATGGAACTAGCCCGTATATCAGATCATATTATCTGTAATACAATTATTGCCCAGGATACTGGTGCTACCACTACTTTCTTATATCTTTTTCAGTTCAGAGAACACATTTATGAAATTTATGAAGAAATATGTGGTGCACGCCTGACGACAAACATTGGCCGTATCGGGGGATTTGAAAGGGATTTCAATGAGATCGCATTTGCAAAGATCAATAAGTTTTTGAAAGAGTTCCCTGTGGCTTTAAAGGAATTTGAATCGTTGCTGAACCGGAACCGTATTTTTATTGACCGTACCGCAGGTGTTGCCTGTGTTACACCTGAAGATGCATTGAGCTTTGGCTGGACAGGTCCTTTGCTGCGTTCTACGGGTGTAGATTATGATGTTCGTGTGAGCGAGCCGTATTGTTCTTATGATGAATTTGATTTTGAGGTTCCTGTAGGTACAAGCGGAGATATATATGATCGTTATTTAGTACGTAACGAGGAGATGTGGCAAAGCTTAAGCCTGATTGAGCAGGCAATGGAGAAACTGAAAGGTGAACCAGCTGGGATATTCCATGCGGATGTGCCTGATTTCTATTTGCCTGCCAAGGAAGAAGTATATAATAATATGGAGGCACTGATTTACCATTTCAAGATTGTAATGGGAGAGATCGATGCACCAAAAGCCGAAGTTTACCATGCTGTGGAGGGTGGAAATGGGGAGCTTGGATTTTATCTGATCAATGACGGCGGCAGAACACCTTACCGTCTGCATTTCAGAAGACCAAGTTTTGTCAACTATTCTATGTTTGCCCACATGAGTGAAGGTATGTTATTGTCTGATGCCATTATCAATATGAGTAGTATGAATATTATTGCCGGAGAATTAGATGCTTAAAGTAGAAGAACAACAACCCGTGGAGTTTTCGTCAGCTTTGACTGCAAAGTTTGATGAGATCTCGAAAAGATATCCAGAAGGAAAACAGAAATCGGCCTTATTGCCTATGCTTCATGAGGTGCAGGCGGAATTAGGCTGGTTAAGTGCCGCTTCAATGGATAAAGTAGCTGCGTATTTAAAAATTGAGCCTATCGAAGTTTATGAAGTGGCTTCATTTTATAGTATGTATTTCTTAAAGCCGCAGGGTAAGTACATGCTGGAGGTTTGCCGTACAGGTCCCTGCTGCCTTGTTGGTGCAGAGAAACTGATGGACCATATCGAAAATACTCTTGGCGTGAAAGAAGGGGAGGTTACTGCCGATGGACTGTTTAGCTGGAGAGGGGTTGAATGCCTCGCTGCCTGTGGTTTCGGCCCGGTTTTGCAGATTGGCCCTGAGTATACATTTTATGAAAACCTTGATGCACAAAAGGTGGATATATTGATTGAAGAATTACGCAATAAGTAATGGGACGTAAACTATTATTAGAACATATAAACGTACCAGGCATCCATACTCTGGATGTGTACCGCCAGAAAGGTGGTTACCGTGCTGTGGAAAAAGCTTTGAAAACGCTTACCCCCGATGAGGTGGTGGAAGAGGTGAAGAAGTCTGGATTACGCGGCCGTGGTGGTGCAGGTTTTCCAACAGGAATGAAATGGAGTTTTCTGGCAAAACCTGAGGGGGTTGCCCGTTACCTGGTATGTAATGCCGATGAGTCGGAGCCTGGAACTTTCAAAGACCGTTATCTGATGACCCATATTCCTCATGCTTTGATTGAGGGGATGATTGTCGCAAGTTATGCGCTTGGTGCTAAAACGTCTTATATCTATGTGCGTGGCGAAATGATGCCGCAGATCAGGATCCTGGAACGTGCAATTGCAGAAGCAAAGGCTGCAGGTCTTTTGGGTAAAAATATTTTAGGCTCGGGTTATGACCTGGAGTTATATGTACAGCCCGGTGGTGGTGCATATATCTGCGGCGAAGAAACGGCTTTATTGGAATCACTGGAAGGAAAAAGAGGTAATCCAAGAATTAAACCGCCATTTCCTGCTATTGCAGGCCTGTATGGCTGTCCGACTGTAGTAAATAATGTTGAATCTATTGCCGCTGTGGTACCTATTATCAATGAGGGTGCTGATGAATATATGAAGATCGGTATCGGTAGAAGTACGGGTACTAAACTGATTTCTGCTTCAGGTAATTTAGTGAGACCAGGGGTATATGAAATAGAGTTGGGCCTTCCGGTGGAAGAGTTTATTTATTCTGATGAATATTGCGGTGGTATAGCTAACGGAAAAAGACTGAAGGCTACTGTTGCCGGCGGTTCTTCTGTTCCGGTATTGCCTGCTAACCTTTCGCTGAAACTTGCTAATGGCGATCCGAGGCTGATGAGTTATGAATCTCTTTCTGAAGGTGGCTTTGCTACAGGCACCATGATGGGCTCTGGTGGTTTTATCGCTTTTGATGAGGATCAGTGTATCGTCAGAAATACCTGGAACTTTGCCCGTTTTTACCACCATGAGAGTTGTGGGCAGTGTTCACCTTGCCGTGAAGGTACCGGATGGATGGAAAAGGTATTGCACAGACTGGAATACGGACATGGTAAGATGAGTGATATCGACTTACTGGTGGATGTATCTAAAAAGATTGAAGGAAATACCATCTGTCCTTTGGGTGATGCTGCTGCCTGGCCTGTTGCCAGTGCGATCAGACATTTCAGGGATGAGTTTGAATGGCATGTAAAAGAACCTTTGAAAAGCCAGGAGACAAATTACGGTATCGCTATGTATGCGGAACCGATTGCAAAAGCAGTGACTACAGAATAAGTAAAGAAAATATCCTTTAACAATGAGTGAAAAAGTTAAGGTAACCATAGACGGAATATCCGTTGAAGTAGAACCGGGTACAACGATCCTGAATGCTGCAAGACAGATTGGGGGTGACATAGTTCCGCCTGCAATGTGCTATTATTCGAAATTAGCAGGCAGTGGCGGTAAATGCCGTACCTGTATCGTAAAAGTAAGTAAAGGTTCTGAAAAAGATCCGCGCCCAATGCCTAAGCTGGTGGCTTCATGCCGTACAACGGTGATGGACGGCATGGAAGTGCAGAACATTACTTCGCCTGAAGTCCTTGAAGCACGTAGTGGCGTGGTGGAGATGTTGTTGATCAACCATCCACTGGACTGCCCGGTATGTGACCAGGCCGGAGAATGCGATCTGCAGAACCTGGGTTATGAACATGGCTTACAAAAAACAAGATATGAGTTTGAACGCCGTACATTTGAACGGATAGATATAGGTGATAAGATTCAGCTGCACATGAACAGGTGTATCCTGTGTTACCGTTGTGTATTTACTGCTGATCAGATTACGAATAAACGCGTTCATGGTATCTTAAACCGTGGCGACCATTCTGAGATTTCTACTTATATCCAGACGGCCGTTGACAATGATTTCTCTGGGAACGTTATCGATGTTTGTCCGGTAGGTGCTTTGACGGATAAAACTTTCCGCTTTAAAAACAGGGTTTGGTTTACCAAGCCTGTAGATGCGCACCGAGATTGCCCTGCCTGCAGTGGTAAGGTGACGTTGTGGTATAAAGGCGAAAATGTTCTGCGCGTAACTGCGCGTAAGGATATTTATGGAGAGGTGGAAGAGTTTATCTGTAATACTTGCCGTTTCGAGAAAAAAGCTACAGCAGACTGGACACTAGAGCATCCTACACATATCAGTGATGCTTCTGTGATCTCATCTAATCATTATGAAACGATGATCCCGCTGCCTGTTATTCAGGAGAATCTGCACTTGCAGGAAGCTAATAGAGTTGAACTGGAAAAAACCGCTAAATTGTAATGGAGATCTCATTCGTAATAGAAAAATTTATACTGGTAGTGATCATCTTCGCTATCAGTCTGGTGATCGCGATGTATTCTACATATGCGGAAAGAAAAGTAGCCGCTTTTTTACAGGACAGGCTTGGTCCGGACAGAGCTGGCCCCTTCGGAATGTTCCAGCCCCTGGCCGACGGACTGAAGATGCTGATGAAAGAGGAGATTGTTCCTGCAGAATCGAGCAGATGGTTGTTTATGATGGCTCCGGGACTGGCGATCTTTACTGCCTGTATCGGTACTGCTGTTATTCCATGGGGTAGCGATATCCATTTGGGCAGCAGGATTATTCCTTTGCAGGTAACTGATATCAATGTAGGTGTGCTGTATATTTTCGGAGTAGTTTCTCTGGGTGTATATGGTGTAATGATCGGTGGATGGGCTTCAAATAATAAATATTCTTTGCTGGGTGCGATACGTGCTGCTTCACAGAATATCAGTTATGAGATTGCCATGGGCCTTTCAATTATTGCGCTCCTGCTGGTAACGAACTCTATGAGTTTGAAAGAAATTGTTGAAGGCCAGCATGGATGGCACTGGAATGTGCTTTATCAGCCTTTGGGGTTCCTTATTTTTATGGTATGTTCTTTTGCGGAAACAAACAGGGCCCCATTCGACTTACCTGAGTGTGAGACGGAGCTGATCGGTGGTTACCATACTGAGTATTCTTCGATGAAATTAGGATTTTACCTTTTCGCGGAGTATATCAATATGTTTGTTTCTTCGGCGGTAATGGCTACTTTGTATTTTGGTGGGTATAACTACCCGGGAATGGATACGCTAGGACCTATATTGGGACCTGTATTTGGCCCTTTGTTTGGAACTGTTATTTTGTTTGCCAAGATTTTTATCTTCATATTTTTCTTTATGTGGGTAAGATGGACTATCCCACGTTTCAGATATGATCAGCTGATGGATTTAGGCTGGAAAGTGCTGATGCCATTGGCAATAGCGAACGTAATTATCACAGGTATTGTGATTGCAATTGTAGAGAAGTTTTAACTATCCGCCCTGCGGAATATAACAAGGAGGTTTAATGGAACCATTAACCAATAAAAAGAAAATATTAGTACAGAAGCCACTTACTTTTGCTGAGCGCATTTACCTGCCGGCAATCCTCAGCGGACTGGGTATCACGATGAGCCACTTTTTTAAGAAAGAGGCTACGATCAGGTATCCGGAAGTTCAGCGCGAAATGTCGATCAACTGGAGAGGGATGCACTCGCTGAAAAGGGATGAGGATGGCAAGGAAAGATGTACTGCCTGTGGCTTATGTGCTTTATCATGCCCTGCTGAAGCAATTACAATGATTGCCGCAGAGCGTAAACCAGAGGAAAAGGACTTATACAGGGAAGAGAAATATGCTTCGGTATATGAGATCAATATGCTGCGCTGCATTTTCTGTGGTCTTTGTGAAGAGGCTTGCCCTAAGGAAGCAATTTACCTGGATGGCCCGATTGTTCCGGCAGATTATTTACGTAAAGATTTTATTTACGGCAAAGATAAACTGGTTGAACAGCCTTTAGTAAAGAAATAAACGAATTGAAGCCGTGTAGCTTCGAATATAAATCTAAACAAACAAAATAAATGGGTACATCGGTATTCTATTTGGTCGCTTTATTGAGTATCTTCTTTTCACTGATGGTTATTTTCGCAAAGAACCCGGTGCATAGTGTACTCTATCTGATCGTAACGTTCTTTACGTTCACTGTCCATTACATATTACTCAACGCACAGTTCCTGGCTGTTGTAAACTTTATTGTTTACATGGGGGCGATCATGGTGCTGTTCCTCTTTGTACTGATGCTGCTCAACCTGAATAAGGAAAATGAAGCACTGAAGTCTAACCTGCTGAAAGTTGTAGGCATCGTTGC
>JAATFQ010000268.1 GCA_015655115.1 Sphingobacteriales bacterium
ACACCTGCTCAGATGGTGGAACTGGTAGACACGCAGGACTTAAAATCCTGTGACCTTAAAAGTCGTGCGGGTTCGATTCCCGCTCTGAGTACTATAGAATACCCTGCATATCATTTGCAGTTTTTATGATCATACCAATGCGAAAGTAGCTCAGTTGGTAGAGCACGACCTTGCCAAGGTCGGGGTCGCGAGTTCGAATCTCGTCTTTCGCTCTAAAGCCTTCCACAAGAAGGCTTTTATTTTAAAAGGTTTTACACCTGCTCAGATGGTGGAACTGGTAGACACGCAGGACTTAAAATCCTGTGACCTTAAAAGTCGTGCGGGTTCGATTCCCGCTCTGAGTACATTCAAAAAACGGAAGATCGGCTATCTTCCGTTTTTTTTATCATTTTGATCCAGATCCCACATTCCCCACTAATTAACATCCCTCAAAATCATCAGGTCATTTAGCCCCAAACCGCGCATTCATTAGCTTAGTCCCTAAAGTATCTCCTTATTAACTTTTTTTTGTCTAATATTAATATGGCGTTATAGAGAATGACCTGGTCATGGATAGCGGCTAATGTTTAACGTTCTTTTTAATTCAATTAATTTGGCCAAACATGTCATTACGTAAAAAAATTAAGGCCGATCTGGCAGCTAACCGCAACAATACTAAAGGCAGGTTTATTGTGGTCACCTTTCGGATGGCAAATTATTTCGCGCTGCACCCTTCCAGGCTGGTAAGAATTTCAGGCTTTCCGTTGGTAAAGTTTTACCAGTTTTTTGTGATGTGGCTGATGGGAATTGAAATTCCAGTAAGGACACAAATAGGTGCTGGTTTAAACATTGCTCATGGTGTTTCTGTAGTCCTGAATGAAGATACAATAATAGGTGAGAATGTCTTGCTGCGCCAGTTTGTAACTATAGGAAATAAATCATTAATCGGCCTTCATTCTCCTGTAATTGGAAATAATGTCGAAATAGGAGCAAACTCAGTACTCATAGGGAATATCTTAATTGGTGACAATGTAGTTATAGGTGCAGGAAGTATAGTCACAAAATCTATACCCGCTAATTCGGTTGTATACGGGAATCCCGCAAAGATTATGGAAAAAGTAGAAAATAGAATTATCGCAATATTATCCGATAAGTGACGAACATCAATCTTTAAGTGCTTGAATTTTCTTCTGTTTGCATAAAATTTCAGCAAAACAGGATGCATACTTATTTTTCGTTTAAAAAAGAGCTTTTTACAGTAATTATTCTACTATTAACACTTACATCAACAGCCGTTCTGGCACAGGAACATGAAGAAGAGTCAGAAAAAGGAGGACATAAATTTACAATTGCTTTAGGCCATGCACATGTACATGAAGGTATAGAGAATGGAGAGAAGAAATGGCTGATGATGACTTCATGGGCTATCAATTACGACTATCTGATCAGTAATCAATGGGCTTTGGGCATACACAATGATATCATCTTTGAAGACTTTTCTGTTGAAAAAGAGGATAAAGAGGAAACAGTTCTAGAACGGGAGAAACCAATTGCAACAAAACTGGTGGCTTCCTTTAAGCCAGGAAAACATTTATCCTTTATGCTGGGCCTGGGCGATGAGTTCACCAAGTCTGAAAACCTTTTCCTGTCCACTGCGGCGGTAGAATATGGCTGGCATATGAGCAAGGGATGGGAAGTAGGCGCCGAACTGGGATATGATTTAAAATGGAAAGCCTATGACACCTGGATTTTAGGCTTCGGCATCAGTAAAACCTTACACGGTAGAACACATAAAAAACATAGCTAAAGGGCATCACATAATAGTTAGTAGTCATTGAGGTATACATCCCGTCAAGCACTTCCAGTGTAAAACCACCGATATAGTTTTCACTTTCATCATTTGGTAATGTATCCAATCTTTAATCATGAATTAACAAACATAAATTGCCGAATTCCGTTTTCTTGATATATTTACCCGGAAGGATTTTCATTAATACGTTCGCAATTTATATATGCCCAAAAATCAGTTACCAGTACTAACCTCAATTCTTGATAATGACTTTTATAAGTTCACGATGCAGCAGGGTGTAATCCGCCTGTTTCCAAATGCAAAAGTACGCTATCAATTTATAAACAGAGGGAAACATTCTTTCCCCGCGGGATTTGCTGCCGCTTTGCGTAAATGTGTCAATGAGATGAAGTCATTAAAGCTTAGTGATGCAGAAAAACAGTTCCTCCATAACACCTGTCCTTACCTGGACCCGGTGTATCTCGACTTTCTGGAAGGTTACCGTTATCAGCCTGACGAAGTAAAAATTATACAGAATGGCGATCAGCTGGAAGTAAATATAGAAGGCCTTTGGTACCGCACTATTCTCTGGGAAGTCCCAATTATGTCGCTTATTAGTGAGTTATTTTATACGCTTACCGACTCGGATAGCATCAGCAAAGAAAAAGTCACCGCACTTACCAGAAAAAAGATAGAGAGCTATAAGGATTTGGGCGTCACCATAGCCGAATTCGGCACCAGACGCAGATTTTCATATGCCAATCACCGCCTGGTTCTACAGGTGCTGGAAAAATATGGAAAAGGGACATTTATAGGCACAAGCAATGTTCATCTGGCCATGCTTCACAATACAAAACCGATAGGCACACATGCACATGAATGGTTTATGTTCCATGCTGCACGCTATGGCTTCAAAATGGCTAATGCATTGGGACTTGAACATTGGGTACAGGTATACCGGGGTGACCTGGGGATTGCGCTGTCTGATACTTACACTACTGAAGTATTTTTCAGGCAGTTCGATAAAATGTTTTCAAAGCTGTTTGATGGTGTGAGACATGACAGCGGTGACCCATTGCTGTTTGCAGATAAGGTGATCGCGCATTATCAGCGAATGGGAATAGACCCTAAATCCAAAACTATTATTTTTTCTGACGCGCTCAATTATGATAAGGTGGTACGTATCGCGCACTACTGCAACAATAAAATAGGCATTTCTTTCGGAATATGTACAAACCTTACCAATGATGCAGGACCAGAACCGATGAACATGGTGATTAAAATGACTGAAACTCAACCACAGGATGAGGACTGGATTGAAGTGATTAAACTCTCTGATGAGCCAGCAAAATATACTGGCAGTGAGAAAATGATTACCCTTGCTAAGACTATCTTAAAGATCCAGTAAAACATTGTGAAAAACAGGTCCGCTAAACAGCCCAATCTGACAGGTGTGCTAACAATAAAAAAGAAACACAGTATGTAGCTTTCTCTGAAATTGTGGAATTATGACGTTCTACAGCTGTATTACCTGATCTTAAGACTATAGATCAAACCTTTGTTACCAGCAAGTAGTACGAGAGTTCCTTGTTTGGCTTTTTTAATAACGTTAAAACTCTCGTCGGAAATATGATACCAATTTCTGCCCTGGTCCCTGGAAACGTCTGTCCCGGAAGTACCTGTCGCAAAACAATTTTTGTCATCATACCAGATTACGCCCGAGCGGAACCCGAAAACTGGCTTAGCTGGCTTTTGCCATGTTTTGCCACCATCTATCGTAAACAGCGCATTATTTGAATTCTCTTTATCTTTCTGGTAATCACCACCTACAACAAGACCATTGTTCTGGTCATAAAAATCCACCGAAAAAGCTCCTCTGCTATTTTCGCCACTCCATATCGGGCAATCATATTTTGACCATGCCTGGCCATAATTTGCCGAAGCATAGATGTGAGATTTAGCACCTCCCGTAGCAATCCATACCTTACCACCTGCCATGGTTTTAATACTTGTGCCACTGGCAGCAAAGCCAGCCTCACCTGTAGCCAACTGAACATTTGCGGTATCAGAAATATCAGTCCAGCTCATCCCTCCATCTTTCGTAACCAGCAGCTGCATTTTATTTTGAATGGGATCACCAAAGATGATCCCATTTTTATTGTCCCAGAAATCCATTCCATCAAGGAATATGGCTGAGTCTACATTTTTATAAGTTCCCTTCCAGTTTTTTCCACCATCACTGGTGATAATCACATATGCCGGAGAACCTGCACTAACAGCTAAAGCATGGTTAGCATCAAATGCTTCAATATCCCTAAAATCGGCCTCGAGATATCCAGCAGGCTGTACCCAATGCCAGCTTTTACCTCCATCCAGTGTTTTGCCGATAAAACCATTGCTTCCACTAGCCCAGGCAACACTATCGGACACAACCGAAAGCCCCCTGATACCCGTTTTTGCTGCAGTGTTTAAGGAAGACAGTTCATAACTTTGAGAAAATACAGAAATAGGAAAAAGGAAGAAAAGGAACAACAGTCTGCGCATTATTTAACTCTTTTCCAGGTTTCAGATCTGCCAATTATCGATATACCTATATATCCTCGCATATTTAATTCGCCATTACTTTTAATATTCATATTACAACTATATGTTTTTCCGGATTTCGGGTCATATATTTTTCCATCTGTCCATTTACCGTCATCATAAACAAAATCCCTAAGCATTTCCATACCTAAAATGGGCTTGCTCCTCAACGCAGCATCCGGGTTTTTCAGATCCGTCTTCACATTACCTTTTTCATCTTTCGGTGCCTTTAGCCAGGAGATTTTGCCAAAGTACTTATCTCCTTTTTTAAAGATGTTTACATGTGCCTCCCCGGTAGAATTAATCCAGGTACCCATAATAGCATCTTTGTTTTGCGCAAAGCCCGTAAAAGAGGCCGCAATAATTAGCAATAGCATTGAAATATATCTCATAAGTTTTATATTTAGTTTAGGCTAATTTACGCATTGCCTACGCTAATGTAAAGGAATTAATGCTTTATTGAAACAAGCTAACTATTGGCGGCAAGCTAAACAAAATTGATTAATTGTTATTCAATATATCAGCGAAAAGCTGATAAGAGTGCAGCTTGGCCTCAAAATCGAAAATATTTGAAGTCACCATTAGCTCATTTACTCCTGTCTGTTCCAGGAAATCCTGTATTTCAAGTTTAATTTTCTCCGGGCCGCCAACAAAAGAACAGGCGAGCATCTGATTAATTGTATCCTCTTCATATTCCGACCAATGCTCATCCATATTATCAACCGGAGGTTGCAAAAGGCGGGGCTTACCAGTTATTACTCCTTTAAACATTTGTAACAGGGAAGTAGCCAACCGATGTGCTTCCTTGTCTGTATCGGCAGCGACTACATTGATACATGCAATAATGTATGGGCTTTGTAAAGTAGTTGAAGGCCTGAAATCACGTCTGTATATGTTTATTGCATTGAGAAACTGAGCCGGTGCAAAATGACTTGCAAAAGCATACGGAAGTCCCATTTCGGCAGCAAGACGTGCACTGTCAGTACTGGAACCCAGCAACCAGATCGGGATATCCAACCCCTCACCCGGAATTGCACGTACTGAGCTTCTACTGTTATCTGCAGAAAAATAAGTCTGCAATTTTTTTATATCATTTGGAAACTGCTGTACAGCGCTAAACCTATCCGACCGGATTGCACTGGCAGTAAGCTGATCTGTACCTGGCGCACGACCCAGGCCGAGATCTATCCTACCAGGGAACAAAGAGGCAAGGGTACCAAATTGTTCAGCAATGATCAATGGAGAATGATTGGGCAACATTATACCGCCCGACCCTACACGGATAGTTTTTGTGCCTCCGGCAATATGGCCTATTACTACGGCAGTTGCAGAACTGGCTACGCTGATCATATTATGGTGCTCTGCAAGCCAAAACCTGGTATAGCCTAGTTTCTCTACATGCTGTGCCAGTTTCAAACTGTCGATAAATGTATCCGCTGGTGTTTTACCCTCTTTTACTGTCGCTAAATCCAATACTGAATAAGGAATTCCTGTTAGTTGTTTATTTTCTGTTGCCATTTATATGCGCTGTTGTATGTACTCTGTTATATGCAGCTAAATTCTGCGTTTTTATAAAATTAGAGAATATAAGCGTAAAGATTTGTCAAGATTTGAGATTTGACTTTACATACAGATGAAACCTGTTTGATCTTATTAATGACGCATGGCTTCACCAGTTCTTAGAGGTTAAGAAAGACAATATCAAATGACAGTTATATGAATGATAAAGTAATAAGATGAGGAGGGAAGAGCTGGATAATCACTGGATTAGCGGCAATACGCGACACAACTGGTCAGGACTGACGCTGTGTCTGCTACAAAAAATAAGGCCTGCAAATTATCATTTGCAGGCCTCTAAATCTGACAATCTATGCCTGGTGCCCGAAGAGAGACTCGAACTCTCAAGGATCTTACTCCAACGGCTTCTGAGACCGCAACGTTTACCAATTTCGCCATCCGGGCATTGTATACTCCAGATTTCTCTTTCTGTGGCGACAAATCTAGCATTAATTTTTATATGATATATAATTTTTAAGAAATATCTTAAAAAAGACAAATGATGCCTTATCGAAATAAGAGGAGACGACTCTCAGTGTTGTATGGCACAGGCAATTACTGATCACCCTGGTGATTTCAGCAAACCCAATAAAGACATAAAAAATTGACCTGCTGTAGGATCAGGACGCTGAAGAAGTTTACAAAAGCATTTACAAATGGAGAATTATGCTTAATTTCATCATTAAATATTTGTTTTTTTATAGAGTTATAAAGCTTCCATGGGCATTTTTTCAATAGGATTGTCCCTGATCAATAAATCATATATGCTTGATATCGCAAAGGCACACACTGCCGACATACCACACTTACAGCAACTGATCAAAGATTCGGTAACGGGACTTAGCACAGGATTTTATTCGACAGCGCAGGTAGAAAGCGCCTTGATCTATGTCTTTGGCATAGATACCCAGTTAATTGCCGATGGCACTTACTTTATCGCCCGGTGGAATGGTAAGATTGCGGGATGTGGGGGCTGGAGTAAACGAAATACCTTGTTTGGAGGCGATCAAACCAAAGGTATAGAAGATCCATTATTAAATCCTGAGACAGACGCCGCAAGAATAAGGGCATTTTTTGTACATCCTGACTGGGCAAGAAAAGGTGTAGGTACAGCACTACTGGATATATGTGCTGAAAATGCATACTCAAATGGCTTTCGGAACCTGGAACTGGCAGCGACTCTTCCCGGAATACCCTTTTATCTAAAACTTGGATTCAAAAGAATGGAAGACAGGAATATACTGCTGGCAGACGGACAAATACTACAACTATCAGTGATGCAAAAATCCATATAAATACCTATTTTCTATATAAATTCTACATTCACTATAGACACCTACATAAGGTTAAATACTTACATAAAGGGAACCGGCAAATGTCAAACAAGCATACCGGTCCCCTCCTCATTTTAATTTTATCAAATTAGAATTTCACCGTCAGACTAGCTACAAAAGTTGTTCCCAGCTGACTAAACTGAGAGCCATCATAGGTCGTAGTTGAGTATCTTCCGTTAAACGTAAGCAGATTTGTATTTTGCCACACTGCATCAGGGTCATTCAACACAGCTTCGCCAGCAGCATTTAATGCCTTAAACTTCCATTTCGGAACTATATTAAAGATATTCTGCGCGTTCACAGATAAGTTGACATTCTTTAATAACGTAATAGAGCCACCCAAATCCGTCAATATTTTAGTCGTGAATTTGGTATCAAGGTTCTCATCAATTCCACTCTGATGGAACGTTGTTGGCCCGACTACCGTGTTATTTAAATTCACAGAGAGCTTACCAATTCTATAATCACCACCAAAGATTACTTTATATTTAGGTCTGGAAGAAAGTAATAGCGCCAACTGAGTCCGGTCTACCACAGTTTGTCCCGCAGCAGCGATCAACGCAGGATTGATAATTTTCAGCGCTTTGTTTTGAAGTGTATAGTTTCCTGAAAGATTTATTCCCAATTTCCCTTTACCTATCTCAATATTTCTAAAGCTGGATACAAAATCAAGTCCTTGAGTTCTGGTATCAATACCATTCACAAAAAAACTGACGGCAACAATACCATTGTCTTCCAGCACTTTGTTCAAGCCTGCAGAACCTTCACCCTCACCTGCACTAATTTCGGAACTCAATACGATACGGTTTTTCACCCTGATACTGTAAAAATCCAGCGTCATACTGAAATTATCCGTCGGACTGAGACCTAGTCCGGCGGTGAAATTCAACGACTTCTCCGCTTTCAGTTTAGGCACTCCCAGCAGGCGCGATTGAGGACTATTGTTGTTTACCAATCCTTTAGTCTGTATACCTCCGCCGGCAACAAAGCTCGCCTGAGCTAACTGCAGATTGATTTGTTGTAATGATGGTGCGCGGAATCCCGTAGAGATAGATGAGCGCAGGGTAAATTTATTATCCAACAGCTTATAGCGCGTGCTGGCTTTCCAGACAAAGGCATTTCCAAAGTCACTATATTTCTCAACCCTGGCTGTAGCATTAACTAAAAATTGTTTAGTAATATCGAAACCCACATCTGCATAGCCGCCAATATTATAACGGGTAGCTGTAATGGCATTATTTGCCCCGTAGCCAGGGAAAGAATCGGCACCACCAGCCACATAAGAAGCTGTATCACCAGCAATAATAGTAAAGGTTTCTTGTCTGAATTCAGAACCAAATGCAACATTCAGACCGTCCAGCACAGATTTAGAGATATCAATATTACCTATATTATTGGTAAAGTCGAACCCACCCGGTTTAAAACTTATTGGACTGCTTGTTCCTAGCCCCCTGTTTATAGTATTATTTACACTGTACAACTGATTATTGCCACCTGTAGTAAAACTCACATCTGTTTTCCACCCATTGTTTGCATTGCGGAAACCTACAGTAGCATTATAATCCTTCAGGTCGCCCTCAAATGTAGGCCCATAACCCAGATAAGTGCTTCCGGCATCGTGCAAAAGGCCAAAATCGGTATCACGCCAGTATGGGGTCCGGTAATTTGCAAAACTATTTACCCTTTTATAAATATATGCCGCATTGTAATAGAATTCTGTATTTTCATTTAAAGGTATAAGTCCATTCACCAAGAATTTCGCAGATGAATTTTCGGGCGATGCATTCACATTCCGGGCATCAGGATAAGCATCCAGGTAGGCTTTTACCACACTTAAATCCGCGTCGAAACCCAGGTTTGCATCTGCTTCCGCTGCGGCATCTACTTTCCCTGGCCGGTTGGCCATATTTGTATGCTGCATGTCAATGGTGTAATTGATAAATCCTTTCTCACCAATATTAGCGCCATTGTTCACACTTACGCCAATCATTTCCCCATCACCCTTATGTGTAATCCCCGAATTTACAGTTACAGACCCATAATCGAACCTGTCCTTCAAAATAATATTCATTACCCCGGCAATGGCATCTGAACCATATTGTGCTGAAGCCCCATCGCGTAAAATTTCTACCCTTTTAATGGCATCAGTAGGAATTGCCGAGATATCAGCACCACTCTCCCCTCTTCCCGGAGAAGTCTGAACATATGTTAATGCACTTGAATTTTTGCGTTTTCCATTAATCAGGATCAGTGTACGGCTCGGCCCCATGTTCCTGATCTCATATGGATCGAGTAAAGAAGTTGCGTCATTTACAGGCGTATTTACAGTATTAAAAGAGGGCACTTTTGACTGTAAAGCCTTATCAAAAGTAAGTTGCCCTGTACTTTTCAGATCCGATGAACCAATAATATCAATAGGCACAGGACTATCTGTCAATGTACGTCTGGTAGACCTGCTGCCTGTAGAAACGACTACTTCATGAAGCTGGGTGCCCGAATCTTCCAGCTGAACATTTAAGACTAGCGTTGAACCACTTAGCGTAACAGTTTTAGTGATCCGTTGGTAACCAACCATGGAAAAAACAATTTTGTGTACTCCGTTTGGTAAAGTTAAAGTGTACTCCCCTGTTGCAGTAGTTACTGTATTTTCACCCTTAGCTGGAATAACGGATACACCTGGAAGAAAATTATTTTGTTTATCAGTCACTTTACCCTGAACAATTGTCTGTCCATAAGTTTTAAAAGAAAAAACGAGGCAAACAGCCACAATAAACAAGGAAATAGCATTTTTTGAGAGCTTTTTTTCATAATTCTAGTTATTTAGTTAAAAATTAAAGTTATTAATAAATATATGTAACATAATTATCACAATTTACCTATTAAAACCCAATAATAAGAATGATATAAATCACAAATACTCAAAAACAAATAATTAAATAAAATAAATACACATAAATCATAAATATTTTATTTAACTAAAGATAAAACAACAAATAAGCTATTTTTAATCAATTAAAAACACTAAAAACAGAAAAAATAAACAGAATACAAGACAAAACAAGGAGATAAACACTTATTTAATAAAAAAAAAAGAAAAAAAAAACACACCCTAACACATAAGAACAATTAATCAACTGACACAAAACGGATCCGTTATATAAAAAAAGTCCTTGGCTAGATAAGTATAAACACAATTAGTGCTGAGAAATGAGAAATTGAACACATACATAGCAGGGCATTTAAACCTCCGTTTTATTTGTCAATTTCTAATCAATTTACGTTAACATCCAATATATATTCAGGATAGAATCTGATTCGAACGCTATTTATCTGTCAGCGAATGGATAAAAGCAACAATCTGACGCACTTCCTTTACAGATAAATTAAGGGGTTTAACAGAAAGCGTTTGTTGTGGAGTAGTTAGATGTAAACCTGCTCCCCCACCCTGATTGTAGAATTCTACTACTTTCTCCAGATCTTTAAATACTCCATTATGCATGTAGGGACCTGTTTTTTCTGAATTTCTTACGGACGGGGTCTTAAAAGCTCCGTCATAATAGGAGATAGGGAAGTACCCAAATCGCCCTTTATCGGTATCCTTTTGCAGATGAATAAAATCATCATTCATTGGGACACCCAGATTTTCATATTCTGTACGCTTGTATAAAGGAGGTATAAGTCCATTAAATAGCGGCGCAAAATGACAGCTTCCGCACTGCCCTTTTCCCATAAATAAGTTGAACCCTTTAAGCTGTTGTTCATCCATTGCCTTTTTATCTCCTGCAATATATCGGTCAAAAGCAGAATTTCTTGGCGACAACCCCATAATATAGGCAGCAAGCGCTTCCGAGAGATTCTGCATATTTACAGGATCTGTGTTTAAAGCAACTTCCGTTTTCAAAGTAGCGTCTATTTTCCAAGCACTATTTCCTTTCGAAGTATCATTTGTTTTCAGAACATCATCTACTTTCAAAGCTACTCTTGTTTTCACAGCAGCATTAGGCTTTAAAGCGTTATCTGCTTTCGAAGCATTACCCATTTTTGCAGCAGGGAAAGCATTTTGGAATGCCCTCACATAGGCTCCATTTTTCCTGAGGTTTTCAATAACCACAGTATGCACACCATTCATTTCGGATGGGTTGGCTATTACCGCTTTAATCTGTTCAGGAAGCGTCTTCACACGCCCGTCCCAAAATTGGGCGTACTGAAATCCCGCATAGAATAATGTTGGTGCGTTTCTCTGAACAAATGTGCTATCGCCGATAGCAAGACTTGTTTTCAGCCCTTCGCTGAAATACCTGTCAGGATGATGACACGAAGCACAGTTTCTCCTCATATCTCCCGACAATGCCTTTTCCATAAATAACTTTTTTCCCAGCGCTATTTTACTATCACTGGTAGCATTCATTCCAATAAATACTTCCTGTGGAATAGCATCGGGGCTAAAAATATTCTTCGCTTCATAATTTAAAATACTTTTATTGTTGATACTAAGGTTTGTGCCAGCAATAAAACTACCCAGATGCTCTTGTAATGGCAGTGCGTAGTGTGTTAAAAATTCCATCCGGTTAAATGTATCGAAAACAGGATTCAACTTTAGGTAAGTCAGTGCTCGATTCAAAATAACGGAGAGCTTCGCCCCCCGGACAGGGTAAGTCTGTACATAGGGCATCAGGATTTTTTGGATTGCAGACAGCGATTGCCAGGATTCCCTGATTCCTGTTTTCAATTCCGGTGCATCATATCCTGTGATACTTAAAGTGATTACCCTGATCAATTCAAGACGGACGCTTTCAAGGATTTCTTTATCTGTACCTTCAAATTTATATAACAGGGAATTCAAATCTTCAGCTGATGATGCCAACAGATCAGCCTGCTCAATCAGGCCGGCCTTATATAAGAAAGGGCGGTCTTCAAATAATAGTACTTCCATTACCTGGAACCCTGAAGGTTCCTGGTATTCCATATAAGGCTCATCCACCTCCACCTTTGCCGGCCTGTTGTAGATGAGTGATGAGCTTTCAAAGAAATAATCCATAAAGAACTCAATTCGTTTATAATCGATCCGGCTTTTCGCCAGCGCCTGCTGCGCATGAATTACGGAAGCCTTACTGCTATCGAGTAAGTACAGCGAGTGTATTAACTCCAGGGAAGAAGTCCTGAATGCAGTACTACCCTCCCTGAAATTGCTGATAGCATGACTTACACCTATGCTTTTATCCTCTCTCTTTAATCCCAGCACGCCACAAAGACAGGTTAACCACAAGCTGGCAGCGATGAATATTTTCGCCTTATTTCTTGCCATCGTTGCCTGGCTCTTTCACCATAGTAAACTGATCGCGGATTACACCATCGGCACAGATCCATTTCAGCTCCAAACGATTATCCTGTATATCAAGCACACAAGAACCCCCATGATCTGCATCAGAAAAATACATGGCATTATGGGGATACTCAGCCTGTTTGCCTCCTAATTTTCCGGCAGAGCCACTGAGGACGTAGACCGTTCCTTTATTATTTTTCACTGTTTTTGTATAAGGCGCAGAGTTCTCAGTACCATCATTCTTTC
>JAATFQ010000258.1 GCA_015655115.1 Sphingobacteriales bacterium
GAACGACCAGATTGCTAATTATGGTTACTCCGACACGTATACGAGCACCACTACAAATTACGGCGGCAATCCTGGGTTTTACCCTAGCAGACTGGCCAATCCGACATACAGCTGGGAATCGAACAGAAAATTCGAAGTTGCTCTGGAATTGGGATTCCTGAATGACAGAATCCACTTTACTCCTGCATTCTACCGCAACCGGTCGGATAATATGATTGTCAGCTCTACACCTCTTCCGGCGCAGACAGGCTTTAACTCCTACACGACCAATTTGGATGCACTGGTACAAAACCAGGGATTTGAAATGGAACTTAACGTAAAAGCTGTTGACACCAAGGAGGTAAAATGGGATTTAAGTTTTAATATCACAAGAACTAAAAGCAAACTGTTGAGTCTGCCGACGTCATTGAATACCTTATATGCAAACAGGTATCAGGTTGGACAGCCAATCAGCACATTTACCGGCTATCATTTTTTAGGATTTACAGACGGAGTTGCGCAGTTTGAGGACAAGAATGGTGATGGCGCGATCACTACTGGCCTAACTGGTGATTATTATATCTCAGGACAGCGGGATCCTGAATATTACGGCGGACTAACATCCGGCCTGACCTATAAGAGATTCAGATTGGACCTGTTATTTAATTTCACCAAACAGAAAGGCGTATCACCGGTAGCCTATCCGGGAGCTTTTGGAGCGCAGCTGGCCAGTCTGACAGATTCTCCTTTTATCCCAAGTTCAACCACAACATCTGCATCTTACGCTTCTTACAACAGATATCAACTGTCTGACGCCCTGATTACCGATGCATCATATATCAGACTGAGAAATCTTTCGTTAAGTTACACTTTCCCACAACAGTGGGTCAGGACTGTTAAAGCGAGTCAGGTAACTGTGTTTGCACGCGGACAAAACCTTTTTACGATTACAAAATACAAAGGACTAGATCCGGAGACCCAGACAGGAATACTTCCTCCGCTTAAAATATTCACCGCAGGTTTACAGTGTTCATTCTAATTCAACAATAATGAGAACAGATAAAAAATCAGGCTGGCCAATACTATTGCTAGCCATAACGACCATAATTACCACAACTATTTTCTCTGGCTGTAAAAAGCTCATCGAGATTGACACGCCCAGCAACCAGTTGGAAAGCAATATTATTTACCTGGATTCTGCAACCGCACAGGCAACGGTAAACGGATTGTATACCGTTATGTACAACACTACGTCCGGCAACACTACATCATCAACATCAGGAACTTTCCTGACTACATGCCCGGGAAGATCTGCTGATGAGATTTATGCACCAACAGCAACAGCTGATGAATTTGTCACCAACAGCCTGGTACCTACAACAGGCCTTGTGAATACCGTATGGGTAAGTTTATACCAAACCATTTACCAGGCGAATATGGTCATACAGGGAATGGAAGCATCATCTCTTTCCCCAACACTAAAAAAACAACTGATTGGTGAGGCCAAGTTTATCAGGGCCTTCTGTCATTTCCACCTGCTAAACCTTTGGGGCAACGTTCCCCTGATTACCCAGACAAATGTTGAGGCAACAAGTATCCAGGGGCAAAACACTTCAGACCAGGTATATGCACAGATAATTCTGGATTTAAAAGATGCACAGTCCACTCTGGCCAGTGATTACAGCTGGTCTGCAAACATTAGAACAAGAGTAAATAGCTGGGCTGCAACGGCCTTTCTGGCCCGGGTTTACCTTTATACCAGCCAATGGGCTCTTGCCGAACAGGAAGCATCTAAGGTAATTGCACAAACTACTCTTTTTACATTACCTTCCTCATTAAATACGGTGTTCCTCAAGGCGAGCAATGAAACCATCTGGGCTTTCAATACCAATCAGTACGGATATACTTTTATCGCCAGGGCGCTTCTGCCAACTTCAGCTACTGTTAATCCAAGTCTTGCTTTAACGTCCTCTTTATTAAACTCCTTTGAGCGGGATGCAGTCCGGCCGGATTATGAAGATGACCGCTATACTGCCTGGACTAAAGCAGCACCAAGTGGACTCAGGTATAGCTACAAGTATATCTCCAATACGACAGCGGCAAATACAGAGTTTGCAGTCGTGCTCCGGCTGGCAGAACAATACCTCATCAGAGCTGAGGCCAGGATCCAGCAAAATAATCTGTCTGGTGGAACCGCGGATATCGATGTCATCAGAAAACGGGCGGGTCTTCACGGCACTTTTGCCCAGACACAGGACGAACTCTTGCTTGCTGTCGAACATGAGCGCCAGGTGGAACTTTTCCTGGAATATGGAACCAGGTGGTACGACCTAAAACGCTCAGGAAAAGCAAACGCAGTATTAGCAGCCTTAAAAGGAAGTGCATGGCAGACTACTGATGTGCTTTATCCTATTCCAACAACGCAGCTAAACAGCAATTCTAACCTCATTCAAAACAGTGGATATTAATAAAATCCAGCTGGGCCAAGACTAAATACATCAAAAAAATTTATGAAAAGACTTATTATACTATTCATCATCCTATTACCCAAAATAATCTGTGCACAACGTAAAGATTTCAAAATAGAGGGTACATTTTCTTCCGGTAAAACTGCTGGCAAAGTTTATTATAATTACAATGAACGAGGTATAAATATCAGTGACAGCACTAATGTTGTGGATGGGAAGTTTGAGTTGACGGGTAAATTATCGGGTATCCAACGTGCTTATGTTACCTTTACCCCTACCGAATCGGCGCACACAAAACAAGCCTGGCGCGATTCACGTTATATTTACCTGGAACCAGGAACAATTAAAGTGATAGCAGAAGATTCCCTGCAGCACTCAATCATAAAAGGATCACCAATTAATGCCGAGCATGAAAAATTTATTGCTTTTACAGCACCCGCAGATCGCGAAAGGAGGATATTGCGTGAAGAATATATAAAGATAAGTGCAGCGGACAGAAAGGTTTTACCAAGAGCTGCAGAATTGAAAAGCAAGATAGACGGAACCGATGTTAAACGTGAAGAACTGCTATCACAATATGTGAGAAGTCACCCTGACTCCTATTTCAGCATTGAAGCGATCATAGAATTGATGGGCCCCTATGTTAAAGTGGAGAAAGTAAATGACCTTTGGGCAAACATAGACCAGAGATTAAAAGATAGCTATAATGGACAGATTGTTAATGCTGCTATTTTGGGTTCAAAGGCAACTGAAGTAGGTTCCAGAGCACCCTCGTTCTCACAACCTGATACTTCCGGAAAAATGGTGCAGCTGAGCGATATTAAGGGCAAATATGTATTTGTCGATTTTTGGGCATCCTGGTGCCATCCCTGCAGAGCAGAAAACCCAAATGTACTAAAGGCATACAATACCTATAGCGCCAAAAACTTCACTGTTCTGGGTATATCCATCGATTTTGAGAAAGATAAAGATAAATGGATAAAAGCAATCCATGAAGATGGTATGCCATGGACACAACTTCTTTCTCCTGCAAATATTGACGGAGGAGCGATGAAAACTTATGGCATAAGGGCTATTCCCTCAAATTTCCTGGTAGATCCAAATGGAATTATTGTGGCCAAAAACCTGCATGGACCAGAACTTCAGAAAAAGCTTGCTGAAATATTTGAATAGCATCAGACTGTATAACCAGCTCATCAGGACAATCCCTGGAGCTGGTTATAGTAAATTTACCTGGAGATTAGAATGGCTAAAAATCCTGCCGGCAAGAATCATCATTATGTAACAGTAGAGGGAACGATACTCCATCTACATTTTTTACTCTTAACCTAGTTTAAGCATAAATCTTAAACTACTTCATATATGAATGGTTGAATTATGGAGTAAATTTGATATGGACAACAATTAAATATTATATATGTCAAATCTAAAAGGTCAGGTAGTATTCGTAACAGGAGCAGGTGGTGGAATTGGAAAAACCATTGCGATAGAGTTCGCAAAAAAAGGAGCCTCTGTGGCCATTGCGGACATCAAAGAAGAACTCCTGAGTGGTACAATTAAGGCAATCGAAGATCAGGGAGCTAATGCCCTCGGATTAGTAGCCGATGTTACCAATCTCGATTCCATTCGTTCAGCATTAAAGAGAGTTGTAGATACATTCGGCAAGTTAGATGTAGCTGTCAACAATGCAGGAGTGGTGGGCATAGGCAGCATAGAAGAAATCGAACCAGAAGAATGGGATCGTGTGCTGACCGTAAATAGCAAAGGTGTATACGTATGTACCAAAGCAGAGCTTGAGATCATGAAACCTCTGTCCTCCGGAGCGATCGTCAACATGGCTTCCATTGCAGGGAAAACAGGCATGGCGCATCTATCGCACTATGTAGCATCTAAATTTGCTGTAATCGGATTTACCAATAGCATTGCGAAGGAAGTTGCGACAACCGGGATTACTGTCAATGCGATCTGTCCTGGAATTGTAGGGACGGGCATGTGGCGCGGTGAAGGTGGTGTGTCAGATCGCTGGAAATTGGAAGGCGAAACGGAAGAACAATCCTGGGAGCGAAATAAAACAACACTCATTCCTCAGGGAGTAGACCAAACTCCTGAAGATATTGCCGAAATAATAATCTTCATTTCGCAAGCCAAACACATTACAGGCCAGGCTATTGCCGTTGATGGCGGTATGACCATGTAATATAACTTCAATTCAACAATTATCGGGCGGCTTTTCGGATAATGAATGAATTAAAAATCTACAGCCGATTTTGGCACAATTCTTTTCAATGCATAAACAAATTCTGATTGAGCAATTCATTAAAATTCAAACATGGAAAATCCAATATCTACACCAATCGAGGTGATCAACAAATTTTTAGCCAACACAACTAACTCAGATGTAATGAGGCCCATTATTACATCTGACGCTACCTATATCTCGCTAAACTTCAGCAATCCTGAATTACAAAAAATCCTGCCATGGACAGGCACTCATGTGGGAGCACAATCTTTTATAGACACTTTTGCAGGTGTAAATGAATTCTGGACAATTCAGGCATTTGAGGTACAGGATATGTTTTCTGAAGGAGAAAAAGTGGCTGTATTCGGAACTTTCACTTATACATCGAGAACCCTGAATAAATCAGTAACTTCCCCCTTTTCAATACTTGCGAAAGTAAAAGATGGTAAGATTTACCACTTTATGTTTATGGAAGATACCTTTGCCACTGCAGGTTCATTCCGAATGACTCCAGCGGGAACATTTCACAGTGATCCAAAAGCAAAAGAATTCATTTTGTAATTAACTTTTAACTATACAAAAACCTGCTTATAGATTCAGTAAATAGGATGCTCTAATACACTGCCACCAAAAAGTTAGACACTATTTGGTGGCATTTTTATGGATACATACAAAAAACATAAACGGAATTCAAACGGAATCTTGTTAAAGCACAACACAAAAAAAATGTATATTTATGAAAAATAATAGTATTGGAACAGCAACAACACATAGCACAAGCATTGGAAATGCTAATCAATAACTTTAACCAATATTTCCCTTTAAATACCAAAGAGTGTGAGGAGGTCAAACGTGTTTTTACACCGAGAATAGTGAAGCGAAAAGCTTATTTGCTTCA
This sequence comes from Sphingobacteriales bacterium, assembly GCA_015655115.1. Taxonomy (GTDB): domain Bacteria; phylum Bacteroidota; class Bacteroidia; order Sphingobacteriales; family Sphingobacteriaceae; genus Pedobacter. Next base: position 5,585 of record JAATFQ010000258.1, read on the forward strand.
GGAGGGCGAGGTTTGTCAACACTATTACTTCGTCGTATCTGGTTGCTTCAAAATGTTCGCTATTGATGCTGATTTCAAAGAACATAATCTTCAATTTGCAATTGAAAATGATTGGGTAGCTGACTTTCAGAGTTTTTATGATAAAACACCCAGTAAATTATATATCGAGGCTGTAGAGCCCGCTATCGTACTTCAGATTGCACATGCCGACTTATTATACCTCTATATCAATTATCATAAGTTTGACAGGAATTTCAGGATCATAATAGAGCGCAAGTTTATTGACTACCAGAACCGTATTTTACAAAATATCAGTTCCACCGCTGAAGAACGCTACATTGCCTTCCAAAAGCAATATCCTCACCTACTCAATAGACTGCCTAATACCCAGATTGCATCTTATCTGGGCATTACTTCTGAATTTTTAAGTAAAGTCCGCAAGAAAATTTCGAGTAAATAGCTATATATGGGCCGGCGACCGATTTAGTACTCTGCTAAAGATCAGAGTACTATTTTAAGGAACTTAAACTAGTTTAACTATCTTTCTTAAGATTGTTCATTGCCGGGCACAAATAGAATGAGGTAACTTTACGGAAAAATCATCCATGAGCTCCGGGGAGCAAATTGGGAACTTCTAATTTTTGTACTATGAAACAAATCCTGTCATTAGCATTTTTTACATTTTTCTGTCTGACTATGAACGCACAACAATATAATGGTAAACTTAAGATCGAAAAAATGATGGAATCCGGTGTAAACAGTTTGGGCCAGAAAATTGTATATCCTAAGGTCAGTGACGCAAAGGTCACGATGATGAAAATTACGTTTCCTCCCGGAGAAACTACCGGCTGGCATAAACATGATATTCCAGTGTTCTCTTATATCATGAAAGGCACGCTAACTGTTGAAACTGAAGACCATAAAATCACTGAATTCAAAGAAAACAGTTGCTTTGCAGAATCCTATAACATTTATCATAAAGGGACCAACAAGGGAGATACGGATGTGGTGGTATTTGTCGTATATCTCGGTGGAGATGGAAAAGAACTCTCTATTAAAAAATAAATTAATATTTTTCAGCATCCTGAAGAAAAACAACAGGTCTTCATATTTATGTCAGCATAAACCTCCATACCAGAATAGTGTTATCGTGGCATGGAGGGCATTGATTATTGATTAATTTTCTCTTTTGCCTCTGCAAGCGTTACGGGCTTGCCTATAGCTCCAAATTCATGTAAATCGCCAAACACTTCGATACGGATAGACTGGTCAAGACCTCCCACACGAAGGGGCTCAAAGCCACTGTCCTTAATTAACTTTTCTACAATTTCATTGACACTTGTATCATCACTGGCATAAAACAAAACTGATTTTTCAGGACTCTGAAAAGCAGCACCTGCAAGTGATGCAGCCCCTAACGATCCCAACGCCTTTGCAAACTTTGCTACTTCAGGAACTAACGTGGAAAGTATCTCTCCTGACGATTCCTTTTCACCGATGATTTTTTTAAATCCACCTTTTTCATCTGGCGCAATTGGATTGGATGGATCAACAATTATCTTTCCCGCAAGCTCTGCTGCATATTGATGAAACAACTCTTTAATCCCATCAAACCAAACAGCAAGCACAAGGATATCTGCTTCTTTTATTGCCTCCCCAATTTCCATTGGCTGCGCCAAATCGCCTAGCTTTTCAGCAAGATTTTTTGCTTTTTCAATTTTTCTATCTGCAACAATAACTGCACGACCACCCTTTACAAGGTTTGTAGCGACTGCGATACCAATATTACCAATACCGATAACAGCGACTTTTGATTTCTGTATCATAAATTACTTTTTTATGTATTTATAGGCATAAATTTATAACAACCTAAAAGGTTTATCCAATGATATTGTTTAAGAAAGAACCTTAATCTAGTTTAAGATTTTTGCTTGTTGAGCCTGCTAACACAGCGGCTCAGGAATTTTTGATAAACCAGGAGAAGAAACTATCTCCTTTGACTTCTATTTTATGGAATATGCCGACTGATTAACCAGATATTGTCAAAACGATCAATTGCTAATTTTACTTTGGTTTCCAGAAAAACGGCTGATCAGATTATCTATGATCAGGTACATACTTGGAACTACAAACAGAGTGAGCACCATTGAACTCGTAAGTCCACCGATAATTACCCATGCCATACCATTCTTGATCTCAGAGGCAGCCCCACTGGCGATAGCGATCGGCAGCATACCAAAAATCATCGCAAGGGTGGTCATCAATATCGGACGAAGCCTTTCCTTACCGGCCTCAAACAATGCATCCTTAACACTATATCCTTCAGATTTTAGCTTATTAGTGAAATCTACGATCAGAATAGCATTTTTGGAAACAAGCCCCAACAGCATAATGATCCCTATAATCGTAAAGATATTTAAAGTTTCCAGGGTTAGGGCCAAGGCCAATAACGCTCCAACCAGTGCTACAGGAATAGAAAAAAGCACAACAAAGGGATAAACGGCATTTTCATAAAGTGCAACCATGATCAGATAAACCAGCACAATCGCAGTAATGAGCGCCAAACCAAGGCTGCCGAAGGCTTCTCCCTGATTCTTGGAATCGCCCAGATATTCTATGCTAATCCCCTGGGGCACTTTAATCGATTGTGCTTTTGCCTTGATCTCATCACTAACTGTACCGGTGGGTCGCCCGGCTACATTTGCCTGTACGGTAATGGAGCCAAGCCGGTCTATCCGTTGGAGAGTGGATTCTCCCAGGACTTCGGTAACCTCTGCAAACTGGCTGAGCAATATTGTTCGCCCCTCGGAATTCTCAAAAGGAAGATTGCGGACATTCTTGATGTCTGAACGATTAAATTTGTCCAGACTAACCAAGATATCATATTCATTGCCACCTTGTTTGAACTGGCTCTCATCATTGCCACTAAAGGCGTTTTGAAGTGCCGCCCCTACCTGACTGGCATTAAGTCCCAATAAACTCATTCTCTCCCTGTTCAGCTTGATGTCAACTTCAGGCTTTCTATCCTTAACTGACAGCTTCACAAATTGTGTTCCCGGGATTTGCGAGATCATCTTTTGATAGGCTTCGGCAACCTGGCGCACATTTTTAAGATTTACCCCTTTGACAGCAATCTGGATGGGTGCACTGCTGACGTTTCCAGTTATTGATGTAGAGGAAGCCGTAAATTTCACACCTTTGATTGAACTACTTAACTTTCGCTGGATGATCGTACCAAATTCTTCCGCTGATAAACTACGTTTTTTTTTATCTACCAGACTCAGGGTAAGTTCAGCGAGGTTAGCATTGCTACTGGTACCAGCAATGCTACCACTAACGAAACCTACACTTGAAAAAACTTTCCGTGTTTCAGGTTGAGCCATGATTATTTTTTCAGCCTGTTGTACAAGCATATTGGTTTTGTAGATGGTCGCCTTGGGCTCTAGTTCCATATTGAGGATCATGTCACTCTGGTCTGTCTTAGGGATAAATGCTGCACCGATAAATCCTGTTGGAACCAGGGCTATCGAAGCTATAATTAACAGCATAGTTCCCATTAACAGCCATCTCTTCTTATTGAGTATAATTTGAAGCAATTTACCGTAATTGTTTTTCAAAATGTCGATAAAGTGCTCAAATCTAAGATTCATCCTCCCCCAAAGTGTATCGGGGTTCATATGCTCTAATTTCCCAAAACGACTTACCAATACAGGAGTAATAGTAAATGACACAAAAAGGCTCATCAGTGTGGAGAATACCACAACCAGAGAAAATTCGCGTAGAATGGAGCCTATCATACCACCAGCGAGTGCTAATGGCAAAAATACCACCACATCAACTAATGTAATAGAAAGTGCTGTGAAACCTATTTCATTACGGCCCTCCAGAGCGGCCTTGCGCTTATCAGATCCCATTTCCATATGCCTGTAGATGTTTTCTAAAACCACAATCGAATCATCAACCAGAATACCCACCACCTGGGACATCGCCATCAATGTCATCAGGTTAAGCGAAAATCCCATGATGTACATGGCAATAAATGTTGGAATAATTGATGCAGGTAATGCTATCAGAACGAACATAGCGCTTCTCATACTGTGCAAAAACGCAAGCATCACTATCCCCACGATTCCGATGGCAAGCACAAGGTCTATCATTACTGCGTTTGCTGCGTGTAGTGTGTACACGCTCTGATCAGTTGAGATATTAAATTTGAGATCCTGAGCGCTATACGCTGCTTCGATCTCTCCAAATGCTTTTTTGACCAGTTCACTCACATCAACTGCATTGGCATCAGTCTGTTTGATGATCTGCACTCCAATCGAGGGGATCCCATCGATGTGGTTAATTGCGGTGGTCTTAGCGGTGGCATCTACAACCTCAGCAACATTCCTGAGGTATATGGCTCCTTTTCCAGGATGCTGCAATATAATTAAGCTGCGCAACTGATCCAGTGAGGTAACATTGGCATCGTAACGGATAGAAAGCTGCTGATTTCTGGTTTCAATACTACCTGCAGGAAATGAAAGGTTCGCATTGTTGACAGCCTGGGTGACGCTGGTGATATTTAGCCCGTAGGATAACAATTTTTCCTGATCAAGATTAATCTGTATTTCCCGCACATCCCCGCCGATAATATTCACCTTACCCACACCAGCCACATTCTGAAGAATCGGGCGGAGCTGGTTATCCACAAAATCATAGAGGTCACGCGGAGTCATCCGGGCAGTAACACCTGCTTTGATCACCGGAGTTTCCTCAAGGTTGACTTTGCTAACCTGCGGCCGTTCAATATCGTCAGGCAGGTCGTTAATTACCTGGTCGGATTTTCGTTGAACATCACGTTCTGCTTTGTCGAGATCGGTGCCACTCTTGAAAGAAATGGTGATGATCGAAACACTCTCCTGGGAAGTAGAGCTAATCTGATCAAGCCCTTCAACCGAAGAAAAAGCATCTTCCAGTTTTTTTGTCACGTTAGACTGTACTTCTTCGGGTGATCCCCCTGGATAGACTGTGCTGACCGAAACAGTCGGTACTTCAATCTTGGGCAGTAGGTTATAATTGAGGTTAAGATAACATTGAAGTCCGAAAAGGATCAGAACGGTAAATATAACGATAAGTAATAGTGGCCTTTTGATGGCAATCCCGGTTATTGACATGGTGCTGATCTATTTTGAAATATTAACTAACGAACCCTCTTGCAAATTGATCTGGCCAGATGTTATTACCTGTTCACCTTTTTGCAAACCATTGACTACTTCGATCATGCGACCATATTCAGCTCCAACTTGTATTTTGCGTATATTAGCCCGTCCATTATTGACAACATACACAGTGGCATTCTGGATACTTTCGTTCAATGCGTCGCGAGGGATCAACAATATTTTTTGTGTGGTTTTCTTTGAGAAATCAGCATATACAAATGTTCCTGCACGTAATGGAGTGCTTTTATCATTATGTGCTATAATCTCTACCTGGTAATTGTAAGCCTCATTTGCCTGAGGGCTTATGTAACTGATC
>JAATFQ010000132.1 GCA_015655115.1 Sphingobacteriales bacterium
CCCTAAAGTTTCGAAGTAATCTATAGCAGCCTTACCGTCACGAATTACAGTAATTTGATTGGTTATTCTGCTTTCTTCAAATGCTTCAGTAGTAAGTAAGATATCACCTTCATTGTCTTCAATGAGCAAAATGTGAATTGACTTCATGTTTAGCGTTTTAATAGCGTAAAATAAAAAGTAGTTCCCTTACCTTCCTGAGATTCCAGGTATATTTTCCCACCAAGGTTTTCTATGATTTTTTTTGTTACTGCCAGGCCCATTCCAGTTCCCGAATATTCATCTCTGTTGTGGAGGCGCTGGAAAATAATAAATATCTTATCGAAATATTCGGGCGCTATACCAATACCATTATCACTGATCCGGAAGAGCCAATATTTTTTATGCTCCGTGCAGGAAATATTTATCAAAGGTGACACTCCTTTGATCTGATATTTCAGGCTATTACTGATCAGATTTTGAAAAACCTGTCTGAGAGGCACTTTAAGCGTCTGTATCACTGGCAGATCACCAATCATAAAGACCGCCTTTTGTTCAGTAATTTGTTTACGGTACAAAGCAAGAATATCGTCTAAAATATTTTTCAGGTCTACTTCCTCATAGGTGTCATCCACACGGCCCACCCTGGAAAATTCCAGCAGGTCAAGGATAATCTGTCTCATCCTTCTGGCGCCATCAACAGCAAAATGTATGTACTGCCGCCCTTTTGCATCTAAAATAGTTCCATATTTCTTTTCAATCTGCGTAAGAAAGCTGGTAACCATACGCAGGGGTTCCTGCAAGTCATGTGAAGCCACATAAGCAAACTGCTCCAGCTCAGCATTCGAAACCTCGAGTTCTCTCGCCTGCTTCTGCAGGTTCAAATTCAAATGTTTAAGATGAAGATCTGCCAGCTTGCGTGCTGTAATATCTTTGAAATAAACAGACAAGCCATTTCCTGTTGGATAAGCACTTATTTCATACCATTTATTCAGAGCGGCATAGTTATCTTCAAAGTGTACAGCCTTATTGGTATCTACAGCGATATGATATTGCCGATAAGACATATCGCCCACCTCAGTGGAAAACACTTCCCATAAGTTATTGTTCATCACTTCAGCCTTTTTTTTACTTAAAACCCGCTCGGCCGACTTGTTCCAGTAGGTGACTGTCCAGTCTTTGTCAACAGCAAAAAAAGCGTCATCTATACTTTCCAGAATAGTATTCCGCTCTTTTAAAGAGTCGGTTATAGCTTTAGATAGGGCAAGCTTCTGTAATTGTTCATTTTTAAGCAGCGTGATGTCTTTCTCAATAGCAATAAAATGAGTTGTTATTCCTTTATCATCAATAACAGGACTTATTGAAAAATTAATCCAGAATTCTTCGCCATTTTTCTTGTAATTTATAATTGTAGTTTCGCATGGCTGGAATTTATGCAAGGCTTCGCTTACGTGCTTCAGCTCGTCCCGGTCAGATTTGGGGCCTTGTAATATCCGCGGTGTTTTTCCTATTACCTCTTCCGGAGTATAGCCAGTCATTTTGGTAAATGCTTCATTTACATATAAAATTACGGGGCCAGGCAGATCAATCGGGAAGGCCCCGGTAATAAGCACGGCGTCTTTGGCATTAATAATCACACTATCGAGTAACCTTAGCCGCTCCTCTTCATGCTTCTGCTGGGTAATATCAGATCTGATAGCTATATATTGATAGGGCTTTCCTTCTTCATTTAAACAAGGGACAATGGTGGTGTCAAGCCAGTAATAGCTTCCATCTTTAGCTTTATTTTTTAATTCACCTTTCCAGATCTTTCCGCTGGCAATGGTGGTCCACAAATCGTTGATAAACTGCCTGCTATGATAAGATGAGTTAATGATACGGTGATCTTGTCCGGTAAGTTCCTCTCTGCTATATTTTGATATCTTACAAAAATTATCGTTTACATGGCTAATGATCCCTTTTGTGTCTGTAATAGACACAATACAGGATTGGTCCACCGCATATTTATAAGCAGAAAGGTCCTTTACGCTTTGCCGCAACACTGCCTCCGTTTTTTGATTTGCAGCATGATCAACCACGGGAATGGCTTTCTGAGTATTCTTTGCCATAAGGGAGAGTTAATAAAATAGTGTTAAGCTATTCTTGCTGTAGGTTTATATTTATTTTGAAGTTAGCTATTATCCGCTAGAGTTGTAACAATCACTAAGAATTTTTCTTTAAACATCTAAATTTTGTACACCTGTTAAAAATTCAATTAATATGTTCGCAAGATTTCCATACAGAATACTGAGACAATATGAGGAAAAATTGAACTGATTTATTGAATTGATTTTGCTTAATTTGAGAATAAACTGACATATAGCATATGGCAGACGCACAAATTGTTAAACCAAATAAAAACGTATGAAATTATTGCCCTATTTAATTGGCTTATGCCTGACACAATTACCCCTTATCTCTGTCCAGGCACAAACATGGAAAGCAGTGGAAGGAAAAATATCATCCCCCTGGGCCGACAAGGTAAATCCAGCTAGCCCTTTACCAGAATATCCACGTCCGCAGCTAGTGCGCAGCAATAACTGGAAAAACCTCAATGGCTTATGGAACTATGCAATCCGTCCGAAAGCAGAAAATGAACCGGCACAGTATGAAGGAAAGATACTTGTGCCTTTCGCCGTCGAATCATCTTTATCAGGCGTTGGCAAGACTGTTGGCCAGGACAGCCTCTTATGGTATAAAACCACATTTACGATCCCCGCAAAGATGAAACATACCATTCTGCTACATTTCGGCGCGGTAGACTGGCGGTCAGAAATCTATGTGAATGGCAAGAAGGTTGGCATCCATGAAGGTGGCTTTGACACTTTCTCTTTTAACATTACCCCATATCTGAAAAAAAGTGGCACCCAGGAGCTTAGCGTAAGTGTATGGGACCCGACAGATAAAGGCCCGCAGCCAAGAGGCAAACAGCAAATAAAGCCCGAAGGGATCTGGTATACGCCAGTAACGGGGATCTGGCAGACGGTATGGCTGGAAAGTGTGCCTGAAACACATATATCTGCGACAAAGCAAACGCCTGATCTCGACGCCAAAAGTATAAAGATCTCTGCTGACATTGAATCTGTTAAACCAGGAGACCAGCTTAAGATTACCGCTTTAGACGGAAAAACTAAAGTAGCAGAGCAAAAGATCGAAGCAGACGGAACAGCTACCCTGGTACTTCAGCAACCTAAGTTATGGTCGCCTTCAAGTCCGTTTTTATATGACCTTACAATAGAAATAATCCGTAACGGAAAAACAATTGACCAGGTTAAAAGCTATTTTGCCATGCGCAAGTCGTCACTGGGAACGGATAAAAACGGAGTAAAGAGAATGCTGCTCAACAATCAGTTTTTATTCCAGTACGGCCCATTGGACCAGGGATGGTGGCCCGATGGCTTATATACAGCACCCACTACTGAGGCACTGATATTCGACATCATCAAAACCAAAGAAATGGGATTTAACATGATCCGTAAACATATTAAAGTAGAACCTGCACGCTGGTATTATGAATGTGACCGGCTGGGGATGCTGGTATGGCAGGACATGCCCAGCGGAGATCTTGGGAATGGATGGGAGCCTAATTTAGGGATGATGGGTGGCACAGATAAAGACCGTACACCTGCATCGGAAGCGATTTACCGTAAAGAGTGGAATGTGATTATGGACCAGCTGCATAATTTCCCTTGTATTGTTGTATGGACTCCATTTAATGAAGCTTGGGGACAGTTTAAAACAATAGAAATCAGCGAGTGGACAAAGAAAAAAGACCCATCACGACTAGTGAACAGCGCAAGTGGTGGAAATCATTTTATAACAGGAGACATGGTAGACTTACACCATTATCCAAATCCGGCGATGCCACGCCCAGATTTATTTGGCCCTACTCACGCAATAGTTTTGGGAGAATTTGGTGGTTTAGGCTTACCTATAGTGGGACATAGCTGGAAGGAGAACAACAATTGGGGTTATCAGACTTTCAAAACTGCAGATGAATTATTTGAAAAATATACTTCCTTTATGACAACAATGGAAGGCCTGATCAGGAAAGGCTTGTCAGCCGCTGTCTATACACAGACTACGGATGTGGAGCAAGAAACAAACGGCTTAATGACTTATGATAGAAGAGTGATTAAAGTACCCGTACAGCAATTGAAACAGGTTACTGACAAGCTATACAATCCATCACTGGTGGAAATCACAAAATAATTGCAATCAGCACATAACCGCAGCAAATGAATCATTTTATAAAAAACAAATCTATTCTCCTGGCCTCACTCCTGTTTACAGGGATGCAGGCCTTTGAGGTGTATGCGCAGTCTCCTTTAAAAGCCGATGCGCTGAAGAGCACTTCAAATGTTGCTGTGAATAGTTATTACGTGAGCAACAAGTCGCCCTTACTAAACAGCTACTTTATAAAACTTCCTATAGGTAGCATAAAACCAGCTGGTTGGTTAAAACAGGCATTGATACTGCAGAAAGATGGCTTAACGGGAAACCTGGGTGAGATAAGTATCTGGCTGTCGAAGAACGACAATGCCTGGCTGAAAAAAGATGGCAAAGGCAAAAATGGCTGGGAAGAATTGCCTTACTGGCTGAAAGGCTATGGAAATATCGCTTATATGCTGGGCGACAAGAAGATGATTGCAGATACGAAGTTCTGGATTGATGCAGTACTGACTAACCAGAGGGATAATGGCGACTTTGGCCCACTGGTAGAAAAAGGCCCTGGTAAAAGAGACCTGTGGACAAATATGCCGATGCTATGGTGCCTGCAATCGTATTATGAATACAGTAAAGATGCGAGAGTATTACAGCTGATGACCAGGTATTTTAAATGGCAGCTTTCTATTCCAGATGATCTTTTACTGGAAGATTATTGGGAAAAGAGCCGTGGTGGCGATAATATAGTAAGCATTTACTGGCTATATAACCGGACCGGTGATCAATGGCTATTAGAGCTGGCAACCAAAATTGACAAGAATACAGCAAACTGGCGTCAGAAAGATGATTTGCCGAACTGGCACAATGTAAACATTGCCGAGTGTTTCAGGGAGCCAGCTACTTACTATCTGCAAAGCCATGATAAAGCAGACCTAGCGGCAAGTTATGCTAATCAGCATTTAATCAGACATATATATGGGCAGGTGCCAGGTGGAATGTTTGGTGGCGACGAGAATTCAAGAAAAGGATACGACGATCCGCGGCAAGCAGTAGAAACATGTGGTTTAGTAGAACAAATGACATCTGACCAAATGATGCTGGCCATTACAGGCGATACCTATTGGGCCGAGAATTGCGAGGACGTAGCTTTCAATACCTTTTCTGCGGCATTCATGCCAGACTATAAGGCACTACGCTACCTCACAGCGCCAAATATGGTATTAAGTGATGCGCAGAACCATCATCCGGGGATTGACAATTCAGGCCCGTTTTTAATGATGAATCCTTTCAGCAGCCGCTGCTGTCAGCATAATCACGCTGCAGGATGGGTATATTATGCCGAAAAC
>JAATFQ010000169.1 GCA_015655115.1 Sphingobacteriales bacterium
AAACGATCTTGACAGATGGTTATATATACTGAAAAACATGAGCAGTATGGATAAGATTCCAGCGTATTTACGTAAGCCGATATTTGAAAAGTTGTTTAACATTGCTGAATACAGTAATTTAACAAAGGAGGATAGAATGTTGTACGATAGTAGCTTAAAACGGAAGTGGGACAATAAGAATGTCCTGGATTATGCAATAAAGAAAGCTAAAAATGAAGGTGAAATTAAAGGTAAATTAGAAGTTGCTGCAGAAATGAAAAGAGAGGGTATGTCTCTAGCCCAGATTGCAAAAATCACTAAACTCTCGATAGAGGAGATAGAAAAACTCTAGGTCTTACTGGATACAGTAATTTAACAAAGAAGGACAGAATGAGTGTATCTTAAGATTCGTTCCTTGTGGCTTTACCTGGTATTGCTATCTTTATCAAAATTAAAATCCGTACAATGAAACTGAAAGTTATAATTAGCGGAGCAACAGGCATGGTTGGGGAAGGTGTACTGATTGAATGCTTGAACCATCCCGATGTAACAGAGGTTTTAGTTATCAACAGAAAACCAGGAAATGTGTCGCATCCAAAGCTCAAAGAAATTATTCATTCTGATTTTTATAATCTTGCACCAATAGCGCAACAGCTAGAGGGCTACAATGCCTGTTTTTTTTGCCTGGGCATTTCCTCTGTAGGTATATCAAAGGAAGAATATAAACACATTACCTATGATCTTACATTAAACTTCGCTGAGCTTCTGGTTAAGTCTAATCCCGAAATTGCCTTTTGTTATGTCTCTGGTGCGGGGACTGATAGCAGCGAAAAGGGGAGAGTTGGATGGGCCCGTGTAAAAGGTGCTACCGAAAATGCCCTGATGCGCATATTCAGCCATGCGTACATGTTCCGTCCTGGATTTATGAAAGCTACTCCAGGACAGAAAAATATAAAGAGTTATTATAAGTATATCTTATGGCTCTATCCGATCGGTCGTTTGCTTTACCCTGCAGGCTTTTGTACTTTACAGGAGGTAGGGAAGGCAATGATTAATGTGGCGAAAAATGGCTATTCTAAAAAAATTATAGAAGTTAATGATATTGTGGATCTTGCAAAAGATTAGACGAACCATATGAAATAAGGTAAATTTTCAGCAAATTAGACATATGAATAAGCAACATCAATATCAAACACAGCTAAAGTGGACAGGTAATATCGGTTCCGGAACAATGGACTATCGTGCTTATGATCGGAGTTATGTGATTTCCATTGATCATAAAGCTGATTTGCAGGGCTCTTCTGATCCGCAATTTCTCGGTGATCTGAATAAGCATAATCCTGAAGATATGCTTGTTTCCTCTTTATCTTCCTGCCATATGCTTTGGTATTTGCACTTATGCTCCCAGCAGGGGATTATTGTGCTGGAATACACTGATAAAGCGATAGGAACAATGACAGAAAATGCTGATGGTAGCGGACAATTTACTGAAGTGATGCTGCATCCCATCGTGGTCATTTCGGATGAGGCCCTTGTTCAAAAAGCAAATAGGCTGCATGAAGACGCAAACAAAATGTGCTTCATTGCGAGATCATGCAATTTCCCAGTAAGGCATGAGGCAGAATGTAAGTCTCAATAATCTCAATTTCCTTCAGTTTATCTCGAAATCCAATATAATGTGCTTTAACGCGTGAAAAATCTTCTGTTTTCCTTATCCTTAATCCTGACTTTCCTATTTGCGAATGCACAAAACCTCCATATAAAAACCTTCGGCAACAGTAAAAATGAGCCTGTTATTTTTATACATGGCGGACCGGGAAGTAGTGCCTCTGCCTTTGGTATCACTACAGCCCAAAGACTGTCGGACAGCGGTTTTTATGTGGTTTTGTACGACAGGCGCGGGGAGGGGCTATCCGCCGATGAGCATGCGCAGTACACTTTTAAGCAGACCTTTGAAGATCTTAATCATATTTACGTGAAATTAGGTATACATAATGCTACGCTGATTGGTTTCAGTTTTGGTGGTATTATATCGACACTGTACACTGAAAAATACCCTGCTCATGTAAAATCCCTTATTCTTGTGAGCAGTCTGCTTTCTCAACCTGAGACCTATCATACTATACTCCAGAAATCCAGGGCTATATACCTGGCCCAGAACGATACCGTTAAATTAAACGATATCCTGAGCATAGAAAAGATGGACGAAAGCTCATTTGAATACAGAGCAGCCTGTTTCAGGCATTCTTCAAGTAACGGTTTCTTTTCTACAAAGAATAAAAATGAACTCGCTAAAAGGCTATATGCTAGTCTCGAATATGATTCTGCTTATGCCAAACTCTCAGCACATAAAAGTAATGAGTCTGTCATCGGTTTCTGGAAAAATGAGCGGTATTCCAATATGAGCATTCTTCCGGTCCTGAAACAATTAAAATCTGAAAAGATGGAGATTTATGCCCTGTATGGAAAAGATGACGGACTTTTCTCCTCCCGGCAGATGATGAATCTAAGCCAGATAGTAGGCAAGGACAAACTGAAATATCTTGAGAATTGTTCCCATTATCTGTATACAGACCAGCAGGACATATTTGTCAGTCAGTTAGCAAAGTGGCTGAAATAACCCCCTGTTTGTTCACTTCAACAATAGAGATAGCTACCCATCAAAAGAAATAGTAGCTTTACCCGATGGAAAAAGAGAAAGAAAATCCTTATCACCAGTTTAATGCGCAGATATTGGATAACTGGAAGGATAATGGGGTAAAGTATATCAAGCTTGTAGAGCTGGAAAGCGATCTGCCCGTTAAGTTTTTTGAATTGATACCCGACTCAGAGATCCCTGATTCCGGCGAAACCATTTATGCAATAGGATCTGATGATATAACAGAGCTTCTGGAACCTTCCAAAAAGATAAAATTCCTTGTTCATGATATCTATCTGGAAGAGGAAGATTAACTGTCTGGCATTAAAATAGTTCAATATTGGCTGGCAGGTGAGTATTGGGGTTTTTAACTGATTGCATTTAAATCAGGGTATCAGTAACTGCTGTTTAATTGCACCGGAATATGAATTGGCGGCTTTGATTTTGGTTTCCTGGATATCATTCATGATGAATATATAGCTCCCCTTAAAATATTTATGCATTTCTTTGATATGCCGGGTGTTTAGTAAGTAACTCCGGTGCACACGGATAAATTCATCTGGCAGGCGTTCAGCTAAAAATCCAAGGGAATAATCAATCAGATGTTCCTTTTCTTTGGTATGTATGAACACATATTTTTCTCTGGCCTCAAAATAACAGATGTCAGGAACGTGGATCAGGTTTATTTTATTCCCCGTCTTTACAGTCAGCGTTGAAATAGTTTTCTTTGTTTCCACCTCAAGCAGCAATTGCCTGATTTTTAAAAGAGTATCACTTTCATTAGCTTCTTTTTGCAATATCCTGTCTATGGTGATAGCTAGCCTGTCCTCTTCTACAGGTTTTAAAAGGTAATCCAGAGAGTTTTTCTCAAAAGCCCTGATCGCATATTCCTCATAAGCAGAAACAAATACGATGACAGGTATTTTCTCCAGGTGGTTTAAAACTTCAAACCCTGTATATTCAGGCATTTGAATATCTAAAAATACGAGGTCTGGTTTAAGCGCGTTGATGAGCTCAACAGCCGATTTCCCATCCTTTGCTTCGGCAATGATTTTAATGAAGGGATAAGCCTCTAAAACATGCTTAAATCGATGCAATGCAATGTCTTCATCGTCGACAAGGATAGTTCTAATTTCCTTTTGGAAAGATAAGTTCGACATACTTTTCGGGTGACTTACTAAAGTTAATACTAAAATTTTCATTATACAACAGCCTGAGCTTATTGTGTACAGTTTGCAAACCTGTTCCGGTTCCGGGAAATTCAGGGAAATCGGCTCCTGTATCGACCACTTTGATATTAATTTGCTGATCACGCAAAGCGATATCTACTGTGATCGATCCTTTTCCAGAAATCTTCTCAATACCATGTTTGATAGAATTTTCTACCAGTGGCTGCAGAATAAATGATGGTATCTGAAGGGCCAGGATTTTATCATCTGCATTGATATCATAAGATAAACGTGTTTCATACCTGATGGCCTGCAGTTCGAGATAAGTTCTAATAATGTCAATTTCATCAGCAATGCTGTGATATGTTGCACTGGATTTGCTCAGCGTAAATCTGAAGAATTTGGATAGCAGCATTACCATTCGTTCTGCCTTCTGTGGGTCTTTGGCAATCAGTCCGGCGATAGTATTGTGCACATTATACAGAAAATGTGGATTAATCTTGGCCCTCAGCAGCTCCAGTTCAAAAGTTGTATTCTGTTGCTGCATTTGTAAAAGCTTTAATTGTTGGGTGAGTACTCTTGAATTTAAAGTATCCCTCCATTCTTCGCTGATATACATTGGTATTCCCGTTACCAGGGCAATCAGGATGTTTAATATATACACGTCACGTCCGCCCATGAACACATAGCGTGAGTTGAAAAAAACAGAATTTAAATACAGCATTAATTCCGATCCGATGAGTGCAGCTATAATTAGCAGTACGATGACGATCAGTACCTTGGCATACTGAAAAGAAATTAAGTCCGTAAAATAATTCCGGAAATAAATAACCAGTGTCATTAAAGATCCTATGCAAAGGCTCGACAAGACAGAGGTAACGATACGGGAAATTCTATGGTCATAAGTAAAGTAGAGATAAATGCCGAAACAGAATCCTATTGTAATACATAATGCAGCTACTTTCAAAGCGGTTACTGACATCAGAATAAGTTCGTTGTGTGCTCTAACTTTTATCATCTGGTAATTTTATGCTGCTATATTGATATAATTAATGATTGTAAGGATAAAAGGGCCATGTTAATAGTGGCACTCTTAAAATTTCCTC
Source organism: Sphingobacteriales bacterium (assembly GCA_015655115.1). GTDB lineage: Bacteria > Bacteroidota > Bacteroidia > Sphingobacteriales > Sphingobacteriaceae > Pedobacter. The sequence continues at coordinate 4,893 of JAATFQ010000169.1, forward strand.
AAAAATCAATTTATGGTGCCTCGCCTTGTTTATTCCCATTTTTGTCCGGTACTATATTGTACAACAAATAGAAAACAAATATTGAAGATACTATAGTTTTTTCCGATGGGATACATTCAAATTCCGCTGAGCAGCACAATTTGGGCGATAATGAAAAGAGCCATGCGTATGAAATGAATTTCGTGCATGGCTCTCCGGTTTATTTTGTGTTATTTTCTTCTCTTTTCTTCCGTTCGCGTTCTTCTTGCTTTAGTTTCCTTTTTAATTCCCGTTCTTCCTTTCGGGTCAATGGAACCGGAGCCAGTTGTTTAGGTGCTTCTGCAGGTTTCTTTTCTTCAGGTTTCTGAACCTGCTCCTGGGTTTCAGTCTGTAGCGGGTCCTGTGCAGGTGTTGCATCCATATTTAAGGAATCTACCGCAAGGCTGTCCGTCTCAGTTGTATCTGCTTTGTAAACAGGGGTAGGACAGTTAATGCTCCTTGTAATAGGCACTGTTGCTTTAGGAAAAGGACCATAAGTATACCCAGTGCTAGCATCGTGATAAACCTTTTCCATGAACTTGGCGAAAATAGGTAACGCCGTGCGTGAGCCTTCACCGGTCTCACCGTTTTTAAAATGCGCTGTACGCTCATCGCAGCCTACCCATACACCCGTTACCAGGTCTTTGGTGATTCCCATATACCATGCATCTACATAATCAGATGATGTCCCTGTTTTACCGCCTATCTGATTATTTTTCTTCCAGAGATCCCATTCCCAAAGAGCCTGTGATGTTCCACCCGGTTCTTCCATTCCGCCCCTGAACATATATAACATTAACCAGGAGATCTCTTCTGATAACACTCTTTTTGTTTTGGCTACAAAGTCTTCAATTATATTGTCATCCTGATCAGTAATTTTCTCTACCAGGATAGGATCTGTTCTTACTCCTTTGTTCAGGAAAGTGCCATAGGCTCTTACCATTTCAAATACAGAAACGTCATTTGGGCCAAGGCTCACAGAAGGTACTGATTGCAGGTGACTTTCAATACCGCATTCATGGGCCCATTTCACTACGTTGTCCCAGCCTACCTTTTCGGTAACCTGAGCGGTTACGGTGTTTACCGATTTTCCCATAGCTGCGCGCAGTGACATTTCTCTGTAAGTAGAATTCCAGTCGGCATTTCGCGGCTCCCAGTATTCTGTTTTGCCATTCTCTTCATATTTAATGCGGACAGGTTTATCTACAAAAGTGTCACAAGGGCTCATGCCGCTTTCCAGTGCAGCGAGGTAGGCAAAAGGTTTAAAAGTAGATCCTGCCTGGCGTTTAGCCTGGTTTACGTGGTCATACTTAAAAAATTGATGATCTATACCGCCCACCCATACTTTTATCTTTCCATTAAAAGGGTCCAGCGTCATCATCCCCGTATTCATGATCTTTCCATAGTAACGGATCGAATCTAGCGTAGAAAATAGTGTATCGCGGTCGCCCTTCCAGGAGAAGATTTTCATCTTTTTCTTCTTATTAAAATAGGCGCTGATAGAGTCAGGATCATTAGGGTATTTCTTTTTCAGCATGGCATAAACAGATAGGTTGCGCATTGCACGGTCCGGGTAATCCACCTTATTGTGTTCTGAATCTTCCCATGGATCCTGGTTGCCCCATACATTGTAGAAACGCTTCTGAATTATTTTCATCTGTTCTGCTACAGCTTCTTCTGCATATTTCTGCAGTTTGGAGTCTATGGTGGTATAAATCTTCAGTCCGTCTGTATACAGGTCGTAACCATTCTTCTCGCACCATTTCTCCAGATACCTGGAAACCGCAGCGCGCAGGTAGGAGTCGCCATCACTTCCTTCGTCAACCCTGCCTTCCCTCAGGTTTATCGGTGTATTTTTATATGTGTTCAATTCTGCATTGGAAATGTATCCATATTTATTCATCTGAGATAAGGATACATTTCTGCGTTCCAGTGCCTTTTCGGGATTACGGATTGGGTTATACGTAGTTGTGCCTTTCAGCATACCCACCAGCATAGCCGATTCAGGAACAGTAAGTGAGTCTGTTTCTTTATCAAAATAGATCCGCGCTGCCGTTTTGATACCATAAGTATTGTTTCCGAAAGGAACAGTATTCAGGTACATCGTAATGATATCGTTTTTTGGATAGTTCAACTCTATTTTTACAGCAGTCATCCATTCTTTAAGCTTTGACACGATAGTACGGAGAACAGGAACGTATTTAATCAGGCCCTGCGACTTATTATAACGCGTTCTATAAAGATTTTTCGCCAACTGCTGGGTAATAGTACTCGCGCCCCGTTTGTCGCCTGTAGCGGTCGAAATACTGCTTGAGAGCAAAGATCTGAAGTCGATACCCATGTGGCTGTAAAAGCGCGCATCTTCGGTAGCTACCAGGGCATTGATTACACTGGGTGATATCTGTTTAAAATCTACCGGAGTACGGTTTTCCTTATAATACCTGCCAATCAGTTTTCCATCGGCAGTATATAGTTCCGAACCCACTCTTAGTGTAGGCATTTTTATATCATGTTTGGATGGGGAGTATCCAAATAGCCATAAAAAGTTCAGTTGAAGTGCGCAAAAGAAAATGATAATACAAAAAATAAATACGGAAAGATAACGAAGGTATTTATTATGGATCTCTTTAAACATGTGGTAATATCAGATAAGGTAAAACAGTTTTGTATATTATTTAGATGAAAGTACTTAATTGCAAATTAACGGAAATAAATCACTAAAATTTTAGATGTTTTAATTTGTATTCAGAGAATCTGTCTGGTGCAGGAGTTAGTGATATTGAAATCATCCTTTTGAATATGGAGCTGTTAAGGCGTCAATTATAGTTTTCCATGCTATTTGATTTATACTTTCCTTGAAAAATAAAAGTATGTCGTAATCTTGCTGAGAGATCTTTCTCTGGTGGTTGGCGGATATATTCTTGTGATAAGGATAAAAAATAATAACTTTACAATGCTATTGGTTCCTGTATTGTTTTTTGAGGCAGGAATAAAAAGTGGAATATGATGCCAATCTTTAATTTCCGCAACTTATACGCTGAAAAATATTCAAATCCAAATTCAATTTGAAAAAAGGACGGCAGGTCTTAAGCATGAAATGTTAATTGTTTTTGTGATCAACTGCGTGATCTGCCGTTTATTGTTTATTAGCTAACTGGTATATAGGCCTGCTACAGATTAATATTTAAAATACTACTAATATTTGGTGTGTTAGTATGCCCCCTTATTTGCTTTCGCGATAAGGGGGCTTTTGTTTGCAACAGATAGTTTAACGGGTAATTTTAGTGGTGGTTCATAATTTCTTCACCGATTCTTTTTACAGTAATCTCATCCAGCACAACATCCAGCCTGTCGGCCGTCAAATCATGTTTGTATAATGGAAGATCGCCCGCAATAATTTCGTCATCGGGTACCTCCTCCCAGCTTTCCATATCATCCTCCTGCCTTACTGCCCCGAGTATGCCACCATAATAGATTACCTTATAATAACCATCGCTGGTGGGTAAAATCGTGAGGGTTACTTCGTTTTCCCCATAACCTATCCGAATGTTAAATGCTTCCATACTGCTTAAACCCATAAGCAATGAAAATGTTTGATCGTATTGCCACTAGGCGGCAAATGGGCGTAAAGGGTAGAATAAAGCAGGTCATGTTTTCCGAATTATAGAATTTTATAACAAAATCATATAAATGTTTAGGTAGGGGATAGGTTATCTTTGTGGTATAAATTATTAAAAATGGCAACTTCAGTTCTACTAAAAACGATCACACTTCCTGTACTGGGTATGTCCTGTGCCGGATGTGCTTCCAGCGTACAGTCTATGCTTACAGCGCAGGAAGGCATAGAAAGAGCTGCTGTTAATTATGCAACACAGCAGGTGAAAGTAGTGTATGAGCCTGAAATCATCCAGCCGGAACAGTTTCAGCAAAGTCTTCAGTCTATTGGTTACGATCTTATTCTCGACCAGGTTTCTGGTAAAGAGCAACAGGAGGTTGTGCAGATGAATAATTATAAGATATTAAAAAGCAAGACTATATATGCTGCTGTATTAACAACTCCTGTAGTAATTATAGGTATGTTCCTCATGGATATACCTTATGCTAACTATTGCATGTTAGTATTAACTGCGCCAGTATTGTTTGTTTTCGGAAAAAGCTTCTTTGTAAATGCCTATAAACAGGCAAAACATGGCCGTGCAAACATGGATAGCCTGGTTGCATTAAGTACTGGTATCGCTTTTATCTTTAGCCTTTTCAATACTTTCTATCCCGAATTCTGGCATAGTAAGGGACTTCATCCCCATGTATATTACGAAGCATCAGCGGTGGTCATTGTTTTTATTATGTTGGGTAAATTGCTGGAGGAAAATGCGAAAGCAAATACTTCTTCGGCTATAAAGAAGCTGATTGGGCTGCAGCCAAAAACAGTGATCCGTATTACTGAGGATGGTGAAAAACAGGTTCCCATTGCAGAAGTGCAGGTAGGCTACAGGTTAAGAGTCCGTTCGGGCGACAAGATTGCTGTGGATGGTCAGGTTGACGAAGGGCATTCTTATGTGGATGAAAGTATGATCAGCGGAGAACCTGTAGCCGTAGAAAAAGAACCAGGCAAAAAGGTATTCTCAGGTACTATTAACCAGAAAGGCAGCTTTAGCTTTGTCGCAGAGAAGGTAGGTAGTGCAACCTTGCTGGCACGCATTATTCAGCAGGTTCAGGAAGCCCAGGGATCCAAAGCCCCGGTGCAAAAGCTTGTAGATCGGATTGCCGGTATATTTGTCCCGGTAGTGCTTTTTATTGCTATCCTTACGCTGGCGATATGGCTGTTGTTTGGTGGCGAATATAAGCTCAGTCAGGGTTTACTTGCTATGGTCACCGTGCTGGTTATTGCATGCCCCTGTGCGCTTGGCCTGGCGACTCCTACGGCCATCATGGTTGGTATCGGTAAAGGAGCAGAACAAGGCATACTGATAAAAAATGCAGAAGCACTGGAGTCTGCCTATAAAGTAGATGTAGTGGTACTTGATAAAACAGGCACAATTACTAAAGGAAAACCTGTAGTTACCGATCTGATTTGGTCCGAAAGCAGCCAAAATAACAGTGGTAATTTATCAGGTATTTTTATGGCCATGGAGCAGCAGTCAGAACATCCGCTGGCCGAAGCGATAGTTTCCTACTTAAAGTATAACAATAGTCAATCTTCAAATATATCTGATTTCCATAGTATTACTGGAAAAGGTGTTGAGGCTTTTTATGAAGGTGTGCATTACTTAGCAGGAAACCGCCACCTGATAGAAGGTCATAACATGAAGTTATGTGAGGATTTTGAAGCTCAAATCGCACAATTGCAGGAAGCGGCAAAAACGGTGATCTATTTTGGTGGTAACAATGAGGTTTTTGCCATCGCTGCGATAGCCGATGAGATCAAAGAAGGTTCGGCACACGCAGTAGCTGAATTGGAAAAGCAGGGGATAACAGTGTATATGCTTACAGGTGATAACGCTTTCACGGCTGCCGCAATTGCGAAGCAGGCGGGAATTAAAAATTACAAAGCAGACGTACTTCCTGAGGAAAAAGCAACGTTTATAAAGATGTTACAGGACGATAAAAAATGTGTGGCGATGATAGGAGATGGTATCAATGATAGCCATGCTCTGGCTCAGGCAAATGTTTCCATTGCTATGGGGAAAGGCTCAGACATTGCCATAGATGTGGCAAGTATTACCCTGATGTCGTCTGACCTGCGACTGGTTTCAAAAGCACTGCAATTATCAAAGTGGACAGTGCAGACAATCAGACAGAATTTGTTCTGGGCTTTTATTTATAACTTGATCGGCATACCACTTGCAGCAGGGATTTTATACCCTTTTAATGGATTCTTACTGAACCCAATGATCGCCGGAGGGGCGATGGCCTTAAGCTCTGTATCGGTAGTCAGCAATAGCCTGCGACTGAAATTGAAGAAACTGAAATAATTAATAACCCTGAATAATTAGTAATCCTGATAGTTAATAACTGAAATAATTAATAATCCTATAAAATAATAACGATGCAAACTTTAAAATTTAAAACTAATATCAAATGTGCAGCATGTATAGCTACAGTAACCCCATTTTTAAATAGCGTTGGCGACTTGAAAAAATGGGAAGTCGATACAATGAGCTCTGATAAATTACTCAGTGCCGAAGGTGTTTCCGAAAGTTTGAGTTCACAAGTTGTAGATGCCCTGGCAAAAGCAGGGTATAAAGCAGAATTGGTATAGCAATGTTACTGCATGTGAAAAATATGGTGTGCGACCGCTGTATCCTGATTGTAAGACAGCAGCTGGATAATCTGGGTTTCGTGACGGATGAAATTTCGCTGGGGAAGGTGAATATCCATCCCGAACCTGATGCCTTACAGTTGCAGTATATATCCGCCGCCTTTCAGTTGCTGGGCTTTGAGCTCATTGATAAAAACAAAGACCAGCTGGTAGAGCAGATCAAAATAAATATCATTAACCTGGTGCACTACTCGGACCTGGATGATTTAAAACAGAGTCTGATGAGTATCATTGCCGGACAACTGAATAAAGAATACAGCTACCTGAGTCGCCTCTTCTCTGACGCTGAGGGTCTTACTATCGAGAAATATATCATTCAGCAGAAAATTGAAAAAGTAAAAGAACTGCTGGAATATGGCGAGCTTAATCTGAATGAAATCGCTTTTAAAATGGGATATAGCAGTAGTGCACACCTTTCTACCCAGTTTAAGGCACTGACAGGTGTTTCGCCAAGCAAATATAAAAATGGAATATCGGGAAGCCGTAAGCCGCTGGATCAGATTAATGCTGCTGATCAATAAAGATGTTTATGCCTGTGGCTGTATTTAAAATGATGGCTTAGCTTAAGGCTGGCTAATACCCAGCCATTTATTTCTAATAAAGATTTAAAAAATAATAGCCGTTTTTGTTTTCAGATTGTTATTGATGTATTGTCCATTGAGATTTACATTTTAACCGGCTGATATGAAAGCAATTTACAACGGAAAAGTACTCGCAGAAAGCGAGGAAACCTTAGTGGTAGAGAATAACCATTATTTTCCCGAAGACTCCTTACATAAAGAATATTTTAAATCTTCGGATAAACACACCACCTGCCCATGGAAGGGCCTGGCTTCTTATTATACCATTGATGTTGAGGGTAACACCAACCCTGATGCGGCTTGGTATTATCCGGAACCTAAGGAAGCAGCGAAAGAGATAAAGAATCACGTTGCCTTTTGGAAGGGTGTGGAAATTACTGCATAAATATGAAAGAATTTGATGCAATTATCATAGGCGCAGGCCAGGCTGGTGTGCCTCTGGCAAAAAAAATGGCTACGGCGGGACTAAACACGGCCATTATAGAAAAAAGAATGGTTGGCGGTACTTGTATTAACGATGGATGTACACCTACAAAAACGTTGATATCCTCTGCCCGCCTTGCTTATCTAGCCGGTAGAAGCGATGACCTTGGGATCGATATACCCTCCTTCAGCGTGAATTTTAAGTCTATTATGGCAAGAAAAGATAAGATTGTGGAGCAGTTCCGCAATGGAACTATCGATGGCTTAATGAAAACAGCTCATCTTACACTGGTTGATGGCGAAGCAAAGTTTGTGGATGACCATACTGTTTATGTAAATGGCAAGGATGGCAGTTTTGAGAATTATACTGCTAAATATATCTTCATCAATACAGGCGCCAGTCCGCTGATTCCTGATATTGAAGGCATTGCAGATATCGATTACTTAACTTCCACCACAATCCTTGAGCTCAATGAAATTCCATCCCATTTGCTGATTGTTGGCGGAGGCTACATCGGTCTGGAGTTCGCACAGTTATTCCGCCGTTTCGGCTCAAAAATAACGCTGCTTGAAAAAGGGCCTTTGCTGATGCCAAAAGAGGATGATGATGTGTGTGAGGTAATGACAGAAATATTTAAAGATGATGGTATTGATCTTTATACTGAAGCTAAAGCTTTAAAGTTTGAACAAGAGAAGAAGAGCATTATAAAAGTTACTGCAAAGGTGAAAGGTAAAAAAACTGAATTCAGCTGCAGCCATGTTTTGCTTGCCTCAGGCAGGAAACCTCAGACAGAAAGCCTTGGTTTGGAAAATACGCATATTTTATGTGATGAGCATGGGCATATCCTGGTGGATGAATTTCTGGAAACAGGAGCGAAGAATGTCTTTGCTTTAGGGGATGTAAAAGGTGGACCTGCTTTTACTCATATCTCATATAATGATTATGTACTGGTTACGAAACGTATCCTAGAGCACCAGAGAATAAGCACTAAAGGACGTATGGTGCCCTATTGCGTATTTACCGACCCGCAGGTTGGAAGAATTGGCATTACTGAAGAGGATGCTAAAGCACAGGGACTGGATTACCTTGTAGCAAAAATACCCATGGCAAATGTTGCCAGAGCAATTGAAACAGCGGAGACAAGAGGTTTTATGAAAGCCGTAGTAGACAAAAAGACGAAACAAATATTAGGAGCCACGGTAATTGGAGAACAGGGGGGGGAGATTATGACTATTTTGCAAATGGCTATGATGGGCAATGTTACTTATGAGGAGATCAGGTTCGCTATTTTTGCACATCCTTTATACGCTGAGTCCCTTAATAACTTATTTATGTCCCTCGATTAAATGATAAAAGTAGAGCACCTTGTCAGGAAGTTCGGAACTTCAGTAGCTGTAAATAATATTAGTTTTGAGGTGAAAGAAGGAGAGAATCTCATTTTACTGGGCACGAGTGGCTGTGGTAAAACGACTACACTAAGGATGATCAACAGGCTGATTGAGCCCGACTCTGGCCGTATTTTTCTGAATGGTAACGATATCAGAGAACAGCAACCCGAAGTATTGCGACGTGGTATCGGTTATGTGCTGCAAAACCATGGCTTATTTCCGCATTACACTGTCGCAGAGAATATCGCTATTGTGCCAAATTTACTGAAATGGGATAAGTCCGCCATAAAAAAAAGGTCGGCAGAGCTGTTTGAAAAGCTTAACCTCGATGAATCTTTATCAGAAAAATATCCTGCAGCTTTGAGCGGCGGACAGCAGCAGCGTGTTGGTGTGGCCAGGTCCCTCATGGTCAATCCTCCTGTTTTGCTGATGGATGAACCTTTTGGCGCTTTAGACAATATAACGAGGAACGCCATCCGAAGAGAGTTCAGGGAACTGGATGAACTGGTTAAAAAAACTATTGTGATGGTTACTCATGATGTGCAGGAGGCTTTTGAACTGGGTGATAGGATATGCCTGATGGATAAAGGTGAGGTTAAGCAGATAGGGACTCCGAAGGAATTGTTGTTTTCTCCTGCCAGTGTTTTTGTGAGCGAATTTTTTCAGGAACAGCGTCTGCAGATGGAACTAAAGTCGGTGCTGCTGGAGGATATATTCCCCGAATTAAAACGCGTAAGTGCTGAGGATGGCTTTAGTGGCAGAAGCAGTAAGATAACCGCATGGGATAAGATGGATCAGTTGCTGAATGATAATAGTGTTGATCACGGAGACCATATTGACCTTGAAAAGCTGATGGCTGCTTTTTCAGTTCATAAAGATAAAATTTCGGCTCAAAAATAATAAGTTTGGAAATGATCAGCTTAACATAAACAAGTCTCAACAGATTGGCATATATTTTCACATTCAATACCCAGGATATATTTTTAATCAGAATACATTTCCCAAACAATAAAAGATATTAAATATGGAACAAACTCAAAGTTTCTGGGGATTTGTAAGTCAGCAATCGGATAAGCTGTGGAGCCAGACCCTGGCGCATATCGGACTTACGCTGATCTCTTTAATCTTAGCTATTCTAATTGCAGTACCTGCAGGTATATACATTGCACGAAAACAAAAAATCGCTGCTGCTATACTCGGATTTGCAGGGGTTTTGCAGACCATACCCAGCATCGCTCTGCTCGGTGTGATGATCCCTTTTTTAGGTATAGGTCCTAAGCCTGCTATTGTTGCCTTGTTCTTATATGCCCTGCTACCCATCCTGAGAAATACCTATACCGGAATTACAGAGGTTAACCCCGTCATAGTAGACGCAGCAAAGGGTATGGGCATGAATAAATGGCAAATCCTGACGAGGGTTGAGCTCCCTTTGGCCTTTCCAGTACTGATGGCCGGAATACGCACGGCAACTGTAATCAATGTTGGCGTAGCTACTCTTGCGGCTTACATTGCTGCCGGTGGCTTAGGAGAGTTTATTTTTGGCGGTATCGCACTGAATAATTCGAATATGATCCTTGCCGGTGCAATTCCTGCAGCACTACTGGCTATTGCCTTCGACTTTTTACTGTCTCTTGTGCAGCGCATCAATCTAAAAAGCCTGCGGCTCAGCTTTGTAGTCTTTCCCTTTCTGCTGGTTACCCTGAGTTCCTTTTATTTATTGCCTTCACAAATTGGGGGAAGAATGCTCGCTGGTTTTACACCTGAATTTATGGGGAGGGAAGACGGTTACCTTGGCCTTAAAAAGATATACCAGTTAGGTATTGAAACGGTAGTCATTAGTGATGCTGTAATGTATAAAGCAGCATTTGAACACAAGCTTGACGTCATTAGCGGATATAGCACAGATGGACGGCTAAAGGCGTATGATTTGATAACCCTTAGGGACGACCGGCATATTTTTCCTCCTTATTTCGTATCACCTATCATCAGACAGCAGTCACTTGATGCACATCCGGAGCTAGAGGGGGTTTTAAATCAGCTGTCTGGCCATATCAATGATTCTACAATGACGGCCCTGAATTATGAGGTAGACCAGTTGCACCAAAGTCCCGAGAAGGTGGCAATGGATTTTATGATCGCCCACCAATTATATAAGCCTTCCCGTAAAGGCCGAAAAGGTACCATCAGAATTGGCTCCAAGATTTTCGGCGAACAGTATATTTTAGCGCAGATGTACAAAATTCTGATCAGTGGACAAACGGATTTAAATGTGGAAACGAAAACTGGCCTGGGCGGTACAAAAATATGTTTCGATGCACTGACAAATAATCAGATTGATCTTTATCCTGAATATACGGGTACAGGCTTCCTTGTTTTACTTGATCCCGACAAGGAACTCATTAAACGGCTGAATGGCAATAAGGATGGTGTTTACAATTATGTAAGCGATCAGTTTAAAAAACAGTTTAATATCAGATGGCTGAAACCTATAGGTTTTAATAATACGTACGCATTGATGATGAGGAGAGAACAGGCACAAAGTTTGCACATCGAATCTATAACAGACTTAACTAACCACCTAAAAAATAATTAATATGTTACTCAGGGAGCAATACTCCACAGTCAGGAATCATAGTATCCTGATATGTTCTGAACTGGAAAAAGAAGACTATGTGGTTCAGCCAGTGGTAGATGTTAGTCCGCCGAAATGGCACCTTGGCCATACTACCTGGTTTTTTGAAACTTTTATCCTTATTCCTCATGCCTTCGCGTATCAGCCATTCAATAAGAACTATAACTACGTGTTTAATAGCTATTATGAAAATATTGGTGCCAGGGTAATCCGTACAGACAGAGGCAACTTAAGTCGCCCCACGGTAGACGATGTGTTGCATTACCGTAACTATGTAGACAAGGCGATGGATCAGTTTCTGGAATGCCAGCCTGCTGCAGAAGTATTGGAGTTGTTGGAATTAGGCTTAAACCATGAACAGCAGCATCAGGAATTGTTATGGTATGATATCAAATATATATTAGGGCATAATCCCTTATTTCCGGAATATGCTGCCGAAACAATAGAAAAACAGCTGACCAGCACTGGTGAAGACTTGGAAGCTACAGGAGGGGGATGGATAGCTATAAAAGAAGGCGTATATGAAGTAGGGTACCAGGGGAATGATTTTCATTTCGACAATGAACTGGGCAGGCATAAAGTATACATTCAGAATTTCAATATCTCCACTAACCTGGTTACAAACGCTGAATATCTTGAATTTATTAAAGATGGAGGCTATCAGGATTTTAATCTCTGGCATGCTGAGGGTTGGGACTGGCTCAAAAATAATGCGATAAATGCCCCTATGTACTGGTATGAAATTGATGGAGAATGGCACCGGTATAGTCTTTCCGGATTAACAGCTATAAAACCAGATATGCCCGTATCCCATATCAGTTATTATGAAGCTGCGGCATTTGCAGCCTGGAAAGGTATGCGGCTGCCTACAGAGTTTGAGTGGGAGGTAGCTGCCGCAGAACTGCAATGGGGTAAACTGTGGGAGTGGACCGAAAGTGCTTATTTGCCTTATCCCGGATTCTCTAAAGCAGCAGGTGCCCTGGGCGAGTACAATGGCAAATTTATGGTCAACCAGAAAGTTCTGCGTGGGGCTTCAATTGCTACACCCGTCAATCATAGCAGAATAACTTACCGGAATTTCTTTCACCCTCATCTCCGCTGGATGTTTAGCGGAATACGGCTCTCAAAATAAATATGGATCAATTTTTAAAAGAGGTATTGGACGACTTAAGTCGTACGCCAAAGACATTAAACTCTAAATATTTTTACGACGAAAAAGGGGATAAACTTTTTCAGGAAATAATGGGCTGTCCGGAATACTATCCCACCAATTGTGAGATGGAGATTTTTATGGAGCACACTAAAGATCTGGCGCTGACCTTAAAGAATGGGTTTAACACTTTTGATCTGATAGAATTGGGAGCGGGTGACGCAACTAAATCAAGCTTTCTGCTCAAAGAGCTGATGGACATGAAGGTCGACTTCACCTATATGCCTATAGACATTTCCTCCAGCATGATCAGCCACCTGGAAGAAACCCTGCCCCAGAAAATTGAGGGGCTGAAAGTGCAGGGACTTAATGGCGAATATTTCGAGATGCTCGAAAAGGCTAATACTATTTCTGACCGGAAGAAGGTAGTACTGATGCTGGGCGGCAACATTGGCAATGAAACCCCTGAGAATGCAACGGCCTTCTGCCGTAAAATACGCTCTTCACTGCAGCAGGGCGATCTGGTTATGATAGGGTTCGACCTCAAAAAAAATCCGCATGTAATTCTCGCTGCTTATAATGATGCTTCAGGTTTTACCCGGGATTTTAATCTCAATTTATTACATAGGATCAATGCTGAGCTGAACGGTAATTTTGATACCCGTCAGTTTGAACACTATGCAAGTTATGATCCTGCTAATGGTGCCTGCAAAAGCTATCTCATAAGCAGGGTAAGCCAGGACGTAACTATCTCCGGGCAAACTTTTCATTTTGAGGAGAATGAATTCATCTATATGGAGATTTCCCAGAAATATAGTGTCAGGGAAACTGAAGAAATGGCCGGGGTTTCAGGATTTAAAACAGTGAAACACTTTTACGACCATAAGAGATGGTTTGTGGATACCGTTTGGGCTTGCGTTTAAATCGCCCCTGATTTCGTACGTTTGTGTTTACCTGGATTTACAGATACAAAATAGGACTATAATAAATGCAAACAGAAAGATGTGATATCCTGATCTGCGGCGGGGGACTGGCGGGACTTAGCTTATTGTATCGTGCCATGAAATCAGGTGTCTGGCGGGAGGAGAATATCATTGTCGTCGACCAGTCGGAAAAGAAGGAGAATGACCGTACCTGGTCATTTTGGAAAAGCACTCAGACAGATTTCGATCATCTTATTTACAGGCAATGGAAAGATCTGTTATTCTTTTGTCATGATGGAGAACGGCTGGCGCTATCAAGTGGCAATTATACTTATAATTCCATAAGGAGCATAGATTTCTATACCCATGTTATCACATGGCTGCAGCAATTTCCTAATATCAGCTTTGTTAAAGCCACTGTGGAGCATATTGCAGCACAAGGTGCTACATCATGTATCCTGCATACCAAAACGCATGTTTATACATCGGCCTTTCTGTTTAATTCACTATATGAAAAGCCGGTTTTAAAAAAAGACGACCAATATTTTTTACAACATTTTAAAGGGATAAAAATAAGGGTACAACTTGGAATGCTACAAGTTAAGGATGCTCACCTGATGGACTTCAGGACAGGGCAGCAGCATGGGACTACCTTCTTTTACACCCTTCCAATATCAGCTGACGAGCTTTTTGTGGAATATACTTTATTTTCAAAAACGCTATTGCCAGAGAAGGAATACGACACGCAGATTGATGAATATCTTACTAATGTCCTTAAAATAACAGATTATGAAATTTTGGAAGAGGAGTTTGGCGTAATACCTATGACAGACTACCGGTTTACGAGGTTCAATAATCATATCGTTAATATTGGGACTATAGGGGGAGATACAAGGGCGAGTACTGGATATACTTTTACCAATACACAGAAAACAATTACTAAGATCCTGGCTGCGTATCAGTCACAGGGAAACCCCTTCTTTGCCAATGAAACCATAGGATTAAAGCAGCACTTATATGACGTCACTCTGCTGAATGTGCTGGCGAAAGAAAACTATGAAGGCTACCAACTATTTGGCGATTTATTTAAAAACACGCGCGCTTCGGTGATATTTGCTTTTCTTGACGCAGAGACATCTGTTATACAGGACCTTCAAATTATGAAAAGTTTAAGGATTTTGCCTTTTCTACGCGAGTTTACTAGGGCAGTATATAGGACATTCATGAAATAAAATCTAAATATTTCAGGAGATTATAAACATTTCAGGAGATAAATTATAAATATATTTATGCAGGCTACACTTAAATTTAAAATACCAGCTGATTTACGCATTGCATTGCAGGAGGATACAGCTTCAAAAAAGGATTTGCTCATTGAAGAAATTCGTAGCCATTCTGATCAGATCGCCTATATGCTGCAATCTTACTACCCTAGAGAGAAAGTAAGTAAAGTAGATGTAATTCAAGGCACTATCCAGTTTATAGGGGCGGATAGTATAAAGTTGCAACTTGAGTATGAAATGGAAGAGTTTAATGCCTGCAGTGCCGTCGATACTTTAAATAAAGGAAAAATGACTGTCAGTATTGACTGCAATCTGACTGCTGAGGAGTTGAATCTCAGCGGAGAGTATTGGCCTGAGCGTGAACCCGACTGATATTTAAGAGTTATTTGTAATGCAAAATTGCTTCAGAATATCATTGTACCCAGACCGTACCGTAGAGAACCTGTTTAACTTTAATGCAAAATAGCTTCAGAATAGCGGGTATGTTCTAGACTGAAGAACCGTTTAAAAAATACATTTCTTTCATATCCTTATAAATCAAGAACAAAAAAAGACCTGCCGGTTAAAGCAGGTCTTTCTATACTGTGTTAGTTCAGATTAAAATAATGAGAACTCAACTCTTCTGTTTTGTTGACGACCAGCAGCAGTTTTGTTAGTTGCAATTGGTTGGTTTGGACCGTAACCTGTTGCTTCAATAACTGATGGGTTAGCACCTTGAGATACTAAGTAAGCTTTAACAGATTCTGCTCTGTCTTTAGATAAACGTAAGTTTAAAGCCATTGAACCAGTATTATCTGTGTGACCTGCTAATTTCAAGCTGAAGTTTTTCTCAACTAATAATGCAGCAACACGATTTAAAGTTTCATAAGATTTAGCTTTGATAGTTGCTTTACCTAAATCAAATTCTAAGTTTTTGATGGCTTCACCAACAACTTTACGATCTGCTTCAGTAATGATTACTTTTTCAGTAACTACACGTGTTGGAGTTTTCAATGGACAACCAGCACCATCAACAACTGTGTTTGCAGGAGTTCCTGGGCATTTGTCAAATTTGTTAGCTACACCGTCCATATCATCATCACCAAGATCTTTAGCATATTGCTCCTGATCTCTCAATCTGTTTTGTTCAGCTGTAGATAATGCTCTTCTTAATTCTGCACTTTCAGCAGCACTTTCTTCGCGGATAGCGGCAATAGGGCTGAAGTTTTGTAATTGAGAAGTTCCTTTTTTACCTAATGCAATCTCTACACCAGCATGTGCATAAGAGAACCTGTCGTTAGCTGCACCAATTGTACCATCGAAGTTTTTATCTTTCATGAAGCTAACAGTATAACCTAAGTCGATGTTTACACCTTTAGATACACCTAATTTAAAACCTGCTCCAACTGGAATAAACCAGTTTTCTGTGTAAGGTGTGCTTCCGCCATTCGGTGCATCAGTGTTAGCACTTGAAGACATGTAACCAGCACCTGCTGTAACATATGGAGATAGGAAGTTACGTTTTTTGTTGAGGCTTAAGTTAGCAATTGTAAAGTTTGCACTTAAGGCTGCTGACCAGTCAATACGTGTTTCAAATCCGCTATTTCTTTGAGCATCTGTAGGGGCGTCAATGCCACTTAAATTGTTTGGTCTGAATCCTTTCACTTTACCAGCAAGGAAATCAGCTTGTATACCGAAGCCTGGTACAATTTGTTTTTTAATGTAACCTCCG
Source organism: Sphingobacteriales bacterium (assembly GCA_015655115.1). GTDB lineage: Bacteria > Bacteroidota > Bacteroidia > Sphingobacteriales > Sphingobacteriaceae > Pedobacter. Next base: position 21,322 of record JAATFQ010000169.1, read on the forward strand.
TAACCCCAGCTCTCTTGTGGAGTTGCGAAATCACCGTTTGAAGTACTATTAAAAGGTGTGTAATGAGTTAACATACCACCGTTAAGCCCGATTGACCATGTACGGAATTCTTTTTTGTCAAAACGTTTCGTCGTATCCGAGTTCATGTCCTGAGCGAATAATGAGGTTGATAATCCTACTAAGGATAATATCAATGCCGATTTTGTAATTTTAGAGTTCATCTTTTTATAGTTAGATATTAAATATTCAGTTCTCCACTGATTTCCCTTATACTAGTAATAATCCTGCCAAAGCTGTTTTTATAGCATAAATAAAACAAAAACCTTAATAATGAGGTCTTTAAAAGTGTAATTGACCAATTCTATGGAACTGACTTTTATCCCGTTATGGTCAAAATAGTGTATAGTTTTTGCTACAAGCTTAGATTGTAGGCTATTTGTTGTTAATTTCTGAGGTGATGAATTTGTCTTTATTGGAGTTGTTTTTATCTATACGTTGCCCTCGATCAATTGAGTTGGTAGGTTACAACCTGTTTGTTTTTAAAATTGGTTTCCGAATGCCCATTTGTCGTTATTAATGCAGTTTCGCGGATGTGTTGGGTGCTTCCTGTTTATTACTATTATATATACAAACAATCATAAATAATCTGTGTTTGTTTAAGAATATGCAGGATATACTTAAATTTAAATGGTCAACATTATTAAATATCAGTTTGAATGTATATATTCTGACAATTTTCTAGACTATACATTCCTTGCTATAAATATGAAATCATTTCCCCTTGATCTGACCAATTGCGACAAAGAGCCAATCCATATACCTGGCAAAATCCAGGCACATGGATTCCTGATTGCTGTAAATGTTGATTCATTAACTGTTGACTTTATCACTGAGAACATTGCTGATTTTATTTCCGCCGCACCGAAAACACTACTGGGAGGCCGGTTTGAAGATCTTGAAAACTTACTGGAGTTGAGTGGCCTGCTGCTACCTTTGCTAAAATTAGGACAAGCCCGGTCGAGTTTTGATACTATAAATCCTTATCCGCTTAAAATAGATAGTAAACCTTACTATTTAATAATATCCTTGTCAGGACCATTGTTCCTGCTGGAATTTGAACCTGTAACGTTACAATATGATATACAAAATCTTATTGGAAAATCTGTGTCAGAAATACTGGCGGGTAATAATCTGCGCTCATTGTTGTACAATACGGCAAAAGAAATTAAAGAGATTATTCATTATGATAGAGTAATGATCTATAAGTTTCTAGAAGAAGGGCATGGGGAAGTCATTGCAGAAGTTAAAGAAGATTCGCTTGAATCATTTTATGGGCTTCATTACCCGGCATCAGATATTCCCAAGCAAGCAAGGGAGCTGTATAAACTTAACTATACCCGTATAATTGCCGATGTTAATTCTGCCAGTGCGGCAATTTTAACATTTAATGAAGAGCCGTTAGATTTAACGCACTCCGTTTTGAGAGCTGTATCGCCTATACATATACAGTATCTCAGAAATATGGGAGTTGAGTCTAGTTTTAGTATTTCGTTGATTTGCGGGTCTGAGCTTTGGGGATTAATTGCATGCCATAACTATAGTCCTAAATTTATTGATTATAAAGCGCGTGAGGCAGCAAAGCTGATTGGTAAAATTGTTTCCTCCGCATTGGAATACCGTAAGGAGGAAGAGGAGTCAGAACAGTATAACAATTATCAGGATGCATTGAACAGATTGAGTTTACAGCTCACTAAGGATGGAGATCTGCTGACTGTTTTAATGGTGCAGGAGAACATCTTAAAAGATGTTACTGGAGCTACAGGAGTTGCGGTACTATTTGAGGACAAAGTTGCTACCCAAGGAAAAACCCCGGATATTGACCAGCTGAAAGATTTGTTCAGCTGGCTGCAAAGGACAGTCGATGACGCAGTTTATTATACACACAGGCTACCGGAAGTTTTTCATCCTGCAAAAGAATACAAAGAAACAGGAAGCGGAATTATCGCTTGTATGATAGCGCAGGATAGTTCAGAATTAATTGTATGGTTCAGGCCGGAACAAATTACCACCATAGATTGGGCAGGTGATCCGAATAAGCCTGCTGTAGCTGCTCAGGGCGGATCATTGTGTCTTTCGCCCCGCAATTCTTTCGAAATCTGGTCTCAAATAATAGAACATACTGCTCTTAAATGGACACAAACAGAAATAGCCAATGTTGTGAAGGTAAGGGATAAGGTCGTAACTGCTATCAATAAAAAGGCCGGGGAAATACGAATCCTGAATGATCGTTTAAAAAGAGCTTATGAAGAATTGGATACGTTTAGCTATACTATATCCCACGATTTGCGTACCCCGCTCACATTGATAAAAAGTTATACAGAGTTAGTAATGGTTACTAATAAATCCTTAGATGAGGATGGAAAGCAGCTATTAGGCAGGGTGATTGCCGGGGCAGACAAGATGGGATTCCTGATCAATGAGATTTTGAAACTGGCAAGAGTAGGCCGGATGGAGGTTGATATGTCCCCCCTTGATATGGATGTGCTGATAAAAGGGGTTCTTGCAGAAGTAAATTTCACACGGGAAGGTGGAGAAAGAGCTGCTGTCACTCTCGGGGATCTTCCTGTAATCGTTGGTTCTGAAATCCTGGTGACGCAGGTTTTTACCAATATCATTGGTAATGCTGTGAAATATTGCTCAACAGCTGAACATCCCGAAATCATGATTGGGGGAGTAGATACTGGTGAGGAGATTATCTATAAAATACAGGATAATGGAGTTGGGATAGCCATTGATCATCAGGATAAAGTATATGAGCTTTTTAAAAGAATGGATAATGTTAAAACATTTGAAGGCACAGGTGTGGGATTGGCCATTGTGAAACGTATTGTCGAAAAACATAATGCGAGGATCTGGTTTGAGAGCGAACTGAAAGTTGGCACAATTTTTTACATAGCCTTTAAAAGATAATTATGATAACTTCCCCAGATATATTATATATAGAAGACGACCCGGATTTTGCATTTATCATGAATTATGCTGTCAGGGAGATAAAAGATGATTTAGTTGTCAGTATTGTTGAAGATGGTAATATGGCGATTGCTGCCTTAAAGCGTTTTGAAGAAGATAAACACAGGCCAAAGCTCATTCTTTTAGATCTGAACTTACCTGGTATATCTGGTTTGGAGGTGCTTAAAAAGATTAAAGAAATCCCCTATTTCAAATATGTACCTGTTATTTTATTTTCAACATCTGACGATGTCCGTGATGTTAAATCTTCATTAGAGAGCGGTGCAAATGCATTTTTAACTAAACCTGATGGATATAATAATTTAATTGTCTGCATGCAGTCGCTATATGATTTCTGGTTTAATCAGAACAGGAGTATTAATTAGTCCCGGATTATTTAGATAAAATGCAATAGCGGTGTTTTTTATTATAGTTTGAATACTTCTCCTTTTTCGGGAATTTCAACATTATAGCCACTCTCTGTAATTGCTTCTGCTAAACTTTGCAGACTTTTGCTTTCTCCGTGCACAAGAAACACCTTTTTCAACAATTTCGGATCCTGTTTTATTACGTTGTTCAGCAGGTCTTCATGATCACCATGGCCACTCAGCAGGTCAGTTTGTTTGATCGTGGCAAATACCATTAAATCACGACGGCGCAGGTTCACAATAGGATCTCCGCGCAGCAGGCGGTTACCTAATGTTCCCTTAGCACAATAACCTATAAAGAGGATAGTGCAGTAATAATTCTGTATGTTGTGATAAAGGTGATCCTGGATACGGCCCCCTTCAAGCATACCTGCAGAAGAGATGATAATACAAGGCTCATGATAATTAGAAATAGAAATACTCTCCCTTTTGTCCTGTACGTAAGATAGCTCTTCAAACTCAAATTCATCACCTTTCCGCCGGTAAAATTCCCTGGATTCTTCGTTAAGCAGCTCATGATGCCTGCGGTAAACATCTGTTGCAAAACTTGCCAGCGGACTGTCAACAAATATCTTTACAGGAGGTAAAAGTCCTTCACTAAAGATCTTATTTAACGAATATACAAGCGCTTGTGTCCGGCCAATACTAAAAGCGGGGATAATCAGCCTGCCAGGAAACTTTACACAGGTATCATTAATAATTTCTACCAGCTTTTGTTCAATAGTAGAATCTCTGGTATGCATTCTACCCCCATAAGTAGATTCCGATACTAAATAATCTACAGCAGGAAGGGGCTGTGGGTCTACTAAAACTGGATAGTTTTTTCTTCCAATATCGCCTGTAAATGCTATTTTCTTTTCTTGTCCTTTATCTTGTATGGTTAATACTATAGCTGCAGCACCCAGTAAGTGCCCTACAGGAATAAAGCGAACAGTAATATCATTATTTATTTTAAAGTCTTTATCAAATGAAATGGTGACAAAGCGCTCCATTGTGTCCATTACATGTTTGTGTAAATACAATGGTTTCGGGCCTGATCCTCCTCTTTTACCTTTTGTGCGTTTGCTTTGTTTACTTAGAAAAATATTTACGGAGTCAAGCAATAGTAATTCTGTAAGATCTGCCGTTGGCGGAGTACAAAGAATCTGTCCTCGGAATCCCATTCTTACTAATGTAGGCAGATTGCCGGAATGATCTATATGTGCATGTGTTAAGATAGCGACATCAATATCGGTTGGATCAAACGGAAAATATTGGTTTTCTTCCTGGTAAGTGTCTTTTTCATAATCAAGACCACAATCAATTAAGATCTTGTAATTCTCCATTTCCAGCAGATGCATACTTCCTGTTACCTGTTTCGCTGCTCCCCAAATCGTTAAATCCATCTATATGTCAATTGTTCCTTTGAAAATATTTAAAGCTACCCCCTGATTTTGGTTCATCATTACTTAGCCATACGATTGCATAGAATTGAAATATATATATATCCATATTCATCGTCATATTTCCATCAATTATTAGCAAGTTATCATTTTTAAAATAATTTATGGTGCAGGTGGCCATATTTGCAGGATCACAATTTGTAATATTCCTGTGATTCAGTACGATAAATTATAACAAGCATTGGATGATACTTCAATTACTGCAGAACACAGTTGATAAATTGTATACAGGTGTGTGGAAGAACTCAAATTTGATGAAGAGAAACTGTAAATATATAATTAAGATGTTTAGGTATATTTTCGCTGTCTACTAATTTAAATCTTACTAATTCATTTATAAAAGAGGGTAGAATCAATTCAGATTTTTGTGCTGCCAGCGTATAAAAGTCTTTTTTTGTAGGATGTTCCGTTGAGCAAGCATTATAAATATATCCAAAAGCTTCAGTTTGCAGCAGTTTATTGCTTAGCCCTATGCAATCTGAAAGGTGAATGAGATTAACGGGGGCATTCCCATTGGGGATGTCTGTCTTACCGGCAAAGAATTTTCCCGGATCTCTTCCCGGACCAAATAATCCGCCAAATCTGAAAATCGTAGTACAAAAGGCGTTTTGACGTTGTAATACTGATTCTGCTGCTAACATTGCTTTTCCTGAATCTGACTCCGGATCTGGTATTGTTTTTTCTGTAACAGTACTATTAGCATCGCGGTAAACAGATATCGAGCTGATAAATACAACCTGTTTGACGTTGTGTTTTGCCGCGGTAGCTGAAATACGTTCAATTTTGGATAAAAACGTATGTTGTTCTGCAGTGCTTCTTTTTGGTGGGATACATATCCATAGCAGGTCGCAGTCGAAAAAGTCAGCATTGAAATTCTCTTCACTCTCCTTAAAATTGACCAGAAATGGAATAATCCCATACTGTCGTAATACGGGTAATTTTTGTACTGTTGTACTGGACCCTTTCACGGTATACCCCTGGGCAATCAGATCTTTTGCCAGTTCGAACCCGAACCATCCACAACCAAGAATACTTATTTTTTTGTTTGTTACCAATGTATGTCCGTGTATTATTTTTCGCCGCAAGTTTTTATTAAAATTATCAAAATGTGACGTTCCTTACACATAAAAAGGGGACGATGCGCTTGCATTGTCCCCTTTTTATTCGAATAAATTCTAATTAAAGAACGGTTACATTAGAAGCCTCAGGGCCTTTTTTACCGTCGTTTAATTCAAATTCAACGTTATCGCCTTCATTCAGTTCTCTGAATGAATCGCCTGCTATTGCAGAGAAATGCACGAAAATATCTTTTCCTCCATCTTCTGGAGTTATAAAACCAAACCCTTTTGCAGAATTAAACCATTTAACTTTTCCTGTTGTACGCATATTATTGTTATAAATTTCGATGTGAAAATAATCAATTGAACATTAATATCCAAAACCATAATAGTTATTCTTCGCGTTTGTAAGGTTTTGATAAAACTATAAGCATAGGTTGTTGTTATTTTTAATAGTAACTGATCATCGATATATGGAAAAGAAAACAAAAAAAAATAGTAATACAGATGCTACCAAAACCTCAGAAATCCATGCAGGGATGGAGCCTGAGAATTTAGGATTAGACGCAGACCATTCATCAGAAAATTCGGCTTTCGGTTATCTCAATAATGATAATGACCGTATATCACATAATCCAGATGGAGAAAGTGATGATAGTGACGATAATGAAGGATATGGGCATTCTCCATTGATGGATAAATGACCTCAGGGAGTTACAGTTTCTATATTATTGTCCTGTTCACAGGAGGAAGTCTGAGCTTCCACTATGGGTACATTGCTTTCAATTTCACCTTCTTGTTGCTGTTTGTTACCATTTTCTTTCAGGGTATTGCCCTTCTCTTTAGTGAGATTTTCTGCATCAGGAATAACGGTTTCAATGCTCATTTGAACGTTTTCCGAAGGTTCTGGATGTTTTGCACCTGAGTTTTTTGTGTTTTTGATATTGCTGTTTTCCATAATAAATAGATTATAACTTAAATAAGTAGTTGAAGTACGGAATTGTTTTATCAAATAAAAATGATTTTTGGCATCATTTTTACATATATCTGTTTATATATAATTGTAAAACGTAAAACACAGCACGATGAAAAAGATATTCGTATTATTCGCAATGGTCCTGGCATTTAGTTCATGTAAGAACGCAGCCAAAGAAGAGGCCGTAAAACAAGCTGCAATAAAAGCAGTTAAAGATAGTATGAGATTAGATAGTTTTAAAATGGTTGAAGTAGCCAAAAAACAAGAAGAAGCTAAAGCACTTGAAGAAAAAAGAATATTGATGTTATCTGAAGCCAGGGCTGCTGAAAATGCACCTGCTGCAAGGATGGCCTCACCAAGTGCATCAACTACTACAACTACAACCACTACAAAAAAGAAAAAAGGATGGAGTAGTGCAGCATTGGGTACCGTTATCGGAGCGGGTGCTGGAGGATTAGGAGGTGCGCTGATTGACAAGAAAAAAGGAAGAGGTGCTATTATTGGTGGTGTAGCTGGTGCTGGTGCAGGATATTTGATCGGCAGGGGACAGGATAAAAAATCTGGAAGAGCCCAATAGGTACAGCGAACAATTAATCGCTTCAATAGATACTATAAAGTATACATACTAAAGTAAAAAGGCCTGGTTCATTTGAACCAGGCCTTTTTACTTTATTTCTTTTCTGGGGGTGTAGAAACTATTTCACCGAATTCGTTTACGTAAGCCATCATGCTTTCCAAATCTCCACCTGTAGAGTTTTGTGCGCGTTCTTGTTTACGTTGCTCTTTATCTTCTTTTTTCTTCTGCCTGTTTTTTTCTAGTTGCTTCTTCATGAAGGTCGCCTGAGACTTAGCCATAAATTTCCTTATTTAATTAAAAAATAACTCTCTCTGCTTTACTTGTTAAGGCGTTCCATAAATATTGAAATGTACGATCTAGCCTGAATATAAATAAATTCCCGGGCAACAACGGTAAGGGAGCCACGAAAATTCGAATCTAACCAATTGGATGATCAGCAAGTAAGTATGAAGAGAATAGTGTGTTTGTATTCCGTTCTGTGCAAATATACGAAAAAATATGTATTCACGATTGATTGTGA